>JALFSO010000042.1 GCA_022778785.1 Dysosmobacter sp. | reverse complement strand
CCTTGCACACCGTCGCGGCATTGCGATTCCCGGCCCCTTCGGGTCCGCCAATCGCGCCGCTTCCTCGAAACCGGCTCGCTTTTTCCGCCGCTGGCGGCGCTTCGCCGCTTTCCTCTTCCCCACAAAACCCGCTTCGCTGGGTTGCGGCGGGGGACCCCGCTTTCTTGAAAAAGAGAATGCGTCGCGCCCGGTGGAAGAGAAAATCGCTTTTGCCGCACAACCGGCCCTGCGGGCCAGTTGGCGGAAATGCGGGGGTCTTCCGAATCGGTGCCGACCAGACTTGCCAGCCTCCTACCGGGTGCGGAGTACATTGGCTGTTGTCGATGCTGCTCCGCCGCAGCTCACAGAACCCCGGAAGCCATCGTTGGGTGGAAAATCGCAAGGCCTGTCCTCCTACTCCCGCGCATTCCGCTTCGCTATGCGCTACCCGGGCAGTCCCGGGAGAAGGGTGCCAAGCCCTCAGCAACCGCCAAGGTGCGTCAGCAAAAGAGAAGCAGGGGGAATCCGGGAGCGGCTCCTTCCACCGATCTCCCGCAACTGCCAATGTGCGGCAGCAAAAGAGGAGCAGAAGGGCATCCGGAACTTCCCCCAGCTTCCGAACCCGCCATACACGGTTGAGTGGTCCAGGCCATCGGTCACTACCAAGCCAAAACCCCCGTAACAGGCGCTGCGAGCGTTTCGGACGAAGTCCGGAATGCCGCCGCCCGAGCCTTTTTCTCTTACACCATCAAAAGGCGCATTCTCTTTTTCCTCTCTAGGAAAAAGAGAATGGGGGTTTTGAAGCCGCCGGGCTTCCCCGGCACCCCCATCGCGCCCCGGAGGGGCGCACCCAGGCACCCCCGCGAGGGAGAAAACCCCCGTACCCCCGGGAAGGGGAAAAAACCAAAGCCCCGCCGCGCAGCGGCAAAAAAAGAAAGGCGGACGATCATGCAGGGAATCGGAAAACTGGAACGGAAGGCCCTCCGCATCCGGGGCCTGCGCCAGCGGTGGATCGTGAACACCGTGGCGCCCATCTTCATACTGGTGATCCTCATCGTCACCCTGTTCTCCGCCGGCGTGGCCAGCTACTACTACTCCAGTATGCGCACCGGCCTGGAGAACAAGGCCCAGACCGCCGCCGACTCCTTCACCAGCTACTTCATGACCAGCTTCGCCGAGTACAACCAGCGGGCGGTGAGCTACGCCGACAACTTTGAGGACAAGGACTACATCGAGCTGCAATTCATCAACAGCAGCGGCCGGGTCCAGGTGTCCTCCACCTCCAACCTGACGGCGGGCACCTCCCCCGGCACCGACGACATCGCCCAGGCCCTGTCCACCGGCAAGATGGCCCACTTCCAGGGCAGCGACCCCCAGACCGGGGAGAACATCCTGTCCGTCACCTGCCCCCTGGCCTTCAACGGCAAGGTGGTGGGGGCCATGCGGTATATCACGTCCCTGAAGAACGTCAACACTCAGGTGATGATCTCCGTGCTCCTCATCCTGCTGGTGGCGGTGCTGTGCATGGCGCTGGTGATCTTCTCCAACCTGCTGTTCATCAACAACGTGGTGGAGCCGGTGGCGGTGGTGTCCGACGCCGCCAAGCGCATCTCCGCCGGCAGCTACGGCATTCAGGTGGAGAACCGGTACACCGACGAGCTGGCGGAGCTGGTGGACAGCATCAACGACATGTCCCTGAAGATCGGCCAGAACGAGAAGATGAAGACGGAGTTCATCTCCTCCGTGTCCCATGAGCTGCGGACGCCCCTGACGGCCATCAACGGCTGGGGCGAGACCATCCTGGGGGACACCGGCGAGGACCCGGAGCAGATGCGCCGGGGCATCCGCATCATCCTGCGGGAGTCCCGCCGCCTCACCAGCATGGTGGAGGAGCTACTGGACTTCTCCAAGATGGAGGACGGCCGCTTCACCCTCCAGGTGGAGGAGGTGGACGTCCAGGCGGAGTTCGAGGACACCATCTTCACCTACCGCCAGCTGTTCCGCCAGGAGGGCATCGAGCTGGAGTACGAGCCGGGGGACGATCTGCTGGAGCCCATCACCGGCGACCCGGAGCGGCTGAAGCAGGTGTTCTGCAACGTGCTGGACAACGCCGCCAAGCACGGCGGCGCGGGAAAGCGCATCGCCGCGTCCATCAACCGGGAGGGGGACATGGAGGTCATCCGGGTCCGGGACTTCGGCCCCGGCATCCCGGAGGCGGAGCTGCCCTTCGTGAAGCAGAAGTTCTACAAGGGCTCCTCCAAGGCACGGGGCAGCGGCATCGGCCTGGCGGTGTGCGACGAGATCGTCCACCTCCACAACGGCACCTTCGACATCGGCAACGCCGAGGGCGGCGGCTGCGTGGTGACGATCCGCCTGCCCATGGGCGGCGAATGACCATTGCGCCCCGGCGCTATTCGTGATATGATAGAATATCCGGCTGAGGGCCGGAGCGAAACACTGTGGTATATAGATGTATATAGAAAGGAACCCAGGCATGGCAGAAAAGAAACAATGCGCCTTCCGCACCAGCATCGGCGGACAGGCGCTGATCGAGGGCATCCTCATGCGGGGCCCGGAGAAGCAGGCCGTCGTCGTCCGGAATCAGGAGGGCGAGCTGGTGGAAAAGGTGGAGGAGCTGAAGCTCATCAAGGACAAGCATCCCATTCTGGGCTGGCCCCTGATCCGGGGCACGGTGAACTTCCTGTCCTCCATGGTCAACGGCGTCAAGGCCCTGATGTACTCGGCGGACTTCTATCCCGACGAGGAGGAGGCCCAGCCGTCAAAATTGGAACTGTGGCTGGAGAAGCATCTCTCCAGCAAGAAGTTGGAGAGCGCCGTCATCGGCCTTGCGGTGGTGATGGGCGTGGGCATGAGCATCTTCCTGTTCCTGGTGCTGCCCACCTTCCTCACCGGCGGCCTGCTGCACTTCTTCCCCGGCTTCCCCCTGTGGGGACGGAACGTCATCGAGGGTCTGCTGAAGATCGTCATCTTCCTGCTGTACCTGTTCCTGTGCTCCCGGATGAAGGACATCCACCGGGTGTTCCAGTACCACGGCGCGGAGCACAAGACCATCTTCTGCTACGAGGCGGGGCTGCCGCTGACGGTGGAGAACGTCCGGGCCCAGCCCCGGCACCATCCCCGGTGCGGCACCAGCTTTCTGTTCGTGGTGATCTTCGTGTCCATTCTGGTGTCCAGCGTGGTGTTCGGCATCTGGCCCATGACCAACGTGTGGCTGCGGACGCTGGTGCATCTGTTGCTGCTGCCGCTGGTGGTGGGCATCACCTACGAGTTCAACCGCTGGGTGGGACGCAGCGACAGCGCCCTGGCCCATTTCCTGACGGCGCCGGGACTGTGGATGCAGAACTTCACCACCTTCGAGCCGGACGACGGCATGATCGAGTGCGCCATCCGGTCGCTGGAGCTGGTGCTGCCTGACGAAAAAGGCAAAGACGCCTGGTAAAGATCCCCTGCGCGGGGAGGTGCGGTGAGGCGCCCCGTCCGGGGCGCGGGGAAGCGCGGCGAAGGCCGCGGCTTCAAAACCCCCATTCGTCGTCGGGGCAAACTGCGCTATATTCGGGACGCCCTGCGGGGGAGGGCATCCCTCATACCGCTTCGTTGCCCCCTTGCACACCGTCGCGGCATTGCGATTTCCGGCCCCTTCGGGTCCGCCAATCGCGCCGCTTCCTCGAAACCGGCTCGCTTTTTCCGCCGCTGGCGGCGCTTCGCCGCTTTCCTCTTCCCCACAACACCCGCTTCGCTGGGCTTTTGTGGGGTGCCCCTCTCCGTGGAAAAAGAGAATGCGCCTTTTGATGGTGTAAGAGAAAAAGGCTCTGGCGGCGGCATTCCGGACTTCGTCCGGAACGCTCGCAGCGCCTTGTACGGGGGTTTTGGCCCGGCAGTAGCCGAGGGCCTGAACTCCTGCGTCAGCCCTTGACACCAACGAAACTCCGGGTCCCGCCCGGATGCACCGCCGTTCTGTTTTGCTGCCGCACCTTGGTATTTTCGGAAACCCCGGCACCGTTCTTTCGATACCCGCCGGACTGCGACAGCAAAAGAGGAGCAGGGGGCATCCGGAACCACCCCTTCAACCGATCTCCCGCAACTGCCGATGTGCGGCAGCAAAAGAGAAGCAGAAGGGCATCCGGAACCACCCCTTCCACCAATCTCCCGCAACTGCCAAGGTGCGGCAGCAAAAGAGAAGCAGGGAGCATCCGGGAGCGCCCCCAGCTATTGAAAGAGCCATATGTGGTTGAGTGGGCAAAGCCATCAGCCATTGCCGGGCCAAAACCCCGTAACAGGCGCTGCGAGCGTTCCGGACGAAGTCCGGAATGCCGCCGCCCAGCCTTTTTCTCTTGACACCATCAAAAAGCGCTTTCTCTTTTTCCACGGAAAAAGAGAAAGGGGGTTTTGAAGCCGCCGGGCTTCCCCGGCACTCCCGTCCTGACGGGAAAAGGTTTTGAAGCCGCCGGGCATCCCCGGCACCCCCATGCCAACGGGAAAAAGATCCCGCCCCGCGGCGGCAGCCGCAAAAAAGGAGCAGCTTATGGCAACGACATACAACAATCTCTATCTGGATATCCGCCGGAGGCTCCGGGGCGCCGACGTGGGCGACCCGTCCCTGGAGGCCCGGGAGCTGGTGTGCTTTGCCACCGGCAAGACCCGGGAGGAGCTGCTGCGGGACGGCAATCTCTACGCCTCTCCGGAGCTGGAGCAGCAGACCTGGGCGCTGGTGGACCGCCATCTGGCGGGGGAGCCGGTGGCCTACCTCATCGGAGAGTGGGAGTTCTTCGGCCTGCCGCTGGACATCTCCCCGGACGTGCTGATCCCCCGCCCGGACACAGAGGTGCTGGCGGAGCAGGCCATCGCGTACTGCCGGACGCTGGGGGAGTGCCGGGTGCTGGACCTGTGCGCCGGCAGCGGCTGCGTGGGTCTTGCGGTGGCGGCCAACGTCCCCGACGCGCGGGCCGTGCTGGGGGAGCTGTCGGAGGGCGCGCTGAAGATCTGCCGCCAGAACATCCGCCGCAACGGCCTGACGGGCCGGGTGATCTCCATGCAGGTGGACGCCCTGTCGAAGCCGTCCCCCAATCTGGGGGAGTTCCAGTGCATCGTCTGCAATCCGCCCTACATCCCCCACGGCGACATCGCCGGACTGGACGTCTCCGTCCGGGACTACGAGCCCCATCTGGCCCTGGACGGCGGGGAGGACGGCCTGGAATTCTACTGCGCCATCACCCAGCTGTGGCGGGACGCCCTGACCCCCGGCGGGCGGATCTACTTTGAAGTGGGCATCGGCCAGGCGGATATGGTGCTGCGGATCATGCGGGCCGTGGGCTTCGGCGACATTCAGATCGTGAAGGACCTCCACGGCATCCCACGGGTGGTGTTCGGGACACTGTGCACAGAGGTTTGAGGGGGGCCGGGGAAGCCCGGCGGCTTTTGTGAGGTCTCCCTTGCGGGAGTGCGGAGGTGCGCCCCTTCGGGGCGCGGGGAAGTGCGGCGAAGGCCGATGGCTTTGCGGCTCCGCCGCGGGGCAAAACCTTTTCCCGTCAGGACGGGAGTGCCGGGGAAGCCCGGCAGCTTCAAAACCCCCATTCGTCGTCGGGTCAAACTGCGCTATATTCGGGACGCCCCGCGGGAGAGGGCATCCCTCATACCGCTTCGTTGCCCCTCCTCTTCCCCACCGCAACCGCTACGCTGGGTTGCGGCGGGGTGCCCCTCTCCGTGGAAAAAGAGAATGCGCCTTTTGATGGTGTAGAAGAAAAGGCTGGGGCGGCGGCATTTCAAACTTCGTTTGAAACGCCTTGTTCCGCCCTGTTACGGGGGCTTTGGCCCGGCAGTCGTTGTTGGCCGTGCCCTCTGTATCCGCTCTTGACACCGACAGAACTCCGGGTCCCTCCCGGATGCTCCGCCGTTCTCTTTTCGCTGCCGCACCCTGACATTCGCGGAAGCGTTCCCGCCCATATTGCAAATCCCCCGTAACCACCAATGTGCGTCAGCAAAACAGAAGCAGAGGGCATCCGGAACCACCCCCCAGCTTCCGAAACTGCCATACGCGGTTGAGTGGTCCAAGCCCGTAAGTTTCCACCAGGCCAAAACCCCCGTAAAAGGCGCTGCGAGCGTTCCGGGCGAAGCCCGGAATGCCGCCGCCCAGCCTTTTTCTCTTGACACCATCAAAAGGCGCTTTCTCTTTTCGGCGCAACCGAATGGGGCACCCCACAAAAGCCCAGCGAAGCGGGTTTTGTGGGGAAGAGGAGGGGCAACGAAGCGGTATGAGGGATGCCCTCCCCCGCAGGGCGTCCCGAATATAGCGCAGTTTGACCCGACGACGAAAGGGGGTTTTGCCCGCGGCGGAGCCGCAAGCCATCGGCCTTCGCCGCACTTTCCCGCGCCCGGAACGGGCGCACTTCCGCACTCCCCGCGCAGGGAAAAAACCAACAGATGCTTAATTTTCTGAGCATCCCATCTGCTATGATGGTATCAAACCGGCGGACCGCCGGAGGACGATATATTGACGAGAATAAACACGTAAAACACGTTAAGGAGGACATACAACATGGCAAAAGAAAAGGCGACAGTGCCCAGCGCGGCTCCGGCCAGCGACAAGAAGCAGGCCATTGCCACAGCCATGGCCCAGATCGAGAAGATGTACGGCAAGGGCTCCATCATGCGCTTCGGCGACGGGGCGGAGTTGAACGTGGACTTCATCCCCACCGGCTCTCTGGCGCTGGATCTGGCGCTGGGCATCGGGGGACTGCCCCGGGGCCGCATTGTGGAGATCTACGGACCGGAGTCCTCCGGTAAGACCACCCTGGCTCTCCATGTGGTGGCGGAGGCCCAGAAGCGGGGCGGCGAGGTGGCCTTCGTGGACGCCGAACACGCCCTGGACCCCACCTACGCCCGTGCGCTGGGCGTCCGGGTGGAGGACATGCTGATCTCCCAGCCGGACACCGGCGAGCAGGCCCTGGAGATCACCGAGGCCCTGGTCCGCTCCGGCGCCATCGACGTCATCGTGGTGGACAGCGTGGCCGCCCTGGTGCCCCGTGCCGAGATCGAGGGCGAGATGGGCGACAGCTACGTGGGCCTTCAGGCCCGTCTCATGAGCCAGGCGCTGCGGAAGCTCACCGGCGCCATCGGCAAGACCAACACCATCGTCATCTTCATCAATCAGTTGCGTGAAAAGGTGGGCGTCATGTACGGCAACCCGGAGGTCACCACCGGCGGCCGGGCGCTGAAGTTCTACTCCTCCGTCCGCATCGACGTCCGCCGCATCGAGGCTCTGAAGAACGGCTCCGAGGTCATCGGCAACCGCACCCGGGCCAAGGTAGTGAAGAACAAGGTGGCGCCCCCCTTCCGGGAGGCGGAGTTCGACATCATGTACGGCGAGGGCATCTCCAAGGTGGGTGAGCTGGTGGACATGGGAGTGAAGCTGGGTCTGGTGCAGAAGTCCGGCTCCTGGTTCTCCATGGGCGAGGTCCGCATCGGCCAGGGCCGGGACGCCGCCAAGCAGTACCTGAAGGACCACCCGGAGGAGGCGGAGCGTCTGGACGCCGAGGTCCGGAAGAATTTCGACAAGCTGATGAGCAGCCAGTCCAAGATCGCCGCCAAGGCGGCGGGCCGGGCGGTGGATGTGAACGCCGACGACTTCAGCGATGAGGGTTGAGCGGATCGAGCCGTCCGGACGTCAAAAGGGCCGGGTCCTGCTGTTTCTGGAGGACGGCTCCCTGCTGAAGATCACGGAACAGGAGCTGCTGGACTTCGGCCTCCGGGCCGGGGACCGGCTGGATGAGGAGACGCTGACCCGGCTGCGGACCGCCGCCGCCGGGTCCGACGCCAAGGCCCAGGCGGCGGCGCTCATCGGACGCCGGGCTATGTCCCGGTCCGATCTGGAGCGGAAGCTCCGGGAGAAAGGGGCCTCCGCCGGCGACGCGGCCTACGCCGCCGAGTGGCTGGAGGCCATCGGCGCCCTGGACGACGGGGAGTACGCGGCCATGCTGGTGCGGCACTGTGCGGGGCTGGGCTACGGCCCTGCCCGGTACCGGGAGGAGCTGCGGAAGCACGGTATTGACCGGGAGCTGTGGGAGGACGCCATGGCCCAGGCGCCGGAGAGTACGGAGCTGGCGGAGCAGTATCTCCGGGACCGGTTCCGGGGCGGCGCCCCCGATGAAAAGGAGCGGAAACGGGCCGCCGCGGCCCTGGCGCGGAGAGGATTCGACTGGGGGACGGTGAAATCCGCCATGAGAGTGTATGAGGAGATCCCCTTCGGGGAGGAGGATGGAGAGGCGCCCTAGCGGGCGCGGGGGAATGCGGTGAAGACCGCAGCTTCAAAACCCCCATCTTCTTTTCGTCTTGCCGAAAAGAAGATGCGCCTTTTGATGGTGTAGAAGAAAAGACGCTGGCGGCGGCATTTCAGGCTCCGCCTGAAACGCCTTTTCCCGCCTTGATTACGGGGGTTTTGGCCCGGTGGAGATTTGCGGGCTTGGACCACTCAACCAAATATGGCAGTCGCAAAAATTGGGGTCCCGCCCGGATGCCCCGCCGTTCTCTTTTTGCTGCCGCACCCTGGCAGTTGAGGAAAGCTGGGCACCGTTCTTTCGGGACTGCCCGGGTAGCGCATAGCGAAGCGGAATGCGCGGGAGTAGGAGGACAGGCCTTGCGATTTTCCACCCAACGATGGCTGCCGGGGTTCTGCGAGCTGCGGCGGAGCAGTCCCGACAACAGCCAATGTACTCCGCACTCGGTAGGAGACCGGCAGGTTTTGCCGGCACCGATTCGGAAGACCCCCGCATTTCCGCCAACTGGCCTGCGGCCAGTTGGGCGGCAAAAAGCGACTTTTTCTTCCACCGGGCGCGATGCATTCTCTTTTCCAAGAAAGCGGGGTCCCCCGCCGCAACCCAGCGAAGCGGTTGCGGTGGGGAAGAGGAAAGCGGCGAAGCGCCGCCAGCGGCGGAAAAAGCGAGCCGGTTTCGAGGAAGCGGCGCGATTGGCGGACCCGAAGGGGCCGGGAATCGCAATGCCGCGACGGTGTGCAAGGGGGCAACGGAGCGGTATG
>JALFSO010000120.1 GCA_022778785.1 Dysosmobacter sp. | reverse complement strand
TGGTTGCGGGAGGCTGGCGCTGGGGCGCTTCCGGATACCCTGTTCTTCTCTTTTGCTGCCGCAGTCCGGTGGTTGCGGACGATTGGCGGGAGGGGTGCTCCCGGATACACCCTGCTTCTGTTTTGCTGCCGCAGTCCGGTGGTTGCGGGAGACTGGCAAAGACACTTCCGGAGGCTTCCGCGAATGCCAGGGTGCGGCAGCGAAAAGAGAACGGCGGTGTATCCGGGCGGGACCCGGAGTTCCGTTGGCGTCAAGGGCAGACACAGAAGGCACAGCCCGCAAATCACAGCCAGACTAAAACCCCCGTAACAGGCGCTGCGAGCGTTCCGGACGAAGTCCGGAATGCCGCCGCCCAAGCCTTTTTCTCTTACACCATCAAAAGGCGCATTCTCTTTTTCCTCGGAAAAAGAGAATGGGGGTTTTGAAGCTGCCGGGCTTCCCCGGCACCCCCGTTCTAACGGGAAAAAGGTTTTCCCCCGCGGCGGAGCCGCAAAGCCTGCGGCCTTCGCCGCACCATCCCGCGCCCGGGACGGGCGCACATCCAGTTCCCCGCAAGGGGAACCCCCCCTCTCCCCCGCAGGGGGTACCCTGCCAATTTATTCCGCTCTTAGCGCCTCCACCGGCTGGAGCCGGGACGCCTTGGCCGCCGGGTAGATGCCGAACAGCACGCCCAGGGCCACCGACAGCGCGAAGGCCCCCAGAGTGATCCCCGGCGACGGCCAGATGTCCATCTGCACCAGGAATTTTCCGGCGATGCGGGTGCCCACGGTGCCGATGGCGATGCCGATGATGCCGCCGATGCCGCAGAGCATGGCCGCCTCGATCAGAAACTGTGTCACGATGCTGCTGCGCTGGGCGCCGATGGCCCGGCGGATGCCGATCTCCCGGGTCCGCTCCGTCACCGTCACCAGCATGATGTTCATGATGCCGATGCCGCCCACCAGCAGACTGATGGCGGCGATGCCGCCTAAAATCAGGCTCATTTGCGTGGCCCATTCGGTGCTGGACTGCTGCCACTGGTTGTTGTCCTCCACGTAGCCCCAGCCCCGCTCGCCGTTCTGGCCCACCAGGCCCGTCAGATAGGCGCTGATGCGGGAGGTGGCCTCCACGGCAGCCTCGGCGCTCTTGGCCTTCACGCTGAACTCCTGGATCTGGGTGTCCGGTGACAGCATGCGGCTGACGGTATAGGGAAAGACGATGACGTTGTCCTGGGACCAGCCGCTGTCCGGGTCCTTCTCCCGGTAGACCCCCACCACGGTGAAGGGCAGTCCGTTGACGGACAGACTCTTGCCCACGGGGTCCGCGTAGCCGAAGAAGTTCCGGGCCGCCCGGGCCCCCAGGACGCACACCTGATTGTACTTCTCAATGTCCAGGAAGCTGAGATCCCGGCCCTTTTCGATCTGAAAGTTGTTGCAGACGGAGTACTGGTCGCTGCCCAGATACAGGTCCGGCGGCAGCTCCATGACCCCGCCGTCTCCCCCGCCATTCCAGTAGTTCTCCTGGTTCTTCTGCATGGCCTTGCTGCTCTTGACGCCGTAGACCACGTTGATGTCCCCCCACAGCTGGGCGTTGGGGGTGACGCCGTCCACGTAGTCGCTGAGCTGCTGGCAGTAGGCGTACAGGTCCTCGAACACGTCCTGGCCGTTGTACAGCCAAGCGGACACGGTGATCTTGTTGGTACCCATGGCCTCGAACTGCTTCAGGGTCTGCTGGTTGGCGCCGTTGATGGTGGACACGATGACCATGACGGAGGCGATGCCGATGATGATGCCCAGCATGGTCAGCACGGACCGTCCCTTTTTCCCCAGGATGGATTTGATGGCCATTTTCACGGCCTGCCGGATATTCACAGCCAATCCACCTCCTGTAAGCGGTCCTCCACGATCTTTCCGTCCGTCAGACGGACGCAGCGGCGGGCCATGGCGGCGATGCCGTTGTCGTGGGTGATGAGGATGACGGTGCTGCCCTCCCGGTTCAGCTGCTGGAGGAACTCCAGCACCTCATGGCCGGTGTGGGAATCCAATGCGCCGGTGGGCTCGTCGGCCATGATGATGGGCGGATGGGCGGCAATGGCCCGGGCGATGGCCACCCGCTGCTGCTGGCCGCCGGACATCTCCGTGGGCTTGTGCTTCTGACGGCCCGCCAGCCCAACCTTTTCCAGCGCCTCCTCCGCCAGCTCCCGGCGGCGCTCCGCGCCGATGCCCTGATAGATCAGGGGCAGCTCCACGTTTTCAAACACGTTCAGGCTCTGGATCAGGTTGTACTGCTGGAAGATGAAGCCGATCTGCTTGTTGCGGATGTGGCTCAGCTCCCGGTCCGTCAGCTCCCGGACGTCCACGCCGTCCAGGAAGTAGTCCCCCCGGGTGGGGATGTCCAGACAGCCCAGCACGTTCATCATGGTGGACTTGCCGGAGCCGGACTGGCCCACGATGGCCACGAACTCCCCCCGGTCCACGTCCAGGCTGACGCCGTCCAGGGCACGGACCTCGCTCTCCAGTCCCTCGCCGTAAATTTTATAGACGTCTCGCAGTTGTATCAGCATGGCGTCACCTTACATGTAGGAGCTCTGGGTCTGGACGGCGGTGAACACCACGTCGCCCTCCTGGACGCCGGACCGGATCTCCACGTTGAAGTCGTCGGCAATGCCGATCTCCACCGGCACCGGCCAGTAGCCGCTCTCCGGCACGCCGTCCACGGTCATGGTCAGGTCGATGGCGTTCTCCGGACGGTCGTCGCTCTGGACGAAAACCACGTCGGCACTGGAGCCGTCGTCCAGCTGGACGGACTTCACGCACTGGATGGGCAGCACCAGACAGTTGTCGTTCTGGCTGGCCACCAGGGAGTAGTTGATGTAGCTGCCGGTCATGAGGGTGCCGTCGTAGTTATCCACGGAGATGGTCATGGGATAGCTGGCCACGCCGTTCTCCGCCTTGGAGTTCAGGCTGACGGACTCCACCACGCCCTGGAACATGCTGCCCCACTGGTCGATGTCCACCATCATCCCCGCCTTCACGTAGGAGATGTGGCGCTCGTCCACGTCGGCGTCGATCATGATGGTGGAGGTGTCGGCGATGGTGATGACCGCCGTGTTGGCCTGCACCTCGTCCCCCGCCTGGATGGCCAGGCCCATAACGGTGCCGTCGATGGGGGCCAGGGCGGAGCAGTTGTCCAGATTCTTCTGGGCCTCCTCCAGGCTCTTCTGTGCCTCCTCCAGGCTCTGCTGAAGGTCAAAGATCTCGTTCTCGCTGTCCTCGCCGTCGATGCGCAGCACCACCTGGCCTGCCCGTACCTGGAGATAGTCCACCAGATCGCTGGAGATGACGGTGCCGGACACAGTGGATTTCAGATCGCCGGTGCGGTAGTAGTCCAGCACCCCGGCCTCGTAGGGGTAGATGGTCTCCCCGTCCACCGTCACGGAGGCGGAGGCCGCCATATCCTTGGTCAGTGTGCCGCCGTTGTCCACCAGAATGTCCGCCTCAAAGAGCTGGGACCCCTCCGGGGTGATGCGGTTCACCATGTTCACCTTCTCTACCGTGCCGGTGAGAACGGACATCAGCGCCGGGATGGACACCTCCACCTTTTGTCCGGCATGGATCTTCCCGGCGTAGGCGTAGCTGTAATACTGCTGGAGCCGCATCCGGGTGTCGTCGGACAGGGTTGCCACTTTCTCGCCCTTGGAGATCTCGTCGCCGGGGTTCAGCTTCACTACGTCCGTCAGCTTTCCGGCGTAGGACGGGGCCAGATTCAAGCCCGCGATGTCCTTCTCCAGCGCCCGGAGCTGCTTCTCGTAGCCCTCCACGTTGCTCTTGGCCTTGGTGACGGCGTCAGACGCCGCCTGAGAGTCGATGACGTACAGCGGGTCCCCGGCGCTCACCTGCTGGCCCTCGGTGACGAAGACCTCACTGACGGTTCCGGCGGTGGCGACGGTGATGGTCTGGCTGTTCCTGGCCCGGGTGAGGCCGCTGCCCTCCACGGTGGAGGTGATGCCGCCCCACTGGACCTCGTTGGTGACCACGGTGCTCTCCGTCTCACCGCCCCGGCCCAGAAATTTCACCAATCCCGCGCCCACGGCGATCACCGCCGCCAGGGCGATGATCCTCCGGACGAGTCTTCTCCGCTTTTTGCTGTTCTTCGGCTTTTTCGCCTGTTCCGTGCCCCCGGCGCCGCCGTAGGTCACTTTCTCCGGCACGGCCTGCTCCTGTACCAGTTCCTGCACTTCCGCCATGGTCGTTCTCCTTTTTATATGAATTCTTAATAAAACGGTTTATCCGTTTTATCGGGGCCACAGAATGTGGCCCGGCGGCGTAGCCGCAAGAATGTTGTCAATACTTTTCTTGGCGCTATGGGCGCAGCGGCGTGTAACGCCGCAATAAAAAGGTTTTTCAA
>JALFSO010000119.1 GCA_022778785.1 Dysosmobacter sp. | reverse complement strand
TGACAAACAGAATATTGATCCTTGCAGGCGCAGATTCGAACTGCGTCTTTTTCCGTAGCCTAATTTTCCGGTTTTTACGTCTCTCTTGCCCTCTGCTTGCTTCAAGGCCTAAACGGTAGCCTTGTTTTGCTCATCTCTATGTATGTCATATTGTAACATGCGCCGCGGGATATGGGTGAACAATCTATGAAATCTGCCGTGAGACGGCTGCTTTTCGGCGGATTGACGAAAAAGGACCGGAAAAACCGGCGGAACGGCCAGGGGAAACCCGTCGGAACCCCCTTGTATTTTTCCGCGCCATCCGGTAAAATCATAGAGATGGCAAAGGGGCCGGACATGCGTCCGGTCCCTTTGCGCACATTCAGCCCCTTTACTTTATGCAAAAAGTCTGCTATGATGATGCTTATGCAACAATATATAACAAGAGGGGGGATCGTTTCATGCTGACAGAGGAGGAGCTGCGGAAAAGCCGGCTGTTCGATGACATCAGCTATGAGAGCTATCTGGCGATGTATGACTGCTTTCACGCCTATTCCAGGGCCTACAGTCCGGACGAGGTCATCTGCGATTTCTCCGGCCGCTGCGACATCGTGGGCATCCTGGAGCGGGGAGAGGCGGCGCTGATCCGCCTGGACGAGAACGGCGTGGAGACGGTGATGGAGAATCTGGGCGTGGGCGGCGTGTTCGGCCGGACCCTGGCCTTCTCCGGCAGCCGGAGCGACACGCTGGAGGTGGTGTGCCGCCAGCCCTGCGAGGTGCTGTTCATCGACTATCCCCATATCCTGAAGCGGTGCGAGCGGGCCTGCACCCATCACAGCGTCCTGGTGCAGAACATGCTGCGCCTCATGAGCGACAAGGCCCAGGCCCTCAGCGAGCGGGTGGACGTGCTCTCCCGCCGTTCCATCCGGGACAAGCTGATGTGCTATTTCCTCCAGCAGCGGGACCGGACGGGTAGCGATACCTTCCAGCTGCCCTTCTCCCTCAGCGTGCTGGCGGACTACATCGCCTCCGACCGCAGCGCCATGATGCGGGAGTTGAAAAAGATGCGGGAGGAGGGGCTGATCGAGAACAGCGGCAGAAACATCACCCTCCTGCGGTGAACCCGGCGGCGGCCCGTCCGGGCGCATAAACTTTCCGCAAAATCGGCGAAAAAAGCATATTTCATTTGACGGATCGCTATCGCTGCGTTATGATAGGAATGATCTGTTTTTTTGCGACGATCCAAAATCAGATAAACGGGAAAGAAGGAAGAATATGTATCGCATTGTGAGAAAAGAAGCCCTCCGTCCCACTGTCACCCTGTATGAGATCGAGGCGCCCCTGATCGCCAAGAAGGCTCAGCCGGGTCAGTTCATTATCCTGCGGGTGGACGAGAATGGCGAGCGCATCCCCATCACGATCAACGACTATGACCCTGAGAAGGGCACTGTCACCATCATCGTCCAGACCGTTGGCTCCACCACCGAGAAGCTGAGCCACCTCAAGGAGGGCGACTATCTCCAGGACTTCGTGGGCCCCCTGGGCAAGGCCACCGAGACCGAGGGCAAGAAGAAGGTCTGCGTGGTCGGCGGCGGCGTGGGCTGCGCCATCGCCTATCCCGTGCTGAAGAAGTTCCACGACTGCGGCGCCGAGGTCCATGCCGTGGTCGGTTTCAAGAACAAGGATCTGGTCATCCTGGAGGACGACTTCCGCAAGTCCAGCGACGTGCTGAAGATCTGCACCGATGACGGCTCCTACGGCCAGAAGGGCCTGGTCACCGACGCTCTGAAGGAGCTGATCGAGGCCGGCAACCAGTATGACGAGATCTTCGCCATCGGCCCCATGATCATGATGAAGTTCGTCTGCAAGACCACCGAGCCCTACGGCATCCCCACCACCGTCTCCATGAGCCCCATCATGGTGGACGGTACCGGCATGTGCGGCGGCTGCCGTCTCAGCGTGGGCGGCGAGATGAAGTTCGCCTGCGTGGATGGCCCCGACTTCGACGGCCACAAGGTGGACTGGGACATCGCTGTCAAGCGCAACCAGATGTACCGGGACTTCGAGATGCACAAGCATGAGGAGACCTGCAACCTGTTCAAGAAGGAGGCTGAATAATCATGGCCAATATGTCTTTGAAGAAGAATCCGATGCCCTCTCAGGAGCCGGATGTCCGCAATAAGAATTTCGACGAGGTCACCCTGGGCTACACCCAGGAGCAGGCCCTGGACGAGGCCCAGCGCTGCCTTCACTGCAAGAACCATCCCTGCATGCAGGGATGCCCTGTCATGGTACATATCCCCGAGTTCATCAAGGAAGTGGCCGCGGGCAACTTTGAGGAGGCCTATCAGATCATCTCCCAGACCAGCGCCCTGCCCGCCGTCTGCGGCCGCGTCTGCCCCCAGGAGAACCAGTGCGAGAAGTACTGCGTCCGCGGCGTGAAGGGCGAGCCCGTGGGCATCGGCCGTCTGGAGCGGTTCGTGGCCGACTGGCACAACGCTCACTGCACCGAGGCTCCCGCCAAGCCCGCCTCCAACGGCCACCGAGTGGCAGTTGTGGGCTCCGGCCCTGCCGGTCTGACCTGCGCCGGCGACCTGGCCCGCAAGGGTTACGACGTCACCGTCTTCGAGGCACTGCACCTGGCCGGCGGCGTGCTGGTCTACGGCATCCCCGAGTTCCGTCTGCCCAAGTCCATCGTCCAGAAGGAAGTGGACGGCCTGAAGGCCCTGGGCGTCACCATTGCCACCGACACCGTCATCGGCCGCACCATCACCATCGACGAGCTGATGGAGGAGCAGGGCTTCGAGGCCGTGTTCATCGGCTCCGGCGCCGGTCTGCCCATGTTCATGAACATCCCCGGCGTCAACTACAAGGGCGTTCTGTCCGCCAATGAGTTCCTGACCCGTATCAACCTGATGAAGGCCTACCGGCCCGACTCCGACACCCCCATCGTCCATCCCAAGAAGGTGGCCGTGGTGGGCGGCGGCAACGTGGCCATGGACGCCGCCCGCTGCGCCAAGCGTCTGGGCGCCGAGGTGTACATCGTCTACCGCCGCGGCATGGAGGAGCTGCCCGCCCGTAAGGAAGAGGTGGAGCACGCCGAGGAAGAGGGCATCATCTTCAAGACCCTCAACAACCCGGTGGAGATCCTGGCCGACGAGAACGACAACGTCACCAAGATCCGCTGCATCAAGATGGAGCTGGGCGAGCCCGACGCCTCCGGCCGCCGCCGTCCCATCGAGGTCCCCGGCAGCGAGTTCGAGCTGGACGTGGACTGCGTCATCATGGCTCTGGGCACCTCTCCCAACCCCCTGATCAAGTCCACCACCAAGGGACTGGAGATCAACAAGAAGGGCGGCATCGTGGTCAACGAGGACGGTCTGACCTCCCGCGAGAACGTCTACGCCGGCGGTGACGCCGTCACCGGCGCTGCCACCGTCATCCTGGCCATGGGCGCCGGCAAGACCGCCGCCAAGGCCATCGACGAGGCCCTGAGCAAGTAAGCGAAAGCACTGCATATTGCAAAACAAGCCCGCCGTTCCAACGGAACGGCGGGCTTGTTTTGCCGGGAGAAGCTGCGAATTAGGAATTAGGAGTTAGGAATTAGGAATTATGGTGTCCGGCTCCGCCGGACAGATCAAACAGGGCTTCCCAAAAGGGAAAATCCGGTTTCCAAGACCGTTCCTCCCAAACGCGGCATCCATCCAGCGCAAGCGCCGGGGTACGGCGCGAAAAAAACAGGAAGAGGGGCCAGGGGGAAACCTTTGGTTTCCCCGGTTCTTTTGCCCGGAGGGCAAAAGAATCTGCCGGAATCATTTTTGCCGCGGCGTGTACGTGGCAAAAATACCCCGACCCGTGCGCCCCTGGGGCGCACACACCAGTGACCGACGTCACTGGTGAGGGGGAATCTAAAGGGGGGACGCAAGTCCCCCCTTTAAGGCGGTCATCCGCCCAAGTATGCCTTCTTGATCGCCGGAGACGCCAGCAGCTCCGCGCCGGTGCCGGAGGTGACGATCTTGCCGGTCTCCAGCACGTAGCCCCGGTCCGCGATGGACAGCGCCGCCTGGGCGTTCTGTTCCACCAGCAGAATGGTGGAGCCGTTCTTGTGGAGGCTCTGGATGATGTCGAAGATCTGCTCCACCAGAATGGGCGCCAGACCCATGGAGGGTTCGTCCAGCATCAGCAGCTTGGGATGGGACATGAGCGCCCGGCCCATGGCCAGCATCTGCTGCTCGCCGCCGGAGAGGGTGCCCGCCGTCTGGCGGCAGCGCTCCTTCAGACGGGGGAACAAGCCGTAGACCATCTCCAGGTCCTTGGACACGCCGCTGCCCGGCTGGGTGTAGGCCCCCATCTCCAGATTCTCCTGCACCGTCATCTGGAGGAAGACCCGGCGGCCCTCCGGCACCTGGGCCAGCCCCTTTTCCACGATCTTGTGGGGCGGCACCTTGGCCAGATTCTCACCGGCGAAGGTGATGGAGCCGGTCTTGCTGCGGAGCAGACCGGAGACGGTGTTCAGAGTGGTGGATTTGCCCGCGCCGTTGGCGCCGATGAGGGTGACGATCTCCCCCTCGTTCACCTCGAAGGAGACGCCCTTGATGGCATGGATGCTGCCGTACCAGACGTTGATGTCGTCCACTTTCAGAATGGTGCCCATGCTCACGCCTCCTTTTGCTTGCCCAGGTATGCCTCGATGACCCGGGGATTGGCCTGGATCTCCTCCGGCGTGCCCTTGGCGATGATGTGGCCGAAGTTCAGCACGCAGATGCCCTCGCAGATGTTCATCACCAGATTCATGTCGTGCTCAATGAGCAGAACGGCGATCTGGAAGGTGTCCCGGATCTTGCGGATGTTCTCCATCAGCTCCGCCGTCTCCGAGGGGTTCATGCCCGCCGCCGGTTCGTCCAGCAGCAGCAGGGACGGGTTGGTGGCCAGGGCCCGGACGATCTCCAGACGGCGCTGGGCGCCGTAGGGCAGGCCTCCCGCCTTGGCGTTCGCGATGCCCTCCATGCCGAACAGGCTCAGCAGCTCCATGGCCCGGTCGTGGGCAATCTTTTCCTCCTTCCAGTAGGAGGGGAGGCGGAAGATGCCGCTCCACATGCCGTACTTCATCTCGTTGTTCATGCCCGCCTTCACGTTGTCCTCCACGGTCAGGTTGTTGAACAGGCGGATGTTCTGGAAGGTCCGGGCGATGCCCGCACGGTTCACCTGCATGGTATTCATGCCGTGGGTGTCCTTGCCGTCCAGCAGGATGGTGCCGGCGGTGGGCTGGTACACCTTGGTCAGCAGGTTGAACACCGTGGTCTTGCCCGCGCCGTTGGGGCCGATGAGACCGGCGATCTCCGTCCGGCCGATGGTCAGGTTGAAGTTCTCCACGGCCTTCAGGCCGCCGAAGGTGATGCCCAGATTGATGCACTCCAGAATGGGCTGCTTATCAATGTCCCGCTCCGTCAGCAGAGCGCTGGAGGGGACGGGGATCAGTTTTCCGAACATATCAGGCCGCCTCCTTCTTCTGTCTGCCTGCGAACCGGGTCCACAGATTCCGCAGGCCGGGATTGTTGGTGGCCAGCATCACCAGGATCAGCACGATGGCGTACACCAGCATCCGGTAGTCGGAGAACTGGCGCAGGGCCTCCGGCAGGATGGTCAGGGCAGAGGCCGCCACGATAGAGCCCAGCATGTTGCCCAGGCCGCCCAGCACCACGAACACCAGCACCAGAATGGAGGTGTTGAAGTCGAACTTGTTGGCCACGATGGTGGAGTAGTTCATGGCGAACAGGCTTCCGGCGGCGCCCGCCAGGGCGGCGGATACCACGAAGGCCATCATCTTGTACTTGGTGATGTTCAGGCCCAGGCTCTCCGCCGCGATGCGGTTGTCCCGGATGGCCATGATGGCCCGGCCCGCCCGGCTGTTCACCAGATTGAACACCACCGCCAGGGTCAGCAGGATCAGGAGGAAGCCGGCGGTGAAGGTGGAGATCTTCTGGATGCCGCCGATGCCCATGGGGCCGGAGATCAGCAGCTTGCCGCCCTCCGCCAGATCCGTCTTGTCACTGAGGAGGCTCATGTGGAGGCCGCTGGAGTCCACGCCCACGTAGAGGTTGTTGAAGATGCTTTTGATGATCTCGCCGAAGGCCAGGGTCACGATGGCCAGATAGTCGCCGTTGAGCCGCAGCACCGGGATGCCGATGAGGAAGCCCGCCAGGGCGGCGAAGGCCGCGCCGATGACCATGGCCACCGCCAGCCGCAGGGGCGCGGAGGGGATGGCGTCCTGTAACGCCATGGCCGCGGCGGTGCCGGTGAAGGCGCCCATGGACATGAAGCCCGCGTGGCCCAGGGACAGCTCGCCCAGGATGCCCACCGTCAGGTTCAGGGAGATGGCCATGACTACGTAGGCGCAGATGGGCACCAGCATGCCCTGAATGGTGAAGGACAGCACGCCGCCCTGCTTCAGGACGTCGCTGCCCAGGAACTGGAGGATCACATAGGCCAGAATCACCACGCCGTAGGTGGTGAAGTTCCGGCGGGAGGTCCGGTTCAGCCGTTTCATTTTCTCTGCCATGTTTCCCACCTCACACTTTCTCACGGACGGGCCTGCCCAGAAGGCCGGCGGGTTTCACCAGCAGCACGATGATCAGCACCGCGAACACCACCGCGTCGGACATCTGGGTGGAGATGTACGCCTTGGCAAAGATCTCGATGATGCCCAGCAGGATGCCGCCCAGGAAGGCTCCGGGGATGGAGCCGATGCCGCCGAACACGGCGGCGGTGAAGGCCTTGATGCCCGGCATGGAGCCGGTGGTGGGCACCAGGGTGGGATAGGCGGAGCACAGCAGCACACCGGCGATGGCGGCCAGGCCGGAGCCGATGGCGAAGGTCATGGAGATGGTGCCGTCCACGTTGATGCCCATGAGCTGGGCCGCGCCCTTGTCCTCGGAGCAGGCCCGCATGGCCTTTCCCATCTTGGTGCGGCCGGTGAACCAGGTCAGGACCACCATGATCACCACGCAGGCCACAATGGCGGAGATGGTGACGAAGGAGATCTTCAGCTCGCCGCCGAACAGCTCCACGCCGGTTTTGGCGGCGTCTCCGGCGCCGGCGGTGAAGAAGTTGGGGAACACCTTGGGGTTGGAGGACCACAGCAGCAGCGCCGCGTTCTGGAGGAAGTAGCTGACGCCGATGGCGGTGATCAGCACCGCCAGGGAGGGGGCCTGCCGCAGGGGCTTGTAGGCCAGCCGCTCCACCACCATGCCCAGCACCGTGCAGACGGCCATGGCCAGCAGGACGCCTACCACCGGCGGCAGGTCGAAGCGGGAGACAGCGAAGAAGCAGATGTAGGCGCCAACCATGATGACATCGCCGTGGGCGAAGTTCAGCATCTTGGCGATGCCGTACACCATGGTGTAGCCCAGGGCGATGATGGCGTAAATGCTGCCCAGACTGATCCCGCTGATGAGATAGTTGAGAAACGTCATTTGCACACACCTCTTTAAATGGTTTTGGAGACAAATGGTCTGTGGGGACAGGGTTCCGGAGACAGCCGGAGCATATCTGAAAAGACGCCGCGGACCCATCCGACGGGGACCTTTCAGATATGCTCTGGTCTTCCCGGGGGAGACGGGCCGCGGCGGCGGCCCGTTTCCCCGGTGGGTCACATGGAATGGATGGGATCAGTCCAGACCGACGTAGGCGCCGTCCTGGATGACCATGCCCTTGGGGCTCTTGGACACCGCGCCGTCGGCGGTCCAGGTGATGCCCGCGCCGTCGCCGGTGAGGCCTTCGAAGGTCATGGTGGTGAACTGCTCCAGCATGGCGGCGCACAGGTCCGCGTTGCTCATGTCGGGGGTGCAGCCGGCGTTCTCCAGCGCCTGCTTGATGGCGTAGACGCAGTCATAGGCGTCGGCGGCGAACTGGTTGGGGGTCTCGCCGAACTGGTCCTGATACTTCTTGACGAAGTTCTGAGTCTTCTCATCAGAAGCGTCGGCGGAGAAGGGAGTCAGCAGGATGACGCCCTCGGCCAGAGAGGTGTCGAAGCCGTCCATGGTCAGGATGCCGTCCATGCCGTCCACGCCGAACCAGGTGGGGGCGTAGCCCATGGCCTTGGCCTGGGCGAAGATCAGGGAGGCGGGCTGATAGTACATGGGCAGGAACACCAGATCCGCGCCGGCGTCCTTGGCGTTGTTCAGCTGGACGGAGAAGTCGGTGTCGTTGCCGTCGGCGAAGGTGGTGTCGGAGACGATGGCCAGGTTCCGGGCGGCGGCCTCCTCCACGAAGGTGTCGTGGATGCCCTTGGAGTACACGTCGTCGTTCTTCCAGATGATGGCGACCTTGGAGGCCAGACCCTTGGTGGCGATGTACTCGGCGGACTTGGCGCCCTGGCCGGGGTCGGTGAAGCACATCTGGAACACGTTGTCCTTGCCCTCGGTGACGGCCACGGAGGAGGCGGAGGGCGTCAGGGCGAAGATGCGGTCCTCATTGTTCATGGTGGAGGTGGCCTCGCAGGGCTTGGAGGTCACGGAGCCCAGGGACAGCTGCATGCCCCAGCTCTTCAGGGCGTTGTAGGCGTTGACGGCCTTCTCGGCGTCGTGGGTGTCGTCCTCATAGCGCAGCTCGAACTGGATGGCGCCGCCCTCGGCGTTGATCTCATCCACGGCGATCTGGGCGCCGTTCTTGGCCGCATTGCCGTAGATGGCGGCGCCGCCGGTCAGGGGGCCGGTGCCGCCCAGCTTGAAGGCCGCGCCGGAGGCCGCGGCGGTGCTGCCGGAAGCGGAGGACGCGCCGGAGGCGGCGGGGGCGGAGCTGCCGCTGTCGCCGCAGCCGGCCAGCATGGAGACGGCCAGTGCGCAGGCCATCACGAGGCTTACGAGTTTCTTCTTGTTCATGACAAATACTTCCTTTCGATGTTTGGGTCGCTTGGAATTATACAAAAAAGCGGCTGTGCTTCAAGAGCACAGCCGCTTTGCTGTATCGCAGTCTTACGCGGGCCGGTCGCTCTTGCGTCTATTCAGTTGGCAGGTAATCACCAGAACCGCCAGTACAGCCAGTACCGCCAGAATCAGGGATACGGACAGGCACAGGCAGACCAGAATGCCCAGAATAATCAAAATGGACGCCAGCAGAATGGCGTCCATGGTCAGAGCGATATTGGCGCAGGAGAAAGAAGCCTCTGCATGGGACGCAGAAGCGGACATCATATTGTGGGCATGGCAGGTATGGTTCATGTCCGCGGCTCCTTTCTGAAAAACGATACAGGCCCGCTTCACAGCGGCTGTATGTTGACTATTGTAAAGACTCCGTCTGGAAAAGTCAACTCACGGGACGGTTTTTTTTGAATAAAAAGTCAAAAAAATACCGGGGATAATTGGGGAAAACCACAGAAAAGCCCATTGGTATCCTGGGAAAATGTGCACAGCGGGACCGCCCAACGCTGTCTGCTTTTCACGGCAGACAACGCCGGGCGGGGGCGAATCAGGTCTCCGGCAGGATGCCGGAGGGGCGTTCTGTATGGGCCATTCCGGCGGGGGACTGTCAGATATTCAGCCAACGGCGCAGCTCCTTCACCCGGTCCCGGCTGATGGGCAGTACCGTGGAGGAGCCCCGGACCCGGAGGGCGAAGCTGCTGTTGTTCTGGGGGAAGATGTCCTGGATGTATTTCAGCTGCACCAGACAGGTCTTGTGGGTGCGGTAGAAGCCCTGGTCCGCCAGACGGCTCTCGTAGTCCGACATGGAGGTACTGTCGGTGTACGCGTCGCCGGACAGGGTGTGGAGAACGCAGCCCCGGCCGGAGCCGTCGGTCTCGATATAGGTCACGTCGCTGACGTCCAGCAGGGTGGTGTGGCGGTTGCTGCTGATGGCCAGCCGTCCCGCGGCGGGGGCCGGCGCCGTCAGGACTGGAAAAACGGCGGAAAATGTAGTATCATCCACAGCGGAAGGGCCATTTTTCCGGCCCGGCAGAGAACCATCGAAAAGGAGTGTTCCCCATGCCTCAGTTCGATCCCATGAAATACGCCTATCCCTCCCGGCGGAACGTGGTCTACGCCCGCCATGCCATGGCCTGCACCTCCGTGCCCCTGGGGGCCCAGATCGGTCTGGATATCATGAAGCGGGGCGGCAACGCCATGGACGCCGCCGTGGCCATGGCCGCCGCCATGCCTCTGCTGGAGCCCACCGGCAACGGCCTCGGCTCCGACTGCTTCGCCCTGGTGTGGGTGGAGAAGGAGAAGAAGCTCTACGGCCTCAACGCCAGCGGCGTGGCCCCCATGGCCCTGTCCGCTGAGACCGTCCGGAACCTGGGCCATGACGCGATGCCCAAGGAGGGCTGGCTGCCCACCATGGTCCCCGGCGCCCCCGCCGGCTGGGCGGCGCTGAACCGCCGCTTCGGAACCAGGCCCCTGACAGAGCTGTTCGCCCCGGCCATCGCCTACGCCCGGGAGGGCTGTCCCGTGCCGGTGAACGTGGCCATCCAGTGGGAGAAGGACTCCCGCCGCGTGGCCGCCGCCCGGGCGAAAAACCCCGCGCCCCACGACTACTGGTGGAAGTCCTTCATGAAGCCCGACGGCACCCCCTACCGGGCGGGGGACATCTTCCGGTGGGAGGAGTACGCCCAAACCATGGAGGAGCTGGCGGCCACGGACTGCGAGAGCTATTACCGGGGCGGCCTGATGGAGGAGATCGTCTCCTTCAGCCGGGAGACCGGCGGGTACTTCTCCGAGGACGATTTCCGGAACTATCAGCCTGCCTGGGTGGAGCCTATCACCACGGACTACAAGGGCTACACCGTCTGCGAGATCCCGCCCAACGGCCACGGCATCACCGTGCTGATGGCCCTGAATATCCTGAAGGGCCTGGACCTGCCGGCGGAGCGGGACTGCGCGGAGGTCTATCACAAGATCCTGGAGTCCATCAAGCTGGCCTTTGCCGACACCAAGACCTACGTGGCGGACCCCCGGTACATGCGGACGAAAGTGGAGGACCTGCTCAGCGAGGAGTACGCCGCCCGGCGGCGGGCGCTGATCTCGGACAGGGCCCTGACGCCGGAGGCGGGAGATCCCTCCTGCGGCGGCACCATCTATCTCTGCACCGCCGACCCGGAGGGGAACATGGTGTCCTTCATCCAGAGCAACTACACCACCTTCGGCGCGGGGGTGGCCATCCCCGGCACCGGCATCTCCCTTCAGAACCGGGGCGCCAACTTCTCCCTGGACCCCTCCAGCGACAACTGTCTGGCGGGAGGGAAGAAGTCCTACCACACCATCATCCCCGGCTTTTTGCTGAAGGACGGCCAGGCCGTGGGGCCTTTCGGCGTCATGGGCGCCTTCATGCAGCCCCAGGGCCACGTCCAGGTGCTGGTGAACACCATCGACTACCACATGAACCCCCAGGAGGCCCTGGACGCCCCCCGGGTCCAGTGGACAGGCGGAAAGCACATCCAGCTGGAGCGGGAGATCCCCGCCCACGCCGGACAGGCCCTGGCGGCCATGGGCCACGAGGTGGAGGTGCTGAACTCCAACCTCAGCATGGGCCGGGGCCAGATCATCTGGCGGACGGAAAACGGCCTGCTGGTGGGCGGCACCGAGCCCCGCTGCGACGGCATGGCGGCGGCGTGGTGACGCAGGATACCGAAAAAACTCCCCCGGACGCTTCGCGGCGTCCGGGGGAGTGCGTTTTATGGGAAAAATCAGGATTATACGAATTCTTAATAAAACGGTTTATCCGTTTTATCGGGGCCACAGAATGTGGCCCGGCGGCGTAGCCGCAAGAATGTTGTCAATACTTTTCTTGGCGCTATGGGCGCAGCGGCGTGTAACGCCGCAATAAAAAGGTTTTTCAA
>JALFSO010000088.1 GCA_022778785.1 Dysosmobacter sp. | reverse complement strand
TTCATTTCGTTACGTTGTTTAATTTACAAGGTACACGCCGTTTCCGGCGGAACATTGCTATTATAGCAAACTGTCTTTCGCTTGTCAAGAACTTTTTTCAAGTTTTTTCGAAGCTCTCGGACGGATCCGTTTGTTATCAGCAACTTTTAAAGGATATCACATTCGCATTGGTTTGTCAAGAAGTTTTTTGAACCGCTTTTCAAACTTACGATGGCCATCCAGCGGAACTCTCGCCTCGCCTGACGATTTTGTAAGAATACCAAACCTTTCGACAAAAGTCAACGGTATTTTCCCGTGTTTGTACACTTTTTTTCTTCTTTTTCCCGCACATCCTAATATTTGGAATTTTTCGTAAAGCGTGATTAATGTTGAGAATATTTATTATCAGTTAAATTTATATCTGTTTTTCATTTTACACCACCTTTTCGTCACTTTTACTTTCACGTCCCATAAGACGCAGAAACGCAATGGAAACTGATACCTCATTTTCCTCTGAAAGTCAGGTCTCCCCCTTCAGATTCCGGAGCATCAGCTCCACTGTGCCGTTCATTGCCGCTCCGATTTTATCCAGCGTCTGTATCACGCTCTCCTTGGTGCGCATCTGCTGTCCCAGCCAGTCCATAATCAGTCCCGTCGCTGTCACAGTGATCAGATCCGTGACAAAAGCAATGTCCTCCTCAGGGGCCGGCGGCTCCATTCCGGCAGCCTGATGCTCCACCACCGCTTGGCAATAAGGTCCCAGCACTTTCCGGATGTAGCGCGTCACCACCTCATGGTTGATGGAGTTGTATGCGTTGAGGATCAGACCGCGGTTGTCCTGGAGGCGGCAGATCAGCGCCTCCATCCCGGCGCTCCAGTTGTCGTAATCCAGATTTTCTCTGGCAATGTCCTCCAGGTCCTCCTGAAAGATCCACTCCATCAGTTCATAGATGTCGTGAAAGTGATAGTAAAACGTCTGGCGGTTGACGCCGCAGTCCTCCACGATGTCCTTGACTGTGATCTTGTTGAGTCCGCGTTTGCTCAGAAGCTTTTTGAACGTCTCTGCCAGTGCCCGTTTTGTGGTCACAGACATGGTGATCTCCCTCCCGTAAAACCGAAGCGGCTTCTTTTGTATTAATTGTATGTTGATTGTAGCATGGTTCCCGATAAAAAGAAAGGAGGAGCCTCCGGACGGACGCTCTCTCCTCTGCTGCTGATTTCTTTTGTGATACCTGCGGCATCAATCCGCCCCGGGGTCTTTCAGACCGTTCAGCTCCGCCGCCGTCCGCAGCAGGACGGCGGGTTCGTTGGGCAGTTCCTCCTCCACGACCTTGTCCAGCAGGGCGTTCAGCGTCCGGCCCACCGCCGGTCCGGTGATCCCCATGGCCGTCAGGTCCCGGCCGCTCAGGGCCAGCTGCCGCAGGGAAAAGCACCGGTCCGCTTGCAGAATGTCCTCCATGATGGTCTCCGCTCTGCGGATCTCCCTCTGGTTTTCCGCCTGATATGCCGGAGCCTGGGCCAGATTATCCGCCCGCTTCACCTCCAGCAGCAGCCGCAGACGCTCCTCGCCCAGCAGCCTCAGCGCCTGGCGGATGCCCTTTTCCGTCCGTGGAAATACCCGGTCGTGGTTCTCCACCAGGCTGAGGATCAGATCCCGGCGGCAGTTGTCGAATTTCAGCCGCCGCAGGATGTCCACCGCCAGTTCCCGGCTCACCTTTGGGTGGCCGTAGAAATGTCCCACGCCCTGCTCGTCCACAGTGAAGCAGGAGGGCTTCCCCAGGTCGTGGAGCAGCATGGTCATCCGCAGCGCCACGTCCGGCCGGACAGCCTCCACGCTGTGAATGGTGTGTTCCCACGCGTCATAACAGTGGTGGGGATTCCGCTGGTCCAGGCCCACCATGGGCAGGATCTCCGGCATCCATACACTCAGCACCTCCGGATAGTCCCGCAGCACCCGCGCGGCGGCCCTGCCGCACAGCAGCTTTTCCAACTCCATCCGGACGCGCTCCGCCGCGATGTCCCTCAGCAGCTCCCGGTTCCGCCGGATGCTCTCCGCCGTGGCGGGATCAATGGAAAATCCCAGCACCGCCGTGAACCGCAGGCCCCGCATGATCCGCAGGGCGTCCTCGCCGAACCGGCGGTCCGGCTCTCCCACGCACCGCAGGACCCGCCGCTCCAGGTCCGTCCGGCCGCCGAAGGGGTCCCGGACGCGGCCGTCCAGGCCCAGTGCCATGGCGTTGACCGTGAAGTCCCGGCGGCGCAGGTCCTCCTCCAACGAGCGGGTGAAGGAGACGCTGTCCGGATGGCGGTGGTCCCGATACGTCCCATCCTGGCGGTAGGTGGTAACCTCCACCCGAAGCCGGCCCGTCACCACCGTGACAGTGCCGTGCCGAAGCCCCGTGGGGATGGCCCGGCGGCCGAAAACAGCCATGGTCTCCTCCGGCAGGGCCGAAGTAGTGATGTCCCAGTCCTCCGGCGCGCCGCCCAGAAGGAGATCCCGGACACAGCCTCCCACGCACCAGGCCTCATGGCCCGCCGCCTGAAGGGACTGCAAAACCGCTCTCACATCCTCCGGTATCCGCTGTTCCATGCCCATCGACGCTCTCTCCTGTTCCGCCCGTCAGGGGGCTTTTCACCCGCTCTCGGAAATCCGTTGGATTTCAGTTGCTTTTTCCATGCGGGTGTACTATAATAAATTGCCTTTTGTGGTACTATTATAATGTATTATAATGATTATAATCAATTTCCCCTGATTTTGCAATTCCCGGCAGTCCTCTGCCGGGATGGATCTGAATTTTGATTACGGCGCTCCGGCGCCCGGAGGTTTTCTATATGATGAACAATCCTCATACCATCGGTGATTATATCGTCCCCGGCAAGCGCGCCCATTTGGTGGGTATCGGCGGCGTGTCCATGTGTCCTCTGGCGGAGGTGCTCCTCGGCATGGGCCTTCAGATCCAGGGGTCGGACATGAACGACAGTGAGACTGTCCGGCATCTGCGGTCCCTGGGGATTCCCGTGGCCGTGGGCCACAACGCCGAGAACCTGGGCGACTGCGACTTCGTCATCCGCACCGCCGCCGTCCATGACAGCAATCCGGAGATTGCCGGCGCCGTGGCCCGGGGCATCCCCGTCTATGAGCGGGCCCAGGCCTGGGGCGCCATCATGCGCAGCTATCCCAACGCCCTGTGCGTCTCCGGCACCCACGGAAAGACCACCACCACCTCCATGTGCACCCACATCTTCATGGCCGCCCAGGCGGACCCCACCGTCATGATCGGCGGTACCCTGCCCCTGCTCCACTCCGGCTACCGGGTGGGCAAGGGCGACACCATCATTCTGGAGTCCTGCGAGTACTGCAACAGCTTCCTGAATTTCTTCCCCACCGAGGCCATCATCCTCAATGTGGAGGCGGACCATCTGGACTTCTTCAAGGATCTGGAGGACATTGAGCACTCCTTCCGGAAGTTTGCGGAGCTGGTGCCCCCCTCCGGCCATGTCATCGCCAACGCCGACGACCAGGGCGCCGCGGACGCCCTGCGGGATCTGGGCCGCCCGGTGTTCACCTTTGGTCTGGACCACCCCGCCGACTGCACCGCCGCCAACATCGGCCAGCAGGACGCCTGTCCGGAATTCGACGTCATGATCCACGGTCAGAAGTACGCCCATGCGGCGCTGCGGGTCCATGGACGCCACAATATCCTCAACGCCCTGGCCGCCGCCTCCGCAGCCTATCTGCTGGGCATCCCCGGCGAGGCGGTGGAGCGGGGACTGGAGACCTTCACCGGCGCCAACCGCCGCTTTGAGAAGAAGGGCAGCTATCACGGCGCCGACGTCTACGACGATTACGCCCACCATCCCGACGAGCTCCACGCCCTGCTGGAGTCCGTGAAGGGCATGGGCTACCGCCGGGTCATTGCGGCCTTCCAGCCCCACACCTACTCCCGCACCGAGAAGCTGTTTGACCGGTTCGTAGAGGAGCTGAAGACGCCGGATATCGCCATTCTGGCGGAGATCTACGCCGCCCGGGAGTCCAACACCTCCGGCATCTCCTCCGCCGACCTGTGCCGGGAGATCCCCGGGTCCATCTACTGCTCCACCCTGGAGAAGGTGACGGACCGGCTGGCGGAGCTGGCGCAGCCCGGCGATCTCATCCTCACCGTGGGCGCCGGCGACATCTACCGGGCCGGCGAAAAGCTGCTGGAAAGGGCGTGACCGCGTGAACATCTCTCAAGTCTTTCACAACACCCGTCCGGAGGGGGATCTGTCTCCCTCCGAGGCGGCGGCCTTTGATCTGCTGGAGGAACTGCGCATCCCCTACGACCGGGTCTCCCATGACCACGCCGACACCATGGAGGACTGCGCCGCCATCAGCGACATTCTGGGCATCCGGATCTGCAAGAACCTGGTTCTGTGCAACCGGCAGAAGACGGAGTTCTACCTTCTCACCATGCCGGAGGACAAGCCCTTCCACACCAAGGACCTGAGCCATCAGATTGGCTCGTCCCGGCTGTCCTTCGCACCGCCGGAGCTGATGCGTGAGCTCATCGGCTGCACCCCCGGTTCCGCCAGTGTGCTGGGGCTGATGAACGACACCGATCACCGGGTCCGGCTGCTCATGGACCGTGAGGTGGCCGAGGCGGAGTGGTTCGGTTGCCATCCCTGCCTGAACACCAGCAGTCTCCGTATCCGGACCCGGGACCTGCTGGATGTGTTTCTGCCCCACACCGGCCACATCGTCACGCTGGTAGAGCTGTGAGCGCGGCCCCCCTCTGAGAGAGAACAGACAGAAATATATATTCCGGGGAGATACCAATGGATCCGAACAATATCTGGGACTGCCGCCGCAAGCGGATTTTTGAGATCATCGAGATTGGGGATACATACGATTATCCCAGCCGCGCCTATGACCTTCTGAACGCGGCGGCTATCGTCGTCAATCTGGTAGTCAGCGTGATGTATACCTTTGACGACATCCGCGGCGCCCGCGGCACCCTGCTGCTGACCATCGAAGCCGTCACGGTGGCGTTTTTCTTCGTGGATTACCTGCTCCGGCTCTGGACGGTAAAGTTCCTCTATCCGGGCATGCCGTCGTACCGGTCTTTTCTGAAATACGTGTTCTCCTTTACCGGCATCGTGGACCTGCTGTCCTTCCTGCCCTACTATCTGCCCATCTTCTTCCCCTCCGGCAGCGTGGCCTTCCGGATGTTCCGGGTCATGCGCATCTTCCGGCTGTTCCGCATCAACGCCTACTACGACTCCCTGAACGTCATTTCAGAGGTCATCGCCAGCAAGCGCCAGCAGCTGTTCTCGTCGGTGTTCATCATCCTCATTCTCATGCTGGCCTCCAGCCTGTGCATGTACAGTCTGGAACACGACGCCCAGCCGGAGGTGTTCACCAACGCCTTCTCCGGCATCTGGTGGGCGGTGTCCACGCTGCTGACCGTGGGATACGGGGATATCTATCCCATTACCGATATGGGCCGTCTGTTCAGCATTATCCTCACATTTCTCGGCGTGGGCATGGTGGCCATCCCCACCGGTATCATTTCCGCCGGCTTCGTGGATCAGTACTCCCGCGTCAAGCAGATCAGTGAGTACGCCAGTGAGGAGGCCGTCCGCTTCATCAAAGTCCATCTGACGGAGGATGACCGCTGGGCAGGGAAAACCGTGAAGGACATTGGACTCCCCTACGGCGTCATCGTGGCAGCTATCCAGCGGAACGGGAAGATCATCGTTCCCCGGGGCAATGTGACTCTCTGGGCTGGGGACACCCTTGTTCTGGGCGCGGAATCCTATCAGGACGATCAGCACATCGATCTGAAGGAAGTGGTCCTCCGGGTCCACCACCCTTGGAACAAGCGGTATATCCGGGATCTGGACATCTCCCGTCAGACCTTCATCATCATGGTGAAGCGGGAGGGCAAGATCCTGATCCCCAAGGGTGATCTGATGCTGCAGGAGGGCGACCACGTGATCCTCTACAGCCAGAAGTATCTGTCCAGCGTCAGCAGCATCCATCTGTAAAAAACAGAGCGCCCGGCCGGGCGCTCTGTTCGTCTTTATCCGTTTGTCTGCTTTTTCCGTCCGCCGATGAACAGGATGAACACCAGTGCGCTGACCGCCATGAGATACGGATAGAACAGATACGGCAGCAGGCTCATGGCGGACAGGCCCGCCGCGGCCAGTCCCGCGCCGGACACGGCGTACAGCAGCTGGGCGCCGTAGGGCAGGATGCCCTGGATGACAGACGCGAAAATATCCAGTAGCGACGCGGTGCGCCGGGGATCAATGCCATATTCCTGGCTGATATCCTTCGCGATGGCGCCGGTCATGATGATGGCCACCGTGTTGTTGGCCGTGGCCACGTCCACCGCCGCCACCAGTCCCGCGATGCCCAGCTGGGCGCCCCGCTTGCTGCGGATATGCCGCCGTGCGAAGGACAGAATGGCGTCAATGCCGCCGTACTCCTTGATGAGGGCGCTGATGCAGGCCACCACGATGGAGATGACGGTGATGTCGTACATGCCCGTGACGCCGTCTCCCAGTCCCGTCAACAGATCCGTCAGGGAGACGCCGGTCCCCAGGCCCACCGCCAGGGACAGCACCGTTCCGGCGATGAGGACGCCGAATACGTTGAAGCCCAGAACGGCTCCCACCAGCACCACCAGATAGGGCACCACCTTGATGACGCTGAAGGCCTGCTGCTCGATCTCCGCGTCCAAATGGGGCGTGATGACCAAGAACAGCGCCAGCGTGGCCAACGCCGCCGGCAGGACGATGAGGAAGTTCATCCGGAACTTGTCCTTCATCTCGCAGCCCTGGGTCCGCACCGCCGCGATGGTGGTGTCGGAGATCATGGAGAGGTTGTCGCCGAACATGGCGCCGCAGACCACCGCCGCCGTGCACAGCGGCAGGGAGAAGCCGGTGGAGGCGCTGATGCCCGCCGCGATGGGTGCCAGGGCGGCGATGGTCCCCACGCTGGTGCCCATGGACAGGGAGATGAAGCAGGCAATGAGGAACATGCCGCCCACCGCCAGCTTCGCGGGGATCAGGGACAGAAACAGATACACCGTGGAATCCGCACCGCCGGCGGCCTTGATGGTGCCGGAGAAAATGCCCGCCAGCAGGAAGATCAGGCACATGGTGATGATGTTGTCATCCGCCAGTCCCTGGGCGATGACGTGGATCTTCCGGTTGAAATCCAGTTTCGGGTTCTGGACAAAGGCCACCATCAGGGCGATGAGAAATACGAACACCGTGGGCATGGCGTAAAAACTGCCCAGCGCGATGCCGCTGCCGATGTACAGCACCAGAAATACCCCGATGGGCAGCAGCGCCCTGTAATTTCCTCTGTTCTCGTTCATTGTGGATGTTCCCCTCTCGTTTTTCTTGTGTCTTCTCTCTGCGAAAGTCCCCCTGTTCAGCGGGACAGCTCCTCCACGGAGCATTGCCGCACCACGGCGGACAGTTCAGCCTCTTCCGCACAGACACCGGCATAATAGCCCCGGAACACCTCCAGAGGCCGGTATCCGACGCCGGGCGGCAGAATCGGCTCCGTTCGGAGGACGGCGGCGACGCCGGCGCCGTCCCGTTTGGCGGCCGCCTCCCGGCGGACCCACCAGCGGAGAAATTCCGCCCGGTCCGCCGTCCCGGCCAGACGCTCCATCGTCCGGCGGCCCACCGGACGGTCGAACTCGATGTCCACCCCCACCGGGGCGACGGACACTCCTGCCAGCACCGCGCCATTCGTGTGGCTCAGGCTGAAGCACACCTCCGGATGCGCCGGGAAAAAGGGCTTTCCCCGGTCCGGCCAGGCCATCTGCGGCAGGACGTCCCAGCCCATCCGGGTCCGGAGGGCCAGTGTCAGGAGGGCGTAGGCGCACAGCGGTTCCCGCCAGGCCGTCCGGTCCGTCCGCAGCAGCCGCTCGCGCCGCCGGGACGGTAGCCGTTCCAGAAGGACCGCCGTCTCGCTTTCCGTCAGAGGCCGCTCCAGCCGCGCCGCCCACAGGTCCATGACGCCTTCTCTCCTTTCGCCGCCCCCGGAGTCCGGGAGATTTTCGCAAAATTACACAATTTTATTGTACTCTTTTCGACATTGCTTTGTAAAGACTTCCTTTTCCCAAAGATGCCTGAAATTTTTTTACGAAAAAAAGAGGAAATCGGCGTTCTTTTGGGTATATCTAATTTAGTACTTTTAATGAACAAGTCCGCGGATTCCGGAAAGGAGGGAGCGCGTGGCATTTCCGCAGAATTTTCTGGACGAGCTCATCGCCCGCAGCGACATCGTGGACGTGGTGGGCGATTACGTCCATCTTGTTAGCAAGGGCGGGAGCTATTGGGGCTGCTGCCCGTTCCACAATGAAAAAACGCCCTCCTTTCATGTCTTGCAGGACAAGCAGATCTACTACTGCTTCGGCTGCAAGCGGGGCGGCGGCGTGGTGAACTTCGTCATGGAGGAGGAGAACCTCTCCTTCCCCGAAGCTGTGCGGTTCCTGGCCAAGCGGGCCGGCATGGAGGTGCCGGAGGAGGACGGCGATCAGGACGCCGCCCGGCGGCGCCAGCGGCTGCTGAACCTCAACCGGGACGCCGCCCGGTTCTACTACCAGATCCTCCAGCAGCCGGAGGGCCAGGCGGTGCGGGACTATCTGGACAAACGGAAGATCACCCGGAAGACCGCTGTCACCTTCGGCATGGGTGCCGCGCCGGACAGCTGGGACGCGCTGCTGACGGCCATGACCAAAAAAGGCTACGCCAAGTCGGAGCTGCTGGCCACGGGCCTGGCGGTGCAGGGAAAGGGCGGCAAGCTGTACGACAAGTTCCGCAACCGCCTGATGCTCCCGGTCATCGACACCCGGGGAGACGTGGTGGCCTTCGGCAGCCGGGTGCTGGATAAGTCCGAGCCCAAGTATATGAACTCCCCGGAGACGCCGGTGTACTCCAAGCGCCGGGTGCTGTACGGCCTGAATCTGGCCAAGAAGTCCAAGCGGCCCAACATCATCCTCTGTGAGGGAAACCTGGACATCGTCACCCTCCATCAGGCCGGGTTCGACAACGCCGTGGCCTCCATGGGCACCGCCCTCACCACGGAGCAGACCCGACTGCTGTCCCGGTTCACCAAGGAGTTGGTGCTGTGCTATGACAACGACAACGCCGGAAAGATCGCCACGGAGCGGGCGCTCCAGCTCCTCAACAACTCGGAGTTCACCGTCCGGGTCCTCCAGCTGCCCCGGCGGCTGGTGGACGGGGAGTACGTGAAACAGGACGCCGACGACTTCATCAAATTTCAGGGTGCCGGGGCCTTCGAGCGGCTGCTCAGCGGCAGCGAGAACGGCACCGAGTTCCGCATGGCACAGGTGGCCGCCAAGTACGATCTGTCCGACGATCAGGCCCGGGTGGCCTACTGCGAGGAGATCAGTGATCTTCTGGCGGGACTGGACAACGCCGTGGAGCGGGAGATCTACGCGGGGCGGGCGGCGGAAACCGCCAAGATCACGCCGGACGCCATGAAACTGGAGGTCCAGCGGGCCGCCAAGCGCCGGGCCGGACGGGAGCGCCGCGCCCAGGAGCGGAAAGACCTGAATCCCGCCGCGGCCCTCCAGCCCAAGGAGCGGACGCTGCGCTATGAAAATCTCCGCTCCGCCCGTGCCGAGGAGGGCCTACTGCGGCTCCTTCTGCTGGACGACAGCCTGTTCCCCGCCGATCCGCCGCTGACGCCGGAGCAGTTCTCCTCTCCCCTTCTGGGAAAGGTGTACGGTCTGCTATGGGCCGGCCGTGCCGCCGGACGGCCGCTGAGCCTGTCCGCCCTGACAGGGGAACTGACGCCGGAGGAGATGAGCCATATCACCGGCGTCTGCCAGCAGCCGGAAGCGCTGTCCAACGGACATCAGGCGCTGGCGGACTACATACACATCATTCAGGAAGAAGCCACTAAGCGCGCCGGCGGGGCGGACATCGATCCTCTGCTGGCTGCCACGGAAAAATACAGAAAGACAAAGATTACTGGAGGAAAGCACCATGACTGAAAGAGAACTGACCCCCGCCGAGTTGAAACGGCAGGCAGACGCCATCCTGGCCGCCGCGGACGCCGCCGAAGCGGCCAAAGCGGAGAAATCCAGCAGCGACAGCGTCAAGCGGAAAAAGAAGTCCGCAAAGGCTGAGGACGCCAAGCAGGAGGAGGCCACTGAGCACGGTCCCAACCGCCTGGACGACAAGACGGTGGCCTCCCTGCCCGCCGCCGCCCTCATCACCAGCAATGAAAAGCTGCGGGAGCTGCTGGGCAAGGGCCGGAAGAAGGGTAAGCTGGACTCCGGTGAGCTGATGGAGGCCGTGGACGACCTGAATCTGGAGAGCGAGCAGATGGATCAGCTCTACGACTCTCTGGAGGCCCTGAACATCGACATCAGCACCGACGACGACCTGCTGCCGGAGCTGCCGGACGACGAGCCCGCCGACACCGAGATCGCTGAGGTGGAGGAAGAGGAGCTGGTGGATCCCAACTCCCTGGTGAACAACTTCTCCATCGACGATCCCGTGCGGATGTATCTGAAAGAGATCGGCAAGGTGCCTCTGCTGACCCCCAACGAGGAGACCGCTCTGGCCCAGGCCATGTCCGCGGGCAACGAGGCGGGCCGGAAGCTGAAGGAGGAGGCCAAGCGGCTGAAGGCCGGCAATGAGCCCACCCTCTCTGAAGAGGAGACCGCCGCGCTGAAAAAGGTCCACAAAAAGGGCGAGGACGCCAAGCAGAAGCTGGCGGAGGCCAACCTCCGTCTGGTGGTGTCCATCGCCAAGCGGTACGTGGGCCGGGGCATGCTGTTCCTGGATCTGATCCAGGAGGGCAATCTGGGCCTCATCAAGGCCGTGGAGAAGTTCGACTACACCAAGGGCTACAAGTTCTCCACCTACGCCACCTGGTGGATCCGGCAGGCCATCACCCGCGCCATCGCGGACCAGGCCCGCACCATCCGCATCCCCGTCCACATGGTGGAGACCATCAACAAGGTCATCCGGGTCAGCCGTCAGCTGCTGCAGGAGCTGGGACACGATCCCTCCGCCAACGAGATCGCGGAGGAGATGAACATGCCCGTGGAGAAGGTCCGGGAGATCCTGAAGATCGCCCAGGAGCCCGTCTCCCTGGAGACCCCCATTGGTGAGGAGGAGGACAGCCATCTGGGCGACTTCATCCCCGACGAAGGCGCCTCCGAGCCCTCCGAGGCCGCGTCCTTCACACTGCTGAAGGAGCAGCTCATGGATGTGCTCTCCACCCTGACGCCCCGGGAGGAGAAGGTGCTGAAGCTGCGCTTCGGCATTGAAGACGGCCGCGCCCGCACCCTGGAGGAAGTGGGTAAGGAGTTCAACGTCACCCGCGAGCGCATCCGGCAGATTGAGGCCAAAGCCCTGCGAAAACTGCGCCATCCCAGCCGGAGTAAGAAGCTGAAGGATTTTCTGAACTGACATATGCGCAGGCCATGCGGGCACAGTTTTGGGGTCCCCCATGAAAGCATCGCTTTCATGGGGAGAGTCGGAGCGGCGGAGTGAGCGAGCTTTCGGCCCCGGCCGGAAGCGAGGGATGCGAAGCCCGCGACGCCGACGCGCCACCCCAGCCGGAGCAAGAAGCTGAAAGATTTCCTGACCCGACAGAACAAGAACCGGAGCGCCTGTCGCTGACAGGCGCTCCGGTTTTCCTCACATAACCTCGCGGCTTCGGCTCCAAGGCTAAGTATCGGCTGCTCGCTACGCTTTGCCGGGCGCGGTCTCTCACCGCACTATATTACCTGCACCGAACTGGCGCACCCTCTTACCATCAGAATACCATACCCCCGGATCCTTGTAAAGCAACCGTTTGTTTCCCCCGCCCGCGCCAGGACTTGCATTTTTTCTATCCGGCGGTATACTGAAAAAAGAAAGACCGTCTGCCCCTCTCCGGGGCTTTTGATCAGATTGCAGCCGCCCGCGGCGGCGGAAGGGAGATACGCTATGAGACGCTTTGACATCATCGTGGGGGACCTGACCCGGTCTGACGCGGAGGCCATCGTCAACGCCGCTAACAACACCCTCCTGGGCGGTGGAGGCGTGGACGGCGCCATCCACCGGGCGGCAGGCCCGGAGCTGCTGGCGGAGTGCCGCACCCTCCATGGCTGCGCCACCGGCGAGGCCAAGGTGACGAAGGGCTACCAGCTGAAGGCCCGGTACGTCATTCACACGGTGGGTCCCGTCTGGCGGGGCGGAACCAATGGGGAGGCCACCCTGCTGGCCGCCTGCTACCGCTCCAGCCTCACTGCCGCCGGTGAACGCGGCATCGCTTCCGTGGACTTCCCCTCCATCTCCACGGGCATCTTCGGCTATCCCGTGGCCCAGGCCGCGCCGGTGGCCCTGAAGGCCATCCTGGACTATCTGGCAGAACACCCTGAGATGCAGCGGGTCCGCATGGTCTGCCACACGGAGGACGCCGCCCGGGTCTACCGCCAGACCTACAACGCCCTGTACGCCGGGACCAAGGAGGAGCGGCTGTAGGGCTTTTCGCCTCCGCTGATCCGCAAAAATGCCCGGAACAGGCCTGTGTGCCTGTTCCGGGCGTCTGTTATTTCTTCTGCTCCGCCTCCCAGGCGTCGATCCGCTCCTTCAGTTCGGAGAGATACATCCACCGCTCCGTCTTCTCCTCCAGCAGGGCCTCCAGTTCCGCCTGACGGTCCGTCAGTTCCTGGAGCTTCACGTAGTCGCTGCCGCAGCTCCCCATGGCGGCCCCACAGTCCCGGAGCTGCTGCTCCAGGTCCGCCAGCTCGGCGTCGATGGTCTCGTACTCCCGCTGCTCCTTGAAGGTGAATTTGGGCCGCTTCTCCCGGGGCTTCTCCGCCGCGGCCTTCGTCTTTTCCGCAGGCGCCGCCGCCTGCTTCTCCTCCTTCCGCTTCTCCTCCCAGTCGGACCAGTTGCCGGTGTAGCGGAGGATCTCGCCGCCGTCCCGGACCTCGAAGATGGAATTGGCCAGCTTGTCCAGGAAGAACCGGTCATGGGACACCGCCAGAATGGGGCCGGGGAAGGACTGGAGATAGTCCTCCAGAATGGCCAGGGTGGTGACGTCCAGGTCGTTGGTGGGCTCGTCCAGCAGCAGGATGTTGGGGGCGGTCATCAGGATGCTCAGCAGATACAGCCGCCGCCGTTCGCCGCCGGACAGCCGTCCGATGGGCTGGGACTGCAAATCGCCGGGAAACAGGAACCGCTCCATCATCTGATTGGCGGTGAAGGTGCCCTCGTCGGTGCGGACCTCATCGGCGATATCGTGGATGAAGTCGTAGACCCGCTGGTTCAGGTCCAGCTCCCGGCCCTCCTGGGAGAAATGGCCCACCTTCACGGTGGCGCCCATCTCCACGGTGCCGCTGTCCGGCGTCAGCTCCCCGGCGATGATGTGCAGCAGCGTGGACTTGCCCACGCCGTTGTGGCCCACGATGCCGATGCGGTCGCTGCGCAGGACGCTGTAGGAGAAGTCGTTCAGGACGCACTTCCCGTCAAAGGACTTGGACACGTGGTCCAGCTGGATGGTCTTCTTTCCCAGACGGCTGGAGGCCGCCGCAAGGGACACGGAGTCGTCCGTCTCCGGCGCCGCCTGATTCAGCAGATTCTCGTACCGCTGGATGCGCTCCTTGGACTTGGTGGTCCGGGCCTTGCAGCCCCGCATGATCCACTCCCGCTCCACCCGCAGGATGGACTGGCGCTTGCGCTCGCTGGCCTCCGCCATCTCCGCCCGCTGCTCCTTCAGCTCCAGGTATTTGGAGTAGTTGGCCTCATAGTGGTACAGCTTTCCCCGGCTCAGCTCCGTGATGTGGTTCACCACCCGCTCCAGGAAGTAGCGGTCGTGGGTCACCATCACCAGGCCGCCCCGGAACCGGCGGAGCCGGTCCTCCAGCCACGTCACCATCTCCGTGTCCAGATGGTTGGTGGGCTCGTCCAGGATCAGCACGTCCGCCGGGTGGATCAGCGCCGCCGCCAGGGCCACCCGCTTCCGCTGTCCGCCGGACAGGGTCCCCACCTTCTGGTCGAAGTCCGGCAGGCCCAGCTTGTTCAGCATGGCCTTGGCCTCGTATTCGTTCAGTTCCCGGAACTCCGCCGGGAAGTGGAGAAACACCTGCTCCAGCACCGTGGCGCCGTCGTCCATTACCGGGTTCTGGGGCAGATAGCTCACCTGCACGTTGGGGTCCCGGCTGACCTTTCCCCCGTCCGGCTCCTGGACGCCGGACAGGACCTTTAAAAAGGTGGACTTTCCCGTGCCGTTGATGCCGATGACGCCGGTCTTGTCCCCCTCGTTGAGATAGAAGTCCACGTCGCTCAGCAGCTGGCGGCTGCCGAAGTTGATGGACAGATGTTCCGCGGATAAGAGCATACGTCTGCCTCCTGTGCCGTATGATACTGATTCCTGATGAAACAGTTTCATCAGGAATCACGCGTGCTGCGCACGCTCGAATTGTGCAGAGGCACAATTCGGCGTCTCATAAAAACTGAACGCGCTTCGCGCTAGAAAACGGTTGGAACCGTTTTCATCAGTTTTAATATGAAAATTCGCTTTATTTTATCACGGCGGCTCCGGAGCGTCAACCGCGCTCTTGCCTTGAGCTGTCCGGTCTGGTATGATGGAACCGACATCGACGCCTGTCCGCCGGACGGACAGGCGCTGCTCGGGAGGACGTCATGAACTTTGTTTTTGTGGGTCTGGGCGGCGGACTGGGCGCCATGCTGCGCTATGCCGTCAGTCTGCTGCCCTGGAAGCGGGCGTTCCCGCTTCTGACGCTGTGTACCAATGTGCTGGGGGCGGTGCTCATCGGCTTCATCGCCGGTCTCGCCGCCAGACGGGGACTGTCTCAGAACGCGCAGCTGTTCTTCAAAACGGGACTGTGCGGCGGCTTCACCACCTTTTCCACCTTCTCGCTGGAATCCTGGCAGCTGCTGAAAGCCGGCAGCTATGCCCTCGCCGCCGCGTACATGGCCCTCAGTCTGGTGCTGTGCCTGCTGGGCGTCCTGGCAGGGCTGTACTGCGCCGGACATCTGCGCTGAGGAGCCGCCATGCAGACCATCACCATCGTCATCACGCCCCGGGAGGAGGGGCGGAAGGTCCGCAGCGTCCTGAAGGGACGGCTGGGGTTCTCCTCCCATGCCATCGGGGGGCTCACCCGCCGGGAGACTGGCATTCTGGTCAACGGAAAACGGGCCTTCTCCACCGCCATTCTCCGTGCCGGAGACGTGCTGACCGTGGAGATCGGCGACGTCCGGCCCCCGGACGAACGAATCATCCCCTGCGCCGTTCCCCTGCCCATCGTTTACGAGGACGACTACCTGCTGGTGGTGAACAAGCCCGCCGGCATGGTGGCCCTGGCCTCCAGCTTTCTGCCGGAGACCCCCACCGTGGCCGGGGCGCTGGCGTATCAGAAGGGGGGGACCGCCGTGTTCCATGTGGTGAACCGGCTGGACAAGGGCACCACCGGCCTGATGGCCGTGGCCAAGAGCGGCTACGTCCACAATCTCCTGCGGAAGCTCCTCCACACGCCGGACTTTTACCGGGAGTACCGGGGCGTCTGCGTCGGGTGTCCGGAGCCGCCCGCCGGAACCATCGACCTGCCCATCGGCCGGGACGAGACCTCCACCGTCCGGCGGTGCATCCGGCCCGACGGTGCGCCGTCGGTGTCCCGTTACGAGGTGCTGGAGACCACCGGCCGGTTCTCCCTGCTGCGTCTCGTCCCGGAGACGGGGCGCACCCACCAGCTGCGGCTCCACATGTCCGCCGTAGGCCATCCCCTGGCGGGGGACTGGCTCTACGGGACAGAGGCCCCGGACCTGATCCCCCGGCCCGCCCTGCACTCCTGCGCCCTCCACCTGCGGCATCCCGTCACCGGGGAGCCGCTGGAGCTGACGGCTCCGCTTCCGGAGGACATGTCGCGGGTGATGGAGCTTTAGCCCCTCTCCGCGGTCAGCGCCGCCAGCTCCCGGTCCAGCGCCTGATAGAACCGGGCGATGTGGAGGCCGTCCGCCAGGGCGTGATGGACCAGCAGCGTCACCGGCATCCGCCAGCGCCCCTCCTGAAGAGCATACCGGCCCCATGTTATCCGGGGATTGCTGTCCGCTGGGATGCCCATGGGCTGGACGATTGCGGTATAGGTCAGCCACGGCAGGCAGGAAACATAGAGATACGCTTCGCTTTCGCCTTCCCCCTCCAGCTCCAGCGACGGCGCGCGGCGGGCCGTCTCCTGGGCCGCCCGGGCCGCCGGGAGGAACTGTTCAAAGGGCACGTCCGACCGCAGGGCGCAATAGCAGTAGGACCCGTCCGACAGGTCCAGAATGTGGGAGGAGGGGCACCAGTCGTACTCCACCACCTCCGTCTCCCGGATACGGCGGCGCAGTTCAGAAACGGCGTTGGCCGCCCGCTCCGCGCAGTAGCAGAAGGGCAGGAAGAAGCCCAGCTCCCGCTCCCCGCACCAGCGGCGCAGGTCTGTCACATCCACGCTCACCGTCACGCCAGCGGTGGGGTTGGCCAGGGTGCGGAAATACGCGAACTGTCCCCGGCGGGGATCCTTTGACATGTCGACGGTCTTCCAGGACATTCTATCACCTCACGGCAGTTTGGAACCATTATCCCACAGGACCGCCGGGACCGCAAGGGGCTTGCGTTTTCCCTGCGGATATGATACAGTTTGATGCGCTGTGAAATTTGGGCGGGAAGCCCGGAAAAGAGGATATTTTCATGGAATTGGAGTCCATGTACGAGCAGCTGGGCGTCAGCCGGGCTGTCTATGAATACGGCGAGCGGGTGCTGGAGGGTCTGCGTGACCGCTTCGCCCGCATTGACCGGACGGCGGAGTACAACCAGGGCAAGGTCATCGCCGCCATGCAGAAGAACCGGGTCAACGCCACCCACTTCGCCGCCACCACCGGCTACGGCTACGACGACGAGGGCCGGGACAATCTGGAGCGGGTGTACGCCGACGTGTTCCACACCGAGGCCGCCCTGGTGCGGCCCCAGATCACCTGCGGCACCCACGCCCTGACGGTGGCTCTGTCCGCCAACCTCCTGCCGGGGGACGAGCTGCTGTCCCCCGTGGGCGCGCCCTACGACACCCTGGAAGAGGTCATCGGCATCCGGGAGAGCAAATGCTCCCTGAGGGAGTACGGCGTCTCTTACCGGCAGGCGGACCTGAAGCCCGACGGCTCCTTCGACTATGACGCCATCCGGGCCGCCATCAATGAGCGGACGAAGCTCATCACCATCCAGCGGTCCAAGGGCTACGCCACCCGCCCCAGCTTCTCCGTGGAGCAGATCGGTGAGCTCATCGCCTTCTGCAAGTCCGTGAAGTCCGGCGTGAAGGTGATGGTGGACAACTGCTACGGCGAGTTCGTGGAGCTGAACGAGCCCTCCGATGTGGGAGCCGACATGGTGGTGGGCTCCCTCATCAAGAACCCCGGCGGCGGTCTGGCCCCCATCGGCGGCTACATCTGCGGCACAAAGGAGTGCGTGGAGCGGTGCGCCTACCGGCTGTCCGCCCCCGGTCTGGGCCAGGAGGTGGGCGCCAACCTGGGCCTGATGCCCTCCTTCTATCAGGGCCTGTTCCTGTCCCCCACTGTGGTGTCCGGCGCGTTGAAGGGCGCCATCTTCGCCGCAGGCATCTATGAGAATCTGGGCTTCCGGTGCGTCCCCGGCTCCGCCGAGGAGCGCCACGACATCATCCAGGCGGTGGAGCTGGGCAGCTCGGAGGGCATGAAGGCCTTCTGCCGTGGCATCCAGGCCGCCGCACCGGTGGACAGCTACGTCACGCCGGAGCCGTGGGCTATGCCGGGCTACGACAGCGACGTCATCATGGCGGCGGGCGCCTTCGTCCAGGGCAGCAGCATCGAGCTGTCCGCCGACGGCCCCATCCGGGAACCCTACGCCGTGTACTTCCAGGGCGGATTGACCTGGTATCACGCCAAGCTGGGCATCCTCATGAGCCTCCAGAAGATGGTGGACGCCGGGCTGGTGAAGCTGTAAACCGCCCACAGACATAAAAAGCCGGCCGCTGTGCGGCCGGTCAGCTTGTCGAAAAACCCTGTCTGAAGGAAAAGAGTCCTTTTTTGCTTACAGTTTTACGATACCGGCCTCCACCAGCTTCTGCAGGCTCATCAGGATGCCCAGCTTGGCGTGGTACCAGGTCAGGCCACCCTGGAAGTAGACGGCGTAGGGCTCCCGGATGGGGCCGTCGGCGGACAGCTCGATGCTGCTGCCCTGGACGAAAGCGCCCGCCGCCATGATGACGTCGCTGTCGTAGCCGGGCATGGCCCAGGGCTCCGGGGTGACATAGCTGTCCACGGGAGCGGCGGACTGGATGCCTTTGCAGAAGGCTACCATGGCCTCCCGACTGCCCAGAGTGACGGCCTGGATGATGTCGTGGCGGCTCTCCGTGGCATTGGGGACACAGGCAAAGCCCAGCTTTTCGTAGATATTCGCGGCAAAGACAGCGCCCTTCAGAGCGCCCGCCACCACGGTGGGGGACAGGAACAGGCCCTGATAGAAGGCGGGCATCAACCCCAGGTTGGCGCCGACCTCCTGGCCCAGGCCGGGGGCGGAGAGACGGTAGGCGCACCGCTCCACACACTCCTTCGTGCCGCAGATGTAGCCGCCGATGGGGGCCAGGCCGCCGCCGGGGTTTTTAATGAGGCTGCCGACTACCATATCGGCGCCCATGTCGGAGGGCTCGATGCGCTCCACGAACTCGCCGTAGCAGTTGTCCACCATGACCTTCACGTCCGGCTTCACGGACTTGCAGAAAGTAATCAGCTCGCCGATCTGCTCCACGGAGAAGCTGGGGCGGGTGGCATAGCCCTTGGACCTCTGGATGGTGATGAGCTTGGTCCGGTCATTGATCTTTTCCCGAATGGCGTCGTAGTCAAAGGAGCCGTCGGGCTTCAGGTCGGCCTGGGCGTAGGTGACGCCATATTCCTTCAGAGAGCACTTGCTCTCCCGGATGCCGATGACCTCCTCCAGCGTGTCGTAGGGGGCGCCCACGGGGGAGAGCAGCTCGTCGCCGGGCAGCAGGTTGGCGGACAGGGCCACCGTCAGGGCGTGGGTGCCGCAGGTGATTTGGGGACGGACAAGGGCGGCTTCGGTGTGGAACACATCGGCGTAGACCCGCTCCAGGTTGTCGCGGCCCTCGTCGTCGTAGCCGTAGCCGGTGGTGGCGGCGAAGTGGGTGGCGTTGACCTTATTTCTCTGCATGGCGGTCAGAACCTTGCCCTGGTTGTACTCCGCCGTCTGGTCAATCTCATCAAAGCGGGGACGCAGGCTTTCCAGAACCGTTTCCCCGTATTCATACACAGCCCGGCTGACGCCAAGCTGTTCGTACATCTTCTCAATTTCCATGATTTCCATCCTTTTTTACGTATTTCTCACA
>JALFSO010000056.1 GCA_022778785.1 Dysosmobacter sp. | reverse complement strand
TTCGAGGAAGCGGCGCGATTGGCGGCCCAGAAGGGGCCGGGAATCGCAAAGCCGCAACGGTGCCCGGGAGCCCCCTCGTGTTGGATCGAATGCCTGCAAAAAGCCTGTGTCAGCAGGCGTTTGCGCCGCGCAGCGGCAGCTGGCCGGCGGCTTTTGCCGTTCGTTTTGTCTTTTACTTCCGGGTGGGGATGACCTCCAGCCAGTAGCCATCGGGATCGGTGATGAAGTAAATGCCCATCTTGGGGTTCTCGAAGCAGATGCAGCCCATGTCCACGTGCTTCTTGTGGGCGGCCTCGTAGTCCTCCGTCTGGAAGGCCAGATGGAACTCGCACTCGCCCAGGTCGTACTTCTGGGGATGGTCCCGCAGCCAGGTCAGCTCCAGGCGGAAGTCCGTCTTGCCGTCGCCCAGGTAGGTGATGATGAAGCTGCCGTCCTCAGCCACCTTCCGCTCGCCCACCGGCTCCAGGCCCAGGGCCTCCTTGTAGAAGGCCAGGGACTTGTCCAGGTCCGTCACGTTGAAATTGAAATGGTTGAATGTAAACATGTTGGTTCACCTCGTCAGTCAGATTTCAGGATATCAGTATACCACACGGTTCCCGCCGCCGCAAGGGGCGGGAAAAGCGGCCGGGGGATTGATCCCTCCGGCCGCTCATTTTACTCCGTCCGCCCGATGTTTTCCACGTAGTTCTGCATCTCCCGCCGGGAGCGGACCTGACGGGCGCCCTCGATGACCGCCTTCTGCTCCGCCATAGGCAGGGCGGCGAATCGCTCCATGGCGGGTTCGTTCTGGGCCAGGGCCATGCCCATGCCCAGGGGCAGCTCCTTGGTCACGTCCTCGATCTCATCCTTGGGATGTTCCATATCCATCACCTCACCGCCAGTATGCCCGGCAGCGGGATGGACTATGCGCTCACTTCTTCCGCACCGGATAGCAGACCTCCGTGACGAACTCCTCCGGATTCTGCGTCTCATGGGGGCTGACGTGATAGATGTTGAACATGGGGCCGTCGTAGGTGTAGCCGTTGGCCTCCACCCAGGCCGCCACGGCCTCGTTCACCGCGCCGATCTTGTCGTAGGAGCCCTGATAGGTGCAGGAGGCAAAGGTCACCGCCGGCAGCGTCCGGAAGTGGACGTGCTCCGTGTCGGGATACTGCCCCTTCACCGTCTTCTGGGCCTCCACGTCCACGTCGGACTCCTTGTAACCCTCGTCGTGGAACACCACGCTGCAATAGCAGGGGTCCGCGGGCTGGAGGCGCAGATGCTCCGTCTCCCCGCACAGGACACCCCACACGTCGCCCTCCCGGTCATAGCTGGGGATGGTCATGCGGACGCAGGCGGCGTACCGCTCCGGCAGGGTCTTCAATACCACGTTGTAACGCATATTCGATTCCTTTCTCAGCCGTTCCATGGCTGTCTCCAGGAGCCGCAGCCGTCTGGCGGTGTCTTCCGCCAGTCCGGCCAGCTCCAGCTGCCGCAGCCGGAGATACCGGGCCAGGACCTCCGGGTCGTCGTCCTGCTTCAGGATGTCCGCGATGGCCGCCAGGCCGAAGCCCATCTCCCGCAGGGCGGCGATGCGTCCCGCCGTGGGCAGCTGGCTCTCGCTGTAGTAGCGGTAGCCGGTGAAGGGGTCCGTGCTGGCAGGCACCAGCAGACCGATCTCATCGTAGTGCCGCAGCATCCGGATACTCACCCGGGACAGCTTGGAAAAATCTCCGATCTTCAGCATGTGTCATTCCTCCGCAGGCCTGTATTTTTGAGCTCAGGTACAGGATAGTCCCTCCCTCTGTGTCAGAGTCAAGAGGGGTTCGCAAAAATCTCTGAAAAATTTTCTGCCCCGCCGGATCGCAGACAAGATATCAAAATTTCAGTTTTTGCCGTGTCCCTGTCGTTTTTTCAGATTTTCGCCGTTTTTTTGAAATTTTTTAGTTGTTTTTGGATTATTTACAAATTTAAGGAAATCTTAACGGAATCATAGCGGATTCTTCCTGTATAATATGATCAACATATCTTGCGGCGTCATGGTCTCCTGACCGCCCAAAATACAGACGGAAAGGCGGATGCTCTTGTATCGGACAAAATTACAGGAAAAACGCGGCGAAGCCCTGAAGGCGGTGCTGCCCATCATGGGCATCGTGCTGCTGCTGAGCTTCACCATTGCCCCCATCCCGCCCAGTATCCTGATGGTCTTTCTCATCGGCGGCGCGCTGCTGATCCTGGGCATGACCCTCTTCTCCCTGGGCGCCGAACTGGCCATGACCCCCATGGGCGAGCGGGTGGGCTCCTGCATGACCCGGTCCCGGAAGCTGTGGGTCATGCTGTCCCTGGGCTTCCTGCTGGGCTTCCTCATCACCATCTCAGAGCCGGACCTGCAGGTGCTGGCGGAACAGGTCCCCTCCGTGCCCAACAGGACCCTTGTCCTGACGGTGGCCTGCGGCGTGGGACTGTTTCTGTGCGTGGCCCTGCTGCGGATGCTGTTCTCCGTTCCCCTGCCCGCCATGCTGGTGGGATTCTACATATTCGTCTTCGCCCTGGCCTTCTTCGTACCCCGGGACTTTCTGGCGGTGGCCTTCGATGCCGGCGGCGTCACCACCGGCCCCATGACCGTCCCCTTCATCATGGCCCTGGGCGTGGGCATCTCCGCCATCCGCAGCGACAAGCACGCCGCGGACGACAGCTTCGGTCTGGTGGCCCTGTGCTCCATCGGCCCCATTCTGGCGGTGCTGCTGCTGGGCCTGCTCTACCATCCCGAGGGCAGCTACACGCCCTCCGTCCTGCCGGAGATCAGCGACTCCCTGGCCCTGTGGCGGGAATTCTCCCGCGGCTTCCCCACTTACATCCGGGAGATGGCCGTGTCTCTGCTGCCCATCATCGTGTTCTTCGCCGTCTTCCAGGTGACGGCCCTCCATCTGGGCCGCCGGACCCTCATCAAGATCGGCGTGGGCCTGGCCTACACCTACGCGGGACTGGTGCTGTTCCTCACCGGCGTCAACGTGGGCTTCATGCCCGCCGGCAACTATCTGGGGCAGGTGCTGGCCTCCCTGTCCTGCCGCTGGGTCATCGTCCCCATCGGCATGGTCATCGGCTACTTCATCGTCATGGCGGAACCGGCGGTGTACGTCCTCATGCGGCAGGTGGAGGAGCTGACCGACGGCGCCATCTCCGGCGAGGCCATGAAGCGCAGCCTCTGCATCGGCGTGGCCGTCTCCGTGGGACTGGCCATGGTCCGGGTGCTGACGGGACTGTCCATCTTTTACCTGCTGATCCCCGGCTACGCCCTGGCGCTGGGCCTGTCCTTCTTCGTGCCGAAGATCTTCACCGCCATCGCCTTCGACTCCGGCGGCGTGGCCTCCGGCCCCATGACCACCACCTTTCTGCTGCCCTTCGCCATGGGCGCCTGCGCCGCCGTGGGCGGGAATATCATCACCGACGCCTTCGGCGTGGTGGCCATGGTGGCCATGACGCCCCTCATCACCATTCAGATCCTGGGCCTGGTCTACCGGCTCCGCACGAAACAGGCTGCTGCGGCCCTGTCCGGCGTCTCCGGCGGCGACGCCTTTGCCCTGCTGGGGGACTATGACATCATCGAACTGTAAGGAGGCGGGACACTGTGAGTGAATTGTATCTGATGGTCACCGTCACCGGCCGGAAACGGCTGGCCCGCTTCATCACCTTTTATAAGGAGCAGCGGGTGGCGGTGAATTTCGTCACCCTGGGCACCGGCACCGCCAGCAACGAGACGATGGACTGTCTGGGGCTGGAGTCCTCCGACAAGTCCGTCACCTTCAGCGTGGTGACGGGACAGGTGTGGGAGCGGCTGCGGAAGGGGCTCGAGTCCCGGCTGCGCATCGACGTGCCTGGCACCGGCATCGCCTTCATCGTGCCGCTGAGCAGCATCGGCGGCAGGCGGGAACTGCTGTTCCTGACGGAAAATCAGGACTATGAGAAAGGGGAGGAATCCACTTTGAAGGACACGACCCATGAGTTGCTGGTGGTCATCGCCAACCACGGCTACAGCGACCAGATCATGGACGCCGCCCGGGAGGCCGGCGCCGCCGGCGGCACCGTTATCCATGCCAAGGGCACCGGCATGGAGCGGGCGGAACGGTTTTTGGGTGTCTCGCTGGCGTCGGAGAAGGAGATGATCTTCATCGTCGCCAAAAAAGCCCTGAAAAACGGTATCATGCAGTCTATCATGCAGAACGCGGGCATGGAGAGCAAGGCCAAATCCATCGTCTTCTCCCTGCCCGTCACCGCCACCGCCGGTCTCCGGCTGGTGGAGGAAGACTGAACAAATCAAACAGGACCACCGCAGCGGACGCCTTTCCGCCGCCGGTGGTCCTGCTTTTATGTAAATCAGCTTCAGGCCGGTGCCGCGTCCGCGTCACCGCTCCCGGCAGATGGACTGGTAGAAGTCCTTCGCCTTTTGCAGATCGTCTGCATCGGGATGGCCCTTGGCGATGCCGCCCACCAGCTTGAAGGGTCCGAAGGTGTCAAAGCCCCGGCAGCCGTACTCCCCCAGAATATGCGCCTTTTTTGCGGCGGCGGCTTCGGCGATGGCTTTGGTGTAGCCCTTGCCCATGGAGCCGCAGGTGTAGACGAAGAACACGTCCTTCCCCTCCGGCAGGTACTGTCCGGCGAAGTCCAGCACTGACTTCTGGAATTTGGAGTAGTAGATGCCGGAGGCGAAGCCGATGCAGTCGTATTCCTCCAGATGGACGGCCATCCGGGCCGTCACGTCGATGAGGTCGATGTCGTTCCCCCGGGCCATGGCCTCCAGAACCTTCAGCGTGTTCCCGTGGTGCCGGGAATAATAGCAGATGGCGGTTTTCATTTGGTCTTCTCTCCTTTTCGATCCTGTTCTCATGGGGCCGCGTCCCGCTGTCAGCGCTTGTTCTCCGAAAACGCCCAGGCCTCTTTCAGCCAGACCAGCAGCTCGCCGTCGATCTGCTCCTCTCCGGACACTAAGACATGGTGGGTCCAGCGGTTGGGGTACGGCTCCACGGCCACGGCGATCCGGGGCGACTCCAGACGGTGGGACAGCCCGATGGTCACGACGATGCAGTGCTCCGGCCAGCCCTTCCGCCTGCGCACCGGCAGCGACACGGCGGCAAAGAGATGTCTGCCGTAAAAGCTGATCTGGGTCTTCTGCACCCTGACGGACGCCTCGGGGAACGCCGTCTCCAGAGAACGGAACAGCGTCTGGTACAGCGCCAGCTCCAGCGGCCTGCCGTCAAAGAAAAACAGTACGTCTGATTCATAGTGTTCCGGCAGCTTCATGGCGGTCCCTCCCATTTGTATTTTATGTATTGGTATCATACCACACATCCTCCTGTTTGGGAATGCCCCGCCGTCCCGCGGCGCACTCTTTTTCCTCCGCGCTCTTGACAAATACCCCCAGAGGGTATATGATGACGATACCCCACCAGGGTATTTTTAAGGAGGTGTCCCTATGGAACAGGAAGCCTGCCGCTGTCAGCGGAAGAAGGAGCGTTCCCCCGACGAATACACCAGACTCATCCACCGGCTGAACCGCATTGAGGGTCAGATCCGGGGCATCCGGGGCATGGTGGAGAACAACGCCTACTGCGTGGATATTCTGGTCCAGTCCGCGGCGGTGACGGCGGCGGTGAACGCCTTCAATCGGGAGCTGCTGGCCCAGCACATCCGCACCTGCGTGGCTCAGGACATCCGGGACGGCAAGGACGAGAGCATCGACGAACTGGTGAAGACCCTCCAGAAGCTGATGAAATAGGGCTCCCATCTCGGGAGCCGTCATAATCCGGAACGGACACGCCAAACTATCCGGGGCGGGCGAGCCCGCACCGCTTTCAAAGGAGGACTTTCATGCAGCAATACAACGTCACCGGCATGAGCTGCGCGGCGTGCAGCGCCAGAGTGGAAAAGGCCGTCTCCAAGGTGCCGGGAGTCACGGCCTGCTCTGTGAGCCTGCTGACCAACTCCATGGGCGTGGAGGGCACCGCCGCTGCCGCCGACATCGTGGCGGCGGTGGAGGGCGCGGGCTACGGCGCCTCCCTCAAGGGCGCCGCCGGGACAAAGGCCGTCCCGGCCAATGAGACGGAGGACCAGCTCCGGGACCGGGAGACGCCGGTCCTGAAACGGCGGTTGGCGTGGTCCCTCGGGTTCCTGATTGTGCTGATGTACTTCTCCATGGGCCATATGATGTGGGGCTGGCCCCTGCCTGCCTTCTATGACGATAACCACGTGGCCATGGGCCTTACCCAGCTGCTGCTGACGGTGATCATCATGGTCATCAATCAGAAGTTCTTTATCAGCGGCTTCAAAAGCCTGTGGCACCGGGCCCCCAACATGGACACGCTGGTGGCGCTGGGGTCCTCGGCAGCCTTCGTCTACAGCACCTACGCCCTGTTCGCCATGACCCGTGCCCAGGTGGACATGGATATGGACGCCGTCATGATGTATATGATGGAGTTCTATTTTGAGTCCGCCGCCATGATCCTGACCCTCATCACCGTGGGCAAGATGCTGGAGGCCCGGTCCAAGGGTAAAACCACCGACGCCCTGAAAAGCCTGATGAAGCTGGCCCCCAAGACCGCTATGGTCCTCCGGGACGGCGGGGAGACGGAGGTACCCATCGAGCAGGTGCAGAAGGGCGACGTCTTTGTGGTGCGCCCCGGAGAGCATATTCCGGTGGACGGCGTGGTGCTGGAGGGTGAGAGTGCCGTCAACGAGTCCGCCCTCACCGGCGAGAGCGTCCCGGCGGACAAGGGGCCGGGGGACGCCGTCTCCGCCGCCACGGTGAACCAGTCCGGTTTTCTCAAGTGTCAGGCCACCCGGGTGGGCGAGGACACCACCCTGTCTCAGATCATCCAGATGGTCAGCGACGCGGCGGCCACCAAGGCTCCTATCGCCAAGGTGGCGGACAGGGTCTCCGGCGTGTTCGTCCCGGCGGTCATCACCATCGCGGTCATCACCACCGTCGTGTGGCTGCTGCTGGGCCGGAGCGTGGGCTTCGCCCTGGCCCGGGGCATCTCCGTGCTGGTGATCTCCTGTCCCTGCGCCCTGGGACTGGCCACGCCCGTGGCCATCATGGTGGGCAGCGGCATGGGGGCCAAAAACGGCATCCTGTTCAAGACCGCCGCCTCTCTGGAGGCCGCCGGAAAGACAGAGATCGTGGCGCTGGACAAGACCGGCACCATCACCTCCGGCGAGCCGAAGGCGACGGACATCCTGCCCGCCGATGGCGTCAGCCAGGAGGAGCTGCTCCGTCTGGCTTACGCTCTGGAGCGCAGAAGCGAGCATCCCCTGGCCCGGGCCATTTTGCAGGCTGCGGAGGAGCGGCGGCTGGCGCCGGAGGAGGTCTCGGACTTCCAGGCCCTGCCGGGCAACGGCCTCACCGCCCGCCGTGAGGGCGCCGTCCTCAGCGGCGGCAATCTCAGCTTCATCAGCGCCCGGGCAGAGGTGCCGGAGACTGTCCGCGCCCAGGCGGAATCGCTGGCGGAGCAGGGCAAGACGCCCCTGTTCTTCAGCCAGGACCGGAAGCTCCTGGGCGTCATCGCCGTGGCGGACGTCATCAAGCCCGACAGTCCCCAGGCCGTGTCGGAGCTGCGGAACATGGGCATCCGCGTGGTGATGCTCACCGGCGACAATGAGCGCACCGCCCGGGCCATCGGCGCCCAGGCCGGCGTGGACGAGGTCATCGCCGGCGTCCTGCCGGACGGCAAGGAACGGGTCATCCGGGAGTTGAAGCGCCGGGGCCGGGTGGCCATGGTGGGCGACGGCATCAACGACGCCCCGGCCCTGACCCGGGCGGACATGGGCATCGCCATCGGCGCGGGCACCGACGTGGCCATCGACGCGGCGGACGTGGTGCTGATGAAGAGCCGCCTCAGCGACGTCCCCGCCGCCATCCGGCTGAGCCGCGCCACGCTGCGGAACATCCACCAGAATCTGTTCTGGGCGTTCTTCTACAACACCATCGGCATTTCCCTGGCCGCCGGCGTGTTCATCCCCCTGGGGCTGACGCTGAACCCCATGTTCGGCGCGGCGGCCATGAGCCTCAGCAGCTTCTGCGTGGTGTCCAACGCCCTGCGGCTGAATCTGTTTGATCTGCGGGATCCCCGCAGAGATCATAAAATCCAATCCAGACACAACAAAGAGGAGGAAACAACCACTATGGAAAAGACCATGAAGATCGAAGGCATGATGTGCGTCCACTGCGAGGCCCGGGTGAAGAAGGCCCTGGAGGCCCTGCCGGAGGTGGAACAGGCCGCCGTCAGCCATGAGGCGGGCACCGCCGTGGTGACGCTGAAGTCCGCTGTCTCCGACGACACCCTGAAAAAGGCCGTGGAGGATCAGGACTACACCGTCACCGGCATCCAGTAAATTTTCCCCGCAAGCTGAGACGTCCGCAGGCAAAAGCCTGCGGACGTCTGTTGTTTGGATGCGGGAAACCCGCCGCGTCACGGCTGTTCCTCTCCGGAACGCCGCTTCGACGCCGCCTTTACCAGCGCGGCGCCGGACCACCCCAGGACCGCGCCCAGGATCGCGCCGGCCAGCACGTCGCTGGGCCAGTGGACATACAGGTACAGCCGGGAGAAGGCGATGGCGCAGGCCAATACCAGCGCCGCCGCGCCCATCCGGTGATATCCGGCCGCCCACAGCGCCGCGGCCGCCGCAAAGGAGGACGCCGTGTGCCCTGAGGGGAAGGAGGCGTCCAACGGCGGCGGTACCAGCAGCGTTACCGCCGTGTTGACGGCAAAGGGCCTCAGGCGGCCCACCAGCGGCTTCAGGAGCAGATTGCAGAAAATCAGGTCCAGCACCAGGGCGCAGGCCACGGAGGCCCCTGCCTTCCGGTGCTTTTTTGTCAGCAGCAGGATGAGCGCCAGCAGGATCCACACCTCGCCGTGGTCGCAGATGCGGCTCACCGCCGGCATCACCGCGTCCAGCACGCCGCAGCGCAGATGAATCTGGAGCCAGTCCAGGATGGAAAGTTCCACGGTTTGCAGCGGAAACACCTCCTTCAAAACAGGCGGGCGCATAGGCCCGGGATCAGCAGTCTCTATATCTTATCACACTCTATCAAAAAGAAAAACCGCGGACTGAATTTTGTCTGAAATTTTTCTCTCCGCCGCCAGGCCAGTGGTGCCAGGGGCTTGCGGCGTTTTGGGGAAATGCTGTTGCAAAAGGCACTTGTACTTGTGGGCAGTCTGGTCTATGATAACAACATCTTGAGTGCCGGAACGGAGGTGGGCACAATGAAGATCTGCGGATTACAGAAGCTGGCCATGGTGGATTACCCCGGAAAGCTGGCCGCCACGGTGTTCACCGGCGGGTGCAATCTCCGGTGTCCGTTCTGCCACAACGCACTCCTTGTGACCCGGGTGGAGGAGAACGAGGTGCTGTCCCAGGATGCTGTGCTGGCCTTTCTCAAAAGCCGCCGGGGCCTGCTGGACGGCGTGGTGCTCTCCGGCGGCGAGCCGCTGATGCAGCCGGGCGTCCCGGACTTTCTCCGGGCGGTGAAGGATCTGGGCTTTGACGTGAAGCTGGACACCAACGGCACCTTTCCGGACCGTCTCGCCGCCCTGCTGGACGCCGGTCTGGTGGACTATGCAGCCATGGACATCAAGAACAGTCCGGAGAAATATCCCCTGACTGTGGGCGTCCCCGGCTTCGACATGGCTCCCATCCGGGAGAGCGCGGCCCTGCTGATGGAGGGGCCCGTCCCCTTCGAGTTCCGCACCACTGTGGTCCGGGAATTTCACACCGCCGCGGACATGGAGGCCATCGGCCAATGGCTGGAGGGCGCGCCCCGGTACTTCCTCCAGCAGTTCGTGGACTCCGGCGATCTGGTGGGCAGCGGCCTGACGGCCTGGCCGCCGGAGACGCTGCGGTCCCTGGCCGACGCGGCCCGGCCCTTCTTCGGAGAGGTGGCCATCCGGGGTATCTAACAACATCTTGATGCAATTGGTAATGTCTACGAAATTGTATCACAAGATATAGTGGTTTTTCAGCTTGACTTCCACCAGTGGTATGTTACAATAGAAATTGCTGGGCGGTTTACCGCCCTTTCATCAGGTGTTTTGAGACCCCACAGCCCCTCTGCCGGAGGGAAATGATAGAGCAAATGATCGAGCAGCAGTTTGACTGAGAGAGGATAGGAGAAAGTATGTATCAAGTCGTTAAACGAGACGGGAAGGTCACGGATTTCAACATTTCCAAGATCAGCGTAGCCATCACCAAGGCCTTTGAGGCCACCGGCATGGCCTACAACACTGACATCATCGACCTGCTGGCCCTGAAGGTCACCGCTGACTATCAGGAGAAGATCCACGATGGCCGGATCAGCGTGGAGGACATCCAGGACAGCGTGGAGAACGTGCTCAGCAAGGCGGGCTACGCCGACGTGGCCAAGGCCTACATCCTCTACCGCAAGCAGCGGGAGAAGATCCGCAACCTCAGTTCCACCGTGCTGGACTACAAGGAGCTGGTGAACAACTACCTCCACGTCAACGACTGGCGCGTGAAGGAGAACTCCACCGTCACTTACTCCGTGGGCGGCCTGATCCTCTCCAACTCCGGCGCCATCACCGCCAACTACTGGCTCAGCGAGGTCTATGACCCTGAGATCGCCAACGCCCACCGCAGCGGCGACATCCACATCCACGACCTCAGCATGCTCACCGGCTACTGCGCCGGCTGGAGCCTGAAGCAGCTCATCCAGCAGGGCCTGGGCATTCCCGGCAAGATCAACTCCTCCCCCGCCAGCCACCTCAGCACCCTGTGCAACCAGATGGTGAACTTCCTGGGCATCATGCAGAACGAGTGGGCGGGCGCACAGGCTTTCTCCTCCTTCGACACCTATCTGGCTCCCTTCGTGAAAGTGGATCACCTGACCCAGAAAGAGGTCAAGCAGTGCATCCAGTCCTTCGTGTTCGGCGTCAACACCCCCTCCCGCTGGGGCACACAGGCGCCCTTCTCCAACATCACTCTGGACTGGACCGTCCCCAATGACCTGAAGGACCTGCCGGCCATCGTGGGCGGCAAGGAGATGGACTTCACCTACGGCGACTGCAAGCAGGAAATGGACATGGTGAACAAGGCGTTCATCGAGATCATGACCGAGGGCGACGCCGACGGCCGGGGCTTCCAGTATCCCATCCCCACCTACTCCATCACCCGGGACTTCGACTGGAGTGAGACGGAGAACAACCGCCTCCTGTTCGGCATGACCGCCAAGTACGGCACCCCCTACTTCTCCAACTATATCAACTCCGACATGGAGCCCTCCGACGTCCGCTCCATGTGCTGCCGCCTGCGTCTGGACCTGCGGGAACTGCGGAAAAAGTCCGGCGGCTTCTTCGGCTCCGGCGAGTCCACCGGCTCCGTGGGCGTGGTGACCATCAACCTGCCCCGCATCGCCTACCTCTCCAAGACCCCCGAGGAGTTCTACACCCGGCTGGACAAGATCATGGACATCGCCGCCCGGTCCCTGAAGGTGAAGCGCACCGTCATCACCCGGCTGATGGACGCCGGTCTGTACCCCTACACCAAGTACTATCTGGGCACCTTCGCCAACCACTTCTCCACCATCGGTCTGGTGGGCATGAATGAGGCGGGCCTCAACGCCTGCTGGCTGAAGAAGGACCTGACCCACACCGAGACCCAGGACTTCGCCAAGGACGTTCTGAACCACATGCGGGAGCGCCTGAAGGACTATCAGGAGGAGTACGGCGACCTCTACAACCTGGAGGCCACTCCCGCCGAGTCCACCGCCTTCCGTCTGGCCAAGCACGATGTAGCCAAGTACCCCGACATCATCACCGCCGCCAAGCACGAGGGCGACACCCCCTACTACACCAACTCCTCCCACCTGCCCGTGGGCTACACCGAGGACATTTTCGAGGCCCTGGCGGTCCAGGACGATCTCCAGACCCTGTACACCTCCGGCACCGTGTTCCACGCCTTCCTGGGCGAGAAGTTGCCGGACTGGAAGTCCGCCGCCGCCCTGGTGCGGAAGATCGCCGAGAACTTCAAGCTGCCCTACTACACCCTCTCTCCCACCTATTCCATCTGCCAGGAGCACGGCTATATCGCCGGCGAGCATTTCTCCTGCCCCAAGTGCGGCAAGACCACTGAGGTCTGGAGCCGCATCACCGGATACTACCGTCCCGTCCAGAACTGGAACGACGGCAAGGTCCAGGAGTTCAAGGACCGTCAGGAGTACGAGCTGGGCACCTCCCGTCTGGAGGGCCGCCGCCTGAAGGACCGGGAGCCGGACTTCTGCGTGGGCAAGACCATGGACGCCCCCGCCGCCCAGGCCGTGGAGTCCAGTGCCAACGAGGAGCTGTTCCTGTTCACCACCGCCACCTGCCCCAACTGCAAGATCGCCAAGAATGAGCTGGAGAAGGCCGGCCTGCACTACACCGTCATGAATGTCAGCGACCACCGGGATCTGGTGGATCAGTACGGCATCCAGCAGGCGCCCACCCTCATCATCCGCCGCGGCCAGCAGGTGGAGAAGCTGGTGAACGCCTCCAACATCAAGCGGTTCGCTTCCAACGCCCGCTAAAATCAAACACGCAAAAGGAGGGACATCCGTCCCTCCTTTTCAGACTGTACGGCTTTTCCGGCAGTCCGCTCCCGGCGGAGGTCTCCGATCCCGCCGGGAATCCACAGAACAGGAGGAACGATCCATGGCTGAACATTTCGATATCATCGTCATCGGCGGAGGTCCGGCGGGCCTCACCGCCGCCATCTACGCCCGCCGGGCGGGAAGATCCGTCCTGGTCCTGGAAAAGGAGGGCTTCGGCGGACAGATCGCCGCGTCCCCGAAGGTGGAGAACTATCCCGGTTTTGCCGCCATCTCCGGCGCGGAGCTGGCGGAGAAGCTGTACGATCAGGCCAGCGATCTGGGCGCCCGCATCGAGCTGGAGGAGGTGCTGTCCATCCAGGGCGGGCCGGTGAAGACCGTCACCACCGACTACGGCGCCTATACCTGCACCGCCCTGATCCTGGCCACCGGCATGAAGCACCGGAAGCTGGGTCTGGAGGGGGAGGACACCCTCTCCGGCGTCTCCTTCTGCGCCGTGTGCGACGGCGCCTTTAACCAGGGAAAGGACGTGGCCGTCTGCGGCGGCGGCAGCACCGCCCTCCAGGACGCCCTGTTCCTCTCGGAGCTGTGCCGCCATGTCACCGTCATCCACCGGCGGGAGGAATTCCGGGGCGACGCTCTTCTGTTGGAGCAGCTGAAGCGGCGGGAGAATGTGTCCTTCCGGCTGTCCACGGTGGTCACGGGACTGGAGAGCAGCGGCGGCGCCCTCACCGGCCTGCGGCTGCGGAACACCGTCTCCGGGGAGGAGTCCCTGCTGGCGGCGGACGCCCTGTTTGAGGCGGTGGGCCAGCAGCCGGAGCAGGCGCTGTCCGCCTCTATCGCAGAGGTGGACGAGGCGGGCTTCATCCCCGCCGGAGAGGACTGCGTCACCTCCGTGCCCGGCGTCTTCGCCGCCGGGGACTGCCGGGCCAAGGCCGTCCGCCAGCTCACCACCGCCTGCGCCGACGGCGCCGTGGCGGCCATCACCGCCTGCCGGTACTGCGGCGGATAAAGTCGTGGTCCTTGCCGCCGTCAGGCGGCATAGCCCATAAAACGCACAAAAGACGGCTCTGCCAAGCAGAGCCGTCTTTTTTCATTTCGTATTCGTATACGCCGCGATGGCGGCGGAGAGGAACGACGCCGTCCCCGCTCCGAAGCGATCCAGGTTCTCCCGGAAGCGCTGGTCCGCCGTGTACATCTCTCCGAGCCCCGCCAGGATCGCGTCCGTGCAGTCGTAGTAGTGTTCCGTGAGGAACGCCTGCCATTCCCGCACCAGCGCCTGCGCCTCCGGCGAGGCCGGGTCCGTGTCCCGCAGGGCCGCGGCCCGGCGGAAGATGTCGTTCATTCCCTCCGCCTGGGCGTCCCATTCCCCGGTATCGGATCGGGCTGCCCGCTCCTGACTCTGACGCCAGGCGTCCGTATCGCCCCAGCGCTGCCGGGCCTCGGTGGCGTACTTCTCCCGGGCGGCGTCGATGTCATGTCTGTCAAAACCTGCAAACTCCATGGTCTGTTCTCCTTTCAGTCTGGCATCCAGCAGGTCCAGCAGCCGGTCCAGACGGTCCCGCTTCATCCGGAGCAGGACCCGCTGGCGCCGCAGGGCCTCTCGTCTGTCATAGTGAGGGTCCGACAGGATCGCCAGGATGTCCTTCAGGGAAAAGTCCAGTTCCCGGAAAAACAGGATCTGCTGCATCCGTTCCACATCGGCCTCCCTGTACCAGCGGTAGCCGGAATCCGCCGCTGTCTCCGGGCAGAGCAGGCCGATCTGGTCATAGTAGTGCAGCGTGCGCACGCTGACACCGCAGAGCTTCGCCATTTCACTGATGGATAACCGCATCTGTCTCACCTCGCTTTGGAGTGTACGCCATGACGCAGCGTCAGAGTCAAGAGGGAAAATTAAAAATTTTACAGCCGGAGGGACGGGCCCTCCGGCTGCGCGTTCTTTCCCGCATTTTACAGCGCCAGGCCGATGGTCCGCATGACCTCCTCCACCTGACGGGCGGTGTCATCCTCGCCGGGACGGCTGGCCACGATGAGATCCGCGTATCTGGCGTACAGCGGCGTCCGCTGCTCGTAGATCTCCCGGATGGTCATGCCCTGGGGGGCGGCGATGCCTCGGTCCACCAAGTCCTCCGGCATCCGGTCCGTGATCTGAGACAGCGGCGTCTCCAGCCACACCGCCACGCCGTTCTCCTTCAGATGGGCCATGGCCCCCTCCGACAGCACCATGCTGCCGCCGGTGGCGACGACGGTGTTCTCCCGGTCCAGGGTCTCCCCCACCCGGCCCTCAATGGTGAGAAAGGCGTCCAGCCCCTCCGTCCGCAGGATCTCCGGCAGCGTCCTGCCGGTGGCCTGGGTGATGAGGTCGTCCACGTCTACAAAATCATATCCCAGACGGTCCGCCAGGGCACGACCCACCGTGCTTTTGCCGGTGCCCGGCATTCCAATAAGGATGATGTTCTTCATAAGTCACGCTCCAGTTCCCAGAAATGTCTCCGCCGCCTGAAACCGGCCGCGATACGGTTGATCCAACAGACATCATTATAAGTATTCCGTGGACAGTTGTCCACGGTCAATTTACACAAAGGGAGGCCGCCAAAGCCCTCCCTGTCAGGCATACCAGTCACTTTCCCGAAAAATTTGACGCAATCTGTTGAAAATGCCAGTTGCGGGACACAGGGAAATCTCATATACTAAAGGTGCGACCTTTAAGGTAGTACCTATGAAAAAATGACTTTGATTGAGGTGACAAAGATGAGCGAACACCCAGCCCAATCCAAGACCATCCGCACACAGCTCCTGGCTGCCATGAAGGAGGGCGAATACGCCTCCTGTGAGCGGCTGCCCCGGGAGAGCGTCCTGGCGGAAAAGCTGGGTATCAGCCGCACGCAGCTGCGGGATATCCTGGCCTCCCTGGAACGTGAGGGCTTCATTACCCGCCGCCACGGCGTCGGCACCATCATCAACCGGCACGTGCTGAACATCCAGACCCGCATGGACATTGAAGTGGAATTCATGGACATGATCCGTCAGAGCGGGAAGAAGCCCGCGGTGGCCTATGTCCGGGTGATGGACGCCCAGGCCGATCAGGAGATCGCGGAGCATCTGCGCATCCCCGAGGGCGCTCCCATCGTCCGGGTGGCCCGTCTGGTGACGGCCGACGGCGTTCCTGCCATCTACTGCGAGGACATGGTGGACAAGTCCAAGGTCCACGGCAGCGCCGCCCTGAAGGACTACAAGCTGCCCTTCTTCCACTTTCTCCAGCAGTTCTGCGGAGCCGTCCCCTATCTGGACCTGACGGACGTCCGTCCCGCCCGGGCCGATGAGAAGCTGGCGGAGATCTTCCAGGTGCCCATGGGCACGCCGCTGCTGTTCATGGACGAGGTGGACTACGACATCGACGGCGCGCCGGTGTTCTGCTCCCGGGAGTACTATGTGGACGGCATCATCCGCCACACCGTGGTCCGGAAGAAGCTGTGAGCTTCGTCCCCCGATATCTTAAAACACTTCACATATAACAGGAGGTTCTCTATGAAGAAAGTCGCTGTCATCATGGGCTCCGACTCCGACTGGCCGGTGGTCAAGGCCGCCTGCCAGCAGTTGAAGGAGTTCGGCATCCCCTTTGAGGCCCACATCCTCAGCGCCCACCGCACCCCCGCCCAGGCAGCGGAGTTCGCCAGGGGCGCCCGGGCCAACGGCTTCGGCGCGCTGATCTGCGCCGCCGGCATGGCCGCCCATCTGGCGGGCGCCATCGCCGCCAACACCACCCTGCCCGTCATCGGCATCCCCATGAAGGGCGGCGCCATGGACGGACTGGATGCGCTGCTGGCCACCGTCCAGATGCCCAGTGGCATCCCCGTGGCCACCGTGGCGCTGAACGGTGCCAAAAACGCCGCCGTTCTGGCGGCCCAGATCCTGGCCGTCTCCGACGAGGCCCTGGCCGCCCGGCTGGACGAGGCCCGTCAGCACATGGCCGACCAGATCGCCGCCAAGGAGGCCAAGCTCCAGGCGGAGCTGGCGGAGTGACATTGTAGCACCGTTTTGTTTCTTTAAGAGAAGTCAGAATTTTTACATTTTATATGATTCAGGAGGAGATCATCATGCAGAAGTTAGAGCAGATCTATGAGGGCAAGGCCAAGAAGGTTTACGCCACCGACGACCCCAATCTCGTCATCGTGGACTACAAGGACGACGCCACCGCTCTGGACGGCCTGAAGAAGGGCACCATCGTGGGCAAGGGCGTCATCAACAACCAGATGACCAACCGCCTGATGGCCAAGATGGAGAAGGCCGGCATCCCCACCCACTTCGTCCAGGAGCTGTCCGAGCGGGAGACCCTGGTGAAGAAGGTCTCCATCGTGCCGCTGGAGGTCATCATCCGCAACATCTCCGCCGGTCACTTCGCCTCCCGCTACGGCGTGGAGGAGGGCATCGTGTTCGAGCAGCCCACCATCGAGTTCTCCTACAAGAACGACGATCTCCACGATCCCCTGCTGAACGAGTATCACGCCCTGGCCCTGAAGCTGGCCACCCGTGAGGAGATCAACCTCATCAAGAAGTATTCCTTCGCCGTCAACGATGTGCTGAAGGCCTTCTGGGCCGAGTGCGGCGTCACTCTGGTGGACTTCAAGCTGGAGTTCGGCAAGACCGTCGACGGTACCATCGTCCTGGCTGACGAGATCTCCCCCGACACCTGCCGTCTGTGGGATTCCAAGACCCATGAGAAGCTGGACAAGGACCGTTTCCGCCGGGATATGGGCGGCGTGGAAGACGCCTATTCCGAGGTCATGAAGAGACTGCTTGCCCATGATGCTGACTGATAAGAAGGGGTCGGCCGCCCCTTCCGCGGTCCTGCCGGAGCGCCACATTCATGAGGAATGCGGCGTCTTCGGCGTCTATACCGAGACGCCCACCGACGTGGCCTCTCTGGCTTACTATGCCCTGTACTCTCTCCAGCACCGGGGACAGGAGAGCGCCGGCATCGCCGTCAATGACGATGGTGTGTTCACCTCCTACCGTGACGTGGGACTGGTGAGCGAGGTGTTCCCCGCCGCCCGTCTGGCCTCTCTGGGCACGGGCACCATCGCCGTGGGCCATGTGCGCTATGGCACCACTGGCTCCGACAACAAGCGGAACGTTCAGCCCATTCTGGTGAACCACTACAAGGGCCGCATGGCCCTGGCCCACAACGGCAATCTCACCAACTGCCAGGAGCTGCGCTCCGAGCTGGAGAGCAAGGGTTCCATCTTCCAGACCACCTCCGACTCCGAGGTCATCGCCTACATCATCGTCCAGGAGCGGCTAAAGTGCCCCTCCATTGAGGCCGCCGTGGCCGCCGCCATGGACCGCATCGAGGGCGCTTACTCCCTGGTGCTGTCCTCCCCCACCAAGCTCATCGCCGCCCGGGACCCCCACGGCTTCCGGCCTCTGTGCATGGGCCGTCTGAAGGACGGCAGCGTGGTGTTCGCCTCCGAGTCCTGCGCCCTGGACGCCATCGGCGCCCGGTTCGAGCGGGACATCCTCCCCGGCGAGATCGTGGTGGTGGACAAGACCGGCGTGAAATCCGACACCTCCCACTGCGGGAAGGCGGAGAAAAAGCTCTGCGTCTTTGAGTTCATCTACTTCGCCCGGCCGGACTCCGTCATCGACGGCAGCTCCGTCCATGTGGCCCGCCAGCGGGCCGGCGCCTTCCTGGCCCTGGAGCATCCCGTCCAGGCGGACGTGGTGGTGGGCGTGCCCGACTCCGGTCTGGACGCCGCCCTGGGCTATTCCCGGCAGTCCGGCATCCCCTACGGCATGGGCTTCATCAAGAACAAGTACATCGGCCGCACCTTCATCTCCCCCACCCAGGCCATGCGGGAGAATGAGGTCAACATCAAGCTGAACCCCATCCGCTCCGTGGTGGAGGGCAAGCGGGTGGTCCTCATCGACGACTCCATCGTCCGGGGCACCACCTGCCGCCGCACCATCGATCTGTTGCGGAAGGCCGGCGCCAAGGAGATCCACATGCGGGTCAGCGCCCCGCCCTTCGTCTCCGAGTGCTACTACGGCACCGACATCGACGACAAGAACAAGCTCATCGCCAACCATCACACCGTGGAGGAGATCGCCAAGATCATCGGCGTGGACTCCCTGGGCTATCTGAGCCTGGAGGACGTGGTGAAGCTGGCGGACAACACCAAGGGCGGCTTCTGCACCGCCTGCTTCGGCGGCGGCTATCCCACTGCCATCCCCAAGGACGGCGGCAAGGACCGCTTCGAGAGCAAGATCAGTGAGAATCATGGAGGGAAGAAGGATGCGTAGTTTTTCCGAGAGTTACCGCGCCGCCGGCGTCAACATTGAGGCCGGTTACGAGGGCGTGAAGCTGATGAAAAAGCACGTGGAGCGCACGATGATCCCCGGCGTGGTGTCCGATATCGGCGGCTTCGGCGGACTGTTCGCCCCGGACTTCGCCGGGATGCAGGAGCCGGTGCTGGTGTCCGGCACCGACGGCGTGGGCACCAAGCTCCGCATCGCCCAGCTGCTGGACAAGCACGACACCGTGGGCATCGACTGCGTGGCCATGTGCGTCAACGACATCATCTGCTGCGGCGCAAAGCCCCTGTTTTTCCTGGACTACATCGCCATCGGCAAGAACGAGCCGGAGAAGGTGGCCACCATCGTCTCCGGCGTGGCGGAGGGCTGCGTCCAGGCGGGCTGCGCCCTCATCGGCGGAGAGACCGCCGAGCATCCCGGCATGATGCCCGCCGACGACTACGATCTGGCCGGCTTCTCCGTGGGTCTGGTGGACAAGGCGAAGGTGGTGGATCACAGCGCCATGCAGGCCGGCGACGTGGTGCTGGCCCTGCCCTCCTCCGGCATCCACTCCAACGGCTACTCCCTGGTTCGGAAGATCTTCAACGTGGAGCATGCCAACCTGAACATGTACTGCGAGGACCTGGGCCAGACCCTGGGCGAGGCCCTGCTGACTCCCACCCGCATCTATGTGAAGCCCGTGCTGGCGGCCATCGCCGCGGCGGAGGTCCACGGCATCAGCCACATCACCGGCGGCGGCTTCTATGAGAATATCCCCCGCTCCATCCCCGACGGCCTGTGTGCCAGGATCGAGAAGGCCGCCGTTCAGACGCCCCCCATCTTCAAAATGCTCCAGTCCACCGGCAATGTGCCGGAGCGGGACATGTTCAACACCTACAACATGGGCGTGGGCATGACCGTCATCGTCTCCAAAGACACCGCCGATCAGGCGCTGGACGCCCTGAAGGCCAACGGCTGCGAGGCCTACGTCCTGGGTGAGATCGTCACCGGAGAGGACAAGGTGGCCATATGCTGAGCCGCATCGCCGTCCTGGTCTCCGGCGGCGGCACCAACCTGGAGCATCTGCTGCTGGCCCAGGAGGCCGGGCACATCCCCCACGGGGAGATCGTCCTGGTGGTGTCCAACAACCCCGGCGCCTACGCCCTGGAGCGGGCGAAGAACCACGGCGTCCCCGGCGTCTGCGTCCTCAAGAAGGGCGTCAGTCAGGCGGACTTTGAGGCCGCCCTCACCCGGGAGCTGGAGGCCCGCGATGTGGACATGATCGTCCTGGCCGGCTTCCTGTCCATCCTGTCGGCGGACTTCGTCCGCCGGTGGCCGGACCGCATTCTGAACATCCATCCCTCCCTGATCCCCTCCTTCTGCGGCAAGGGCTTCTACGGACTGAAGGTCCACGAGGCGGCCCTTGCCAAGGGCGTCAAGGTCACCGGCGCCACCGTCCACTTCGTCAACGAGGTCCCCGACGGCGGCCGCATCCTGCTGCAAAAGGCGGTGGAGGTGCTGCCGGACGACACGCCGGAGGTCCTTCAGAAGCGGGTCATGGAGCAGGCGGAATGGGTCCTGCTGCCCCAGGCGGCGGAACTGGTGGCCGCCCAACTCGTCAAGGAAAAGGAGAATGCGTGATGAACGTCTATGAGATCGGCTCTCTTGCCGAAAAGCTCCGGTCCAATTCCTATCCCGGCCGGGGCATCGTGCTGGGCATGACGCCCGACGGAAAGCAGTCCGTGGCCGCGTACTTCATCATGGGCCGCAGCGAGAACAGCCGCAACCGGGTCTTCATTCAGGAGCCCGACGGCATCCGCACGGAGGCCTACGATCCCTCCAAGCTGGAGGACCCCAGTCTCATCATCTACCATCCCGTCCGGGAGGTGGGCCGAGGCCTCATCGTCACCAACGGCGACCAGACCGACACCATCCTGGAGTTTCTGGAGCGGGGCCTTCCCATGGAGCAGGCCCTGCGGACTCGTGAATTCGAGCCGGACGGCCCCAACTGGACCCCCCGCATCTCCGGCCTGCTGAGCCCCGACGGCAGCTACAAGCTGTCCATCCTGAAGTCCGCCGACCCGGAGGGCTCCGCCTGCGCCCGCCAGACCTTCGAGTATCCCGCCCTCCCCGGCGTAGGCCACTTCCTGCACACCTACGTGTGCAACGGCAGCCCCATCCCCACCTTCCAGGGGGAGCCGGAGCGGGTAGCCATCGGCGGCGATATGGACGCCTTCACCGACGAGCTGTGGGCCAGCCTGGACGCTGACAACAAGATCTCCCTCTTTGTGCGCTACACGGATCTGGAGACCCGGACCTTCCGGCAGCGCATCCTCAACAAACATCAGTAATTGGTAAGGAGCATCCGAAATGAAGGAACTGGAACTGAAATACGGCTGCAACCCCAATCAGAAGCCCGCCCGCGTCTTCCTGCGGGACGGCGCTGAGCTGCCCATCACGGTCCTCAACGGCCGCCCGGGCTATATCAACCTGCTGGACGCCCTGAACTCCTGGCAGCTGGTAAAAGAGCTGAAGGAGGCCACCGGCCTGCCCTCCGCCGCCAGCTTCAAGCACGTCTCCCCCGCCGGCGCCGCCGTAGGCCTGCCCCTCAGCGATGAGGACCGGAAGATCTACTTCGTGGAGGAGGGCGCGGAGCTGAGCCCCATTGCCTGTGCCTACATCCGGGCCCGGGGCGCCGACCGCCTGTGCTCCTACGGCGACTGGGCGGCCCTGTCCGACACCTGTGACGCCGCCACGGCGCTGTATCTGAAGGGCGAGGTGTCCGACGGCGTCATCGCCCCCGGCTACACCGACGAGGCGCTGGAGATCCTGAAGACCAAGAAAAAGGGCGGCTACAACGTGGTACAGATCGACCCGGCCTACGTCCCCGCCGCGGTGGAAACCAAGGACGTGTTCGGCGTCACCTTTGAGCAGGGCCGCAACAACTACCGCATCGACGCCTCTCTGCTGGACAACATCGTCACGGAGAATCACGATCTGCCCGACAGCGCTAAGACTGACATGATCGTGGCCCTGATCACCCTGAAATACACCCAGTCCAACTCCGTCTGCTACGTGAAGGACGGTCAGGCCATCGGCGTGGGCGCCGGCCAGCAGAGCCGCATCCACTGCACCCGTCTGGCGGGCCAGAAGGCGGACAACTGGTGGATGCGCCACCATCCCAAGGTCATGGGCCTCCAGTTCGTGGACGGCATCCGCCGCCCGGACCGGGACAACGCCATCGACATCTACACCTCCGACGAGTACGAGGACATTCTGGCGGACGGCGTGTGGCAGAATACCTTCAAGGTGAAGCCCGAGGTGCTGACCGCTGAGGAGAAAAAGGCGTGGATCGCCACCCAGTCCGGCGTCACCGTGGGCAGCGACGCGTTCTTCCCCTTCGGCGACAACGTGGAGCGGGCCCGGAAGAGCGGCGTGCAGTACATCGTGGAGCCCGGCGGAAGCATCCGGGACGACCACGTCATTGCCACGGCCAACAAGTACGGCATCACTATGTGCTTCACGGGGATGAGATTGTTCCACCACTAAAAGAATTAGGAATTAGGAATGAGGAGTTAAGAATTGAGGGAGAACGAGATCCGGAGCAAGAGTCTGGCGTTTGCGAAACGGATTGTGCTGGTCTATCGGTATCTGTGCGATGAAAAGAAGGAATTCGTCCTCTCCAAGCAGCTCCTTCGCAGCGGCACCAGTATCGGCGCGAATATTGCGGAAGCGCAGTATGGAAGCAGCCGGAAGGATTTTCTGAACAAGCTGTATATCGCGCTGAAAGAATGCGCCGAGACACTTTATTGGCTGGAACTTCTCTTCTCCTGCGATGATCTGACTTCCGCTGAATATCAATCCCTCTATCAGGATTGCGAAGAGCTTCGCAGACTTCTCTCGTCTATCACCAAATCCGTTCGTGATGGAACAATTCCTAATTCCTAACTCCTAATTCCTAATTGAGAAGAAAGGGTTGTGACAAGATGAATCTTCTGGTCGTCGGCGGCGGTGGCCGCGAACACGCCATTATCAAGAAATTAAAAGAGAACCCGGCGGTGGAGACCATCTACGCCCTGCCGGGCAACGGCGGCATCGCCCAGGACGCGGTCTGCGTCCCGGAGATCGGCGCCAAAGATATTCTCGCCATCGTGGACTTCGCCAAGTCCCACGCCATTGATTTCGCAGTGGTGGCCCCGGACGATCCCCTGGCTCTGGGCTGCGTGGACCGGCTCCATGAGGCGGGCATTCCCTGCTTCGGCCCTGACGCCAAGGCCGCCCGCATTGAGAGCAGCAAGGTGTTCTCCAAAAACCTGATGAAAAAATACGGCATCCCCACCGCCCGCTACGAGGTCTTCGACGATCCCGCCAAGGCGCTGGCGTATCTGAAGGACGCCTCCTTCCCCATCGTCATCAAGGCCGACGGCCTGGCCCTGGGCAAGGGCGTGCTGATTCCCCAGAACCTCCAGGAGGCGGAGGACGCCGTGAAAACCATCATGGAGGACAAGGTCTTCGGCGCCTCCGGCAACGAGATCGTGGTGGAGGCGTTCCTCACCGGACCGGAGGTGTCCGTTCTGGCCTTCACCGACGGCACCGCCATCGCCCTCATGGTGTCCTCCATGGACCACAAGCGGGCCGGGGACGGCGACACCGGCCTCAACACCGGCGGCATGGGCACCGTGGCCCCCAACCCCTGCTACACCCCGGAGATCGCCCAGGTGTGCATGGACACCATCTTCCTGCCCACCCTGGCGGCCATGCGGGCCGAGGGCTGCCCCTTCCAGGGCTGCCTGTACTTCGGCCTGATGCTGACCCCCGACGGCCCCAAGGTCATCGAGTACAACTGCCGCTTCGGCGACCCGGAGACCCAGGTGGTTCTGCCCCTGCTGAAGACCGACCTGCTGACCGTCATGCAGGCGGTGGAAAACAGGACCCTGGGCGACCTGAAGGTGGAATGGCACGATGGCGCCGCCGCCTGCGTCATTCTGGCCTCCGGCGGCTATCCCAGCCACTATGAGAAGGGCAAGGTCATAACCTTCCCCGCCTCCCTGCCGGAGAACGTCACCGTCTATCACGCCGGCGACAAGCTGACGGAGAGCGGCGAGCTGGTCACCAACGGCGGACGGGTTCTGGGCGTCACCGCCGCCGCTCCCACGCTGAGAGAGGCGCTGAAGGACGCCTACGCCGCCGCGGCGACCATCCATTTTGAGGGCGCCTACATGCGTCACGACATTGGCCGCCGCGCGCTGGCCGCATTGGAGGAACGATAAATGGTAAGACGGATCTATGTAGAGAAAAAACAGGGTCTGCGCCAGGAGGCAGCCGGTCTTCTCAATGAGCTGCGCTCCCTTCTGGGCATCACCGCCCTGACGGGCCTGCGGGTCCTGAACCGCTACGACGTGGAGGGTCTGGACGAGGAGACCTTCCAGCGGGCGGTGCGGACGGTGTTTTCCGAGCCCCAGGTGGACGACGCCTGTGAGGAGCTGCCCGCCAATGAAGGCCCCGTGTTCGCCGTGGAATATCTCCCCGGTCAGTTCGACCAGCGGGCCGACTCCGCCAGCCAGTGCATCCAGCTGATGACCCAGGCGGACCGTCCCGCGGTCCGCACGGCCAAGGTCTACCTGCTGGAGGGTGCGGTGTCTCCGGAGGACGTGGAGAAGATCAAGCGGTACGTCATCAACCCCGTGGAGGCCCGGGAGGCGTCTCTGGACGCCGTGGAGACCCTGCACGTGGAGTACGACGTGCCCACCACCGTTGAGACCATCACCGGCTTCATCTCCCTGGACGAGGCGGGCCTGGCCGCCCTGCTGGACAAGCTGGGCCTGGCCATGGATTTGGACGACCTGAAATTCCTTCAGGCCCACTTCCGGGACGACGAACACCGGGACCCCACCATCACGGAGGTCCGTGTGGTGGACACCTACTGGTCCGACCACTGCCGCCACACCACCTTCTCCACCCACATCGACTCCGTGGAGATCCTGGACCCGGAGGTGAAGGCCGCCTATGACCGCTATCTCACCGCCCGGGAGGCCGTCTACGGTGCGGAGAAGGCCGCCGGCCGGCCCCAGACCCTGATGGACATGGCCACCATCGGCGCCAAGGCGCTGAAAAAGCAGGGTCTGCTCCAGAATCTGGACCAGAGCGAGGAGATCAACGCCTGCTCCATCCACGTCACCGCCACGGTGGACGGTGAGAAGCAGGACTGGCTCCTGATGTTCAAGAACGAGACCCACAACCATCCCACGGAGATCGAACCCTTCGGCGGAGCCGCCACCTGCATCGGCGGCTGCATCCGGGATCCCCTGTCTGGCCGGGCCTACGTCTATCAGGCCATGCGTCTCACCGGCTGCGGCGATCCCCGCACGCCGGTGGCGGACACCATCCCGGGCAAGCTGCCCCAGCGGAAGCTGGCCCAGACCGCCGCGGCGGGCTATTCCTCCTACGGCAACCAGATTGGCCTTGCCACGGGCATCGTCTCCGAGGTCTATCACCCCGGCTATGTCGCCAAGCACCTGGAGGTCGGCGCCGTGGTAGGCGCCGCCCCCGCTGAGAATGTGGTCCGGGAGCGTCCCGCCCCCGGCGACGTGGTGATCCTGCTGGGCGGCCGCACCGGCCGTGACGGCATCGGCGGCGCCACCGGCTCCTCCAAGAGCCACAACCGCAAGTCCCTGGTGACCATGGCCTCCGAGGTCCAGAAGGGCAACGCCCCGGAGGAGCGGAAGATCCAGCGCCTATTCCGGGACGGCAGCGTCACCAAGCTCATCAAGCGCTGCAACGACTTCGGCGCCGGCGGCGTGTCCGTGGCCATCGGCGAGCTGGCCGACGGTCTGGACATCGATCTGGACAAGGTCCGGAAGAAGTATGAGGGCCTGGACGGCACCGAGCTGGCCATCTCCGAGAGCCAGGAGCGCATGGCCGTGGTGGTCTCCCCCGCCGACGCCCAGGCCTTCATCGATGCCGCGGAGCGGGAGAATCTGGAGGCCTACCGTGTGGCCGTTGTCACCGAGAGCCCCCGGATGGTCATGCGCTGGCAGGGCCACGTCATCGTGGACCTGAGCCGCGCCTTCCTGGACACCAACGGCGCTGTGAAGCACACCGCCGTGTCCGTGCCGGAGACCCGCCGCCCGCTGGGCTTCACGGGCGAGGGCGATCTGCGGACGGTGGCCGCCAGCCTGAAGTCCGCCTCCCGCAGGGGTCTGGCCGAGCGGTTCGACGCCACCATCGGCGCCGGTTCCGTGCTGATGCCCTTCGGCGGCAAAACCCAGCGCACCCCCGCCCAGTCCATGGCGGCGCTGCTGCCGGTGCTGCCGGGCCAGGAAACGGACACCTGCTCCGTCATGGCCTGGGGCTTCGATCCGGAGTGGATGAGCGCCGATCCCTACACCGGCGCCCAGGCCAGCGTCATCACCTCCGTGGCGAAGCTGGTGGCCGCGGGCTGCGACTATCACGACGCCTATCTCACCTTCCAGGAGTACTTCGAGAAGCTGCGGGAGGACCCCGCCCGCTGGGGCAAGCCCTTCTCCGCCCTGCTGGGCGCGCTGGACGCCCAGCTCTCTCTGGAGATCGCCGCCATCGGCGGCAAGGACTCCATGTCCGGCTCCTTCCTGGATCTGGACGTGCCTCCCACGCTGGTCTCCTTCGCCATCGCCCCCTCCACGGCGAGCAAGGTGCTGTCTCCCGAGTTCAAGGAGGCGGGTCATCCCGTCTACCTGTTCGGCACCGGCTCCTTCGGCGATTACGCCGCCTGCCGCGGCGCCTGGGAGTCCTTCCAGGCCCTCTGCGCCCAGGGCAAGGTGAAGGCCGCTTGGGCCGTGGAAAACGGCGTGGCCGAGGCCGTCATGAACATGTCCTTCGGCAACCGCATGGGCTTTGCCGCCGTGCCGGAGGCCGGCGCCCCCTGGTACGGCTCCTGCCCCGGCATGATCGTGGCGGAGCTGACGGAGGAGGTCTCCGAAGGCACCCTCATCGGCCATACCACTTCCGAAGCCGTCATCACCATCGGCAAAGATTCTGCCTCCATTGACGAGCTGCTGTCCCTCAACGAGACCGTTCTGGAGGATGTGTATCCCAACCGCACCCCGGCGGACCAGTCCCCCGTCCCCGTACTGGAGGCCCCCGCCTTCACCCGGGCCGCCCCCAAGGTGGGCATCGCCCGTCCCAAGGTGCTGATCCCCGTGTTCCCCGGCACCAACTGTGAGTATGACAGCGCCCAGGCCGTCTCCCGGGCCGGTCTGATCCCGGAGATCCTGGTGCTGAACAACCAGTCCGCCGCGGGTGTGGCGGCCTCCGCCGCCCGGTTCGCCGCCGCGGCCCGGGACAGCCAGATCATCTTCGTCCCCGGCGGCTTCTCCGGCGGCGACGAGCCCGACGGCTCCGGCAAGTTCATCACCGCCTTCTTCCGCAACCCCTCGGTGAAGGACGCCACCATGGACCTGCTGAACGGCCGGGACGGCCTGATGCTGGGCATCTGCAACGGCTTCCAGGCCCTGATCAAGTTGGGTCTGGTGCCCTACGGCGAGATCCGGGACACCGACGAGACCTGCCCCACCCTGACCTACAACGTCATCGGCCGCCATCAGTCCAAGATCGTCCGCACCCGCATCGCCTCCAACCGCTCTCCGTGGCTGGCCAAGGTGAACGTGGGCGACGTGGTCAGCGTGCCCATCTCCCACGGCGAGGGCCGGTTCCTGTGCTCTGAGGAGCTGCTGGCGAAGCTGGCGGAGAACGGCCAGATCGCCACCCAGTACGTGGATCTGGACAGCGCGCCCACCATGGACGTGGACTTCAACCCCAACGCCTCTGTCTGGGCCGTGGAGGGCATCACCTCTCCCGACGGCCGGGTCCTGGGCAAGATGGGCCACGCCGAGCGCGTGGGCCGGGAGCTGTATCGCAACGTCCCCGGCGACTATGATCTCCATCTGTTTGAGTCCGCCAAGGCGTACTTTGATATTTAACGTCCTGCTTCCGCGGGCCGCCGTGACGGCGGCCCGCGGAATGGAATATGGCGCGATGCCCCGTCTTCCGGAGCGGCCGTTCCGGGCGCCCGGAAGATTTTTGGACAGCGCTGAGAAAAAAGCCTTGCTTTTTCAGAAATCCGTGGTATCCTAATGCAAAACCAGTGCAAATTGAAAGAATTGAGGTGGCCCTATGGCATATTTTTTCAACGAACCCTCCCGCACCTTCAGCGAGTACCTGCTGGTGCCCGGCTATTCCGATGAGAACTGCATTCCCGCCAACGTGTCCCTGAAGACCCCGGTGGTGAAGTACCGGAAGGGCGAGGAGTGCCCCCTGACCATGAACATCCCCATGGTCTCCGCCGTCATGCAGGCGGTTTCCGGTGAGAAGATGGGCATTGCCCTGGCCCGTGAGGGCGGCATCGCCTTCATCTATGTGTCCCAGCCCATCGAGCAGCAGGCGGAGATGGTGCGGAAGGTCAAGGCCTACAAAGCTGGCTTCGTGTACAGCGACTCCAATCTCCGCTCCACCGACACCCTGGCGGACGTGCTGGCTCTGAAGGAGCGCACCGGCCACTCCACCATGGCCGTCACCGACGATGGCACCGGCACCGGCAAGCTGCTGGGCCTGGTCACCAGCCGGGACTACCGCGTCAGCCGTATGGACCCCTCCGTCCCCGTGTCTGCGTTCATGACGCCCATGGAGAAGCTCATCACCGCCCCGGAGGGCACCAGCCTGAAGACTGCCAACGACATCATCTGGGACCGGAAGCTCAACGCTCTGCCCATCGTCACGGCGGACGGCCATCTGGTGGCTTTCGTGTTCCGGAAGGACTATGACACCCACAAGGGCAACCCCCTGGAGCTGCTGGACAGCCAGAAGCGCTACGTGGTGGGCGCGGGCATCAACACCCGTGACTATAAGGAGCGGGTCCCCGCTCTGGTGGAGGCCGGCGCCGACGTGCTGGTGATGGACTCCTCCGAGGGCTATTCCGTCTGGCAGAAACGCTGCCTGGAGTGGGTCCGGGAGACCTACGGCGACACCGTGAAGGTGGGCGCCGGCAACGTGGTGGACGGCGAGGGCTTCCGCTTCCTGGCGGACGCCGGGGCCGACTTCGTGAAGATCGGCATCGGCGGCGGCTCCATCTGCATCACCCGCGAGACCAAGGGCATCGGCCGCGGCCAGGCCACGGCGGTCATCGACGTGGCCCGGGAGCGGGACAAGTACTTTGAGGAGACCGGCGTGTACGTGCCCATCTGCGCTGATGGCGGCATCGTCCAGGACTATCACATCACCCTGGCCCTGGCTATGGGCGCGGACTTCTGTATGCTGGGCCGGTACTTCTCCCGGTTCGACGAGTCCCCCTCCGCCAAGGTGCTCATCGGCGGCAGCTATATGAAGGAGTACTGGGGCGAGGGCAGCGCCCGCGCCCGGAACTGGCAGCGCTACGATCTGGGCGGCGCCGCCAAGCTCTCCTTCGAGGAGGGCGTGGACTCCTACGTCCCCTACGCCGGTTCCCTGGCCGACGGCATGGCCACCACCCTGGCCAAGGTCCGTTCCACCATGTGCAACTGCGGCGCCCTGTCCATCCCCGAGCTGCGGGACAAGGCCAAGCTGACCCTGGTGTCCTCCGTCTCCATCGTGGAGGGCGGCGCCCACGACGTGCTGCTGAAGGATACCACCAACTCCGGCAAGCGGAGCTGAGCATCCGCGCTTTGCGCAGAAATCTGAATGAATGGCCGGGCGGCTTCGCCCGGCCATTTTCGCGCTGCGCCGAATCTCTCCCGCGGAGCAGAGCGGGCGCGTACCGGCCGCTTCCCGGATGGGTTTCTCTCCGAAAATACTCTTTGAAAAGAACGAACGGACTGCCGGCAGGCAGTCCGTTCTTTGTTGTATACGGGGATGGCTTTTACACCCGCTTCTTCCAGACCTGGTTGGAGAACAGCAGCAGCATGGGGAAGATCTCCAGCCGGCCAAACAGCATGTCCAGCGACAGCACCAGCTTGGAGAACACGGAAAACTGGCTGAAATTCCCTGTGGGACCCACCATGTCCAGGCCGGGGCCGATGTTGTTGATGCAGGAGATGACGGAGGTCACTGTGGTCTCCATGCTGAAATTATCCAAAGAGATCAGCAACATGGACAGCATGCAGATGGCGCAGTAGGCCACCAGGAAGGCAGAGGTGCCCCGGATGGTATCCTCCTCCAGGGTCTTGCCGTCCATCCGGGCGATATGGACACTGCGGGGGCGGAGCATGGTCAACATCTCCCGCTTCATGTGCTTGCCCAGGATCAGCATGCGGGAAATCTTGATGCCGCCGCCGGTGGAACCGGCGGACGCGCCGAAGAACATCAGCAGCACCAGGATCAGACGGGACAGCTGGGGCCACAGGTTGAAGTCCGCCGTAGCGAAGCCGGTGGTGGTCATAATGGAGGCCACCTGGAAGAAGCTGTCTAGGAAGGCCCTGCTGGTGGTGTGGGCCTGGGCATGGTACATGGGCAGGATGTTGATGCCGATGACGATGGTGGCGCCCAGCATCAGGCCCAGATAGGCCCGCAACTCCTCATTCTTCCAGATGCTTCGGAAATTTTTCAGCAGGATCAGGTAGTAAATATTGAAGTTCACGCCGAACAGCGCCATAAAGATGGCGATGACCGCCTGGAAATAGGGTTCCGGATAGGCGGCGATGCTGGCGTTCTTGATGGCGAAGCCGCCGGTGCCGGCAGTGGCCAGCGCGTTGACCACGGAGTCGAACAGCGGCATGCCGCCTACCACCAGCAGCAGCGTCTCCAGCACCGTGAGGACCACATAGATCTTGTACAGGGCTCTGGAGGTCTGACGGATGGTGGGAGTCATCTTGCCCACGGAGGGGCCGGGGCTCTCCGCCCGCATGAGGAACAGGGTATCGCCATTGCCGCGGGCCAGGGGCACGATGGCCAGCAGGAACACCAGCACGCCCATGCCGCCCAGCCAGTGGGTGAAGCTGCGCCAGTAGAGGATGCCGTAGGGCAGGCCCTCGATCTCCGTCAGGATGCTGGCGCCGGTGGTGGTGAAGCCGGACACCGTCTCGAACCAGGCGTCCACGAAGCTGGGGATGGCGCCGCTGAACCAGAAGGGCAGCGCGCCGAAGAAGGACATGGCGATCCAGCTGAGGGCCACCGTGACGAAGCCCTCTCTGGCGTAGATATTCTCCCGGATCTGGATACGGGACAGGAGCACGCCCACCAGAAGGGTCAGTCCCGCGGTGAGCAGAAAGGTCTTTGCTCCGGCGTATTCCCCATAGATCACACTGACCAGCATGGCCGGCAGCATAAACAGGGCCTCAATGCTCAGTACCTGGCCCAGGTAGCGGAAAACAGCACGATAATTCATCTGGCAAAGCCCTCACTGTCCGCGAAGATATCCGTCAGGTTGGATACCGCCCGGTACGCCTCCGCCACGATGACCACGGAGTCCCCGGCCAGAAGGCAGTCGCCGCCCTGGGGGATGATGACCTTCTGGCCCCGGACGATGGACGCCACCAGCGTCTTGGGCTTCAGATGGAGCTGGGACAGGGGGACGCCCAGGAATGGCGCCTCCGCCGGGACGGTGAAGCCCAGGGCCTCCGCCTTGCCGCCCACGATACGGTACAGCGTCTCCACGCTGCCGTCACGGGAGGCGCCCACCGCCCGGACGTACCGGACGATCTGGTTGGAGGTCAGCAGCTTGGGGCTGACGATGGTGTCGATGCCGGTTCCGGCGAAGACGTCGCTGTACTCCAGACGGTTGATCTTGGTGATAGTCTTGGGCACGCCCAGATGGTTGGCGAACATGGACACCAGGAAGTTCTCCTCGTCGATGCCCGTCAGAGTTACAACAGCGTCAGCGTCCTTGATGCCCTCGTCCAGCAGCAGGCTCTGCTCTGTGCCGTTGCCGCAGATGACGGCGGCGCCGGGCAGCATCTCGCACAGCCGCTCGCACCGGGCGTGAGACTCCTCGATGATGGCCACGGATACCCGGGCCTCCAGCAGCAGCTTAGTGAGATACGCCGCAATGGTGCTGCCGCCTATGATGAGCACCCGGTTGATCTTCCGTGTCTTGATGCCGCACTGGTTGATGAGCTGGGGCATCTCCCGGGAGGCGGCGCTGATGGTGATCTTGTCCCCGGCCTGCAGTTCAAAGGCGCCGGAGGGGATCACGATCTCCCCGTGGCGATCCACGGCGCAGATGATGGCCCGGTGGCGCAGGATGTCGCCGATCTGATCCAGCCGCCGGCCGGACAGCCGGCTGTCCTTGGGGATCAGGACCTCCGCCATCTCCGTTCTGCCGCCGGAGAAGAACTCCCGCTTCAGGAACGTGGGGAACTGGAGCAGGTGGAAGATCTCATAGGCCGCCGTCTTCTCCGGATTGATGGAGAAGCTCAGGCCCAGGTCGTTTTTCAGCAGATCCATCTGCTGGTCGTACTCCGGATTCCGGACACGGGCAATGACGTTGGAGCAGCCCAGCCGGTGGGCCGCCAGACAGCACAGCAGGTTCACTTCGTCGCTGTCCGTCACGGCCACCATCAGGTCCGCCGTCTCCACGCCGGCCTCCCGCTGGACCTCCACTGAGGCGCCGTTGCCCACCACCATGGCCACGTCCAGCTTATCCTGGCACACATGGAGCAGCGCCGCGTTCCGGTCCACCGCCACCACGTTGTGTCCCTCCTGGCAAAGCTGCTGGAGCAGGACATAGCCCACTTTTCCGATTCCGATGACTACGATATTCATAGTTCCCTCCACACGCCCTTCCGGCGTTTCATTCCGAAGTCTTCATCAGGGGAATCGCCGGCCGTCTCTCCCGCCGGTCCGGCGTATCTTCATCAATGCCCCCGCCGCCAGGGCGGTGCAAGCGTTTTGCCATTCTCTTTACGGAATCTTAACGCTTTTGCGGCATTCCCATTATGGTTTCTTTATGCGGCTTATTGTATCACGCCCCGCCGCAGATTGCAATTCCCCAATGAAAATCCAGTCGCAAAACGGCGCAAAAAATCCCGGCGGGACGAAGCCCGCCGGGAATGTGAAAACCAGATGACAAACGACCGCAGCCTGGTCTTTCAGAACCCGCGGTCCTTCAGGCCGGCCACCAGATTAACATAAAACTCCCGCGCATCGAAGCCCCGGATGTTCTCCCGATTCAAGTCCACCACGTCTCCATGGGAGATGCCCCGCTTTCCCTCCGGCTCCAGCAGCGTGAAACGGCTGCCCCACTCAGCGGACTCCACAGACACCAGGCCGTCGTTGCGGCCGTCGAAGTGCTTGACAATGGGATACGTCATGTTCAGGGGGAACTTGCCGTTCCGGGCCTTTCTGCACCAGGACATGACGCTCTCATACACCACACCGGGAGCATCCGGCGTGACGGCGTTCCGCTCCGCGCAGGCCGAGGCCGTCAGGTCCGTCACCGCCGCCAGGAAATCCGGATTCGGGTCCCCCAGATTCTTCAGCGCGGCGTTGTACGTGGCGGCAATCTTCTGCCGGGCGCCCTCCGGCACCTTCCCCAGCAGATATTCCGCGAAGATGCAGCCCCGGTGAGGGGTGTTGATGGTGGTCAGGGTGGCCACATACGGCGCCATCCCACAGTGGGCGATGGCTGCCCGGCTGTCCAGCCCGCCCTTGGAGTGGGCGATGATGTTCACCTTTTCGCAGCCGGTCTCGTCGATGATCTGCCGGATGCGCTCCGCCAGCTCCCGGCCGCTGTCCTCCACCGCCGCCGCGGACTGCTGCTGTCCACAATAGACCGCGGCGCCGTTGCGGGTCAGCTCCCTGGGGATGCGGCCCCAGTAGTTGACATAACGGAAATCCCGGAAGAAGACGCCGTGGACCAGCAGAAGGGGATATTTCGTCTTGCAGATCTCGCTCTCCGCCCGGACGGCGTCCAGCTCCCACTTCTCCGTCTCGAATTCCACCTCGTCCGAGGTGATGCGGATGATCTTCCGCAGATACCAGAGGTTCAGAAAGGGGATCCAGCCGCAGAGGGCCGCCAGCACCCGGTGCTTCAGCCCCAACTGGACGGAGGTGATGTAAACCCGGATCATGCCGCTCCAGAAGACGACGGCCTCCACGAGGATGATCCCCACGGCGTTGAGTCCCCAGAACAGCGCCCAAAGTCCGGCGAAATACCCGACGCTCTTCAGATCCCGGATGACGGAGGGCAGCAGCGCCAGCATCCACACCACGTTCACCGTGGCGGAGATGAGGAACAGACGCAGCAGCTCACAGCCGTTGGCCAGACGTCGGATGCGCTTCGTGGGGGCGGTGGGGGCCATGGGCCGGACGGCGATGAACACCACTCCCGCCAGAAGGGCCAGGAACATGCCGGTTCCCACCGGGCCGAATCCAAAATAGGTCAGCAAAAGCAGGACATTGGCGGCAGCCAGCAGGATCAGGACATTGAGGACGCGACGGACAGCTTTCATTCGTTCTCCCCTGTTTCCGGTTCCGCCGCTTCATGGCAGGCGGCGCGGATGATCTCACAGGAACAGCCGGTTCTCCTTGGGCTCTGCGAAGTTCTGCTCCAGCATGGTCACATGGGACAAAAATGCCGGATCGTCGAAATACTTGGCGTGCCGGGTGCATCTGCGGACGCAGGCGTGGCACTTGATGCAGGTGCCGGGGACATTGCTGACGTCCGCCGGGTCGATGGCCCCCATGGGGCATACCCGGGCGCAGACGCCGCAGTTGCAGCACTTGGACAGATCCGTCTTCGGCTTGGCCTTCAGGAATTTGGCGGGCTGGCCATCGGTGCCCTTGGGGACGTAATAGGGGGCGGCGGCGTCTCCGGGGACCTGCACCGGGGCGGGCAGCTCCGTCAGGCCCTGCACCTTCTCCGCGGCGCGGACCGCCAGCTCCCGGGCCTGGGCCAGATCGCCATAATCGGGACGGCCATCCGCCAGGGCGTCGGTGAAAGCGTGGCGGCAGGCGAAGGCCCCGGCGGCCACGGTATGGAAGCCGTTCTGCTCCAGCGTGGCGCACAGCTCCGCCAGGGAATTGTCAAAGCTGCGGTTTCCGAAGGTCACCACCGGCACCGCCAGAGCGCCGTTTCCCCGGATCTGCTCCTGGATGTAGGGCAGCATTTTGTTGGGCAGCTTTCCGGCGTAGGTGGGGGTGCCGATGACCGCAAGATCACCGGCACCGAAGGACAGTCCGGTCTCCCGGGCCTTCAGCGGCGTAAAGTCAGCGGTGTTCATGGGGCAGCTCAGCTTGTCCGCCAGGGCCTTGGCGGTCTCCTCCACCACCTTCCGGGTATTGCCGGTGGCGCTCCAGTACACGGCCCAAACCTGCTTGATCTCCATGGCTCATTTCCTCCCTGTTTATGAAATGGAAAAGTCTTTCTCGCTGAGATTCTTCGTGTCCAGCGACGCCGGACGGGGCGGCGTGCGCTTCAAGGGATCGTAGCGGAAGCGGCTGCAGTGGGATTCCACCGGCACCACGCCCCGCTTCACGCAGACCACTTCCCGCTCGTTGATCTGGGAGCCCTTGGCGCAGTAGGCGCACCGGGGCTCGATGTCCTTGCGGAACAGTTTCATATTCATTTCCCCCTCACATTGCAGGCCCTGCGGGCCTCTCCGGGGCGCGGCGTTCTCTCCCCTGCCGCGCCTCCTCTCTTACAGTGCGTCGATGGCCACGGCGCCGTCCCGGACGGTGGCCCGCACCTGGGTCACCGGATGCTCGTAGCTGTCGATGATCTTCGTGGCCACAGGGTCCTCGATGTCCTTCTGGATGGTGCGGCGCAGGTTCCGGGCGCCGTAGGTGATGGAGTAGGACTTCTCCGTCAGCCAGTCCACCAGGGCGTCGTCATAGGCGAAGGTGATGCCCTTGTCCTTCAGGGAACCCACCAGTTCATCCAGCATGATGCGGGCGATGTGGCGGAAGTTCTCCTCCGTCAGCCGGTTGAAGCAGATGACCTCGTCCACCCGGTTGATGAACTCCGGCCGGAGAAAGCCCTCCAGGGCCTTCATGGCCTTCTCCTTGTCCTGCTCGCTGACGGTGCGGCCGAAGCCCACGGTGCCGCCCTCCTTGGTGCCGCTGCCGGCGTTGGAGGTCATGACGATGATGGTGTTCTCGAAGTTCACCTTGCGGCCGTGGGCGTCGGTGATCTCGCCGTCGTCCAGGATCTGCAGCAGCACGTTCAGCACGTCGGGATGAGCCTTCTCGATCTCGTCGAAGAGGATGACGGCGTAGGGCTTCCGGCGGATCTTCTCCGTCAGCTGGCCCGCCTCGTCATAGCCCACGTAGCCCGGCGGGGAGCCCACGATGCGGGACACGGAGTGCTTCTCCATGAACTCCGACATGTCCAGACGGATCAGGGAGTCCGGGGTGTTGAACAGGTCCGTGGCCAGCTGCTTCACCAGCTCCGTCTTGCCCACGCCGGTGGAGCCCACGAAGATGAAGCTGACGGGCTTGTGCTTGGGGGAGATGCCCACCCGGTTCCGCCGGACGGCGGCGGACACGGCGGCGATGGCCTGATCCTGACCCACGATGTGGGTCTTCAGACGGTCCTCCAGCTGGCTCAGCCGCTGGAACTCCTGCTCCCGGATGCGGGAGGCGGGGATCTTGGTCCACAGCTCAATGACGTGGGCCAGATTCTCCATGCTGAGCTGGGGGTCGCCCTTCTCCAGAAGGACGTTCAGCTCCGTGCGCAGCTGCATCTCCCGGCTCTTCAGCTCAGCCAGGCGGGCGTAATCGCCCTCGATCTTCTCCTCCTTCTCCTCCAGCATGATCCGCTCTTTCTCGTAGTCGTCCATCTCCCGCTGGATCTCCATGCGCCGGGAGATGTCCGCGTCCTTCAGATTCAGGTCGGAGCAGGCCTCGTCGATGAGGTCGATGGCCTTGTCCGGCAGGAACCGGTCGGTGATATACCGCTCGCTGAGCAGCACCGCCTGACGGAGGATACCGTCGGAGATCTTCACGCCGTGGTACTGCTCGTACTTGGGCGCCAGTCCCTTCAGAATATGGATGGAGTCCTCGATGGAGGGCTCGTTGACGGTGACGGGCTGGAAGCGCCGCTCCAGAGCGGTGTCCTTCTCGATGGACTTACGGTACTCGGTGAAGGTGGTGGCGCCGATGACCTGAATCTCGCCCCGGCTGAGGGCGGGCTTCAGGATGTTGGCGGCGTTCATGGAGCCCTCGGCGTCGCCGGCGCCCACGATGCTGTGGACCTCGTCGATCATCAGGATGATGTTGCCCAGGCGCTTCACCTCGTCGATGAGGCCCTTCATGCGGCTCTCAAACTGGCCCCGGAACTGGGTGCCGGCCACCAGAGCCGTCAGGTCCAGCAGATAGACCTCCTTGTCCCGCAGCTTGTAGGGCACCTGACCGGCGGCGATGCGCTGGGCCAGGCCCTCGGCGATGGCGGTCTTGCCAACGCCCGGCTCGCCGATGAGGCAGGGATTGTTCTTCTGGCGGCGGTTCAGGATCTGGATGACCCGCTCGATCTCCTGCTCCCGGCCGATGACCGGGTCCAGCTTGCCCTCCTTGGCCCGGCCGGTGAGGTTCTGGCAGTAGTTCTCCAGATACTTCCGCTTGCCTCCCTTGTCGCCCTTGCGCTCCTTGTCCCGGTCGGCCCGGGCGCTGCCGCCCTGGGGTTCCTCGCCGTGACCGGCGTTCCGGGCGGAATCGCCGCTGTTGAACAGACGGTTCAGGAAGGGGAAGGTGGCGGTGGAGCCGTCTTCCTCCTCGCCGGAGTCCTCGTCCCCGCCGGGCAGGTCCTCCACGTTTTCCACACCGTTGAAGGCCTGGAGCATTTCGCTGCTGAGGGTATCCAGATCCTCGTCGGAGATGCCCATGCGCTTCATCATCTCGTCCACCTGGGGCAGGCCCAGTTCCTTGGCACACTTCAGGCACAGGCCCTCGTTGACGGTCTTGCCGCCGTCCAGCCGGGAGATGAACACCACGGCCACGTTTTTCTTACATTTCGAACAAAGTGTTGGCTGCATATGATTGTAAACCTCCATGCGCTGTTATACAGCGCGGGTAAAATATACGATAGCGGCTGCGGACGGCGCGTCACCGCAGAAACGACAGGGCGTTCAGCGGCGTGTGGGTGGTGAAGAAGGACAGCAGATACGTCTCCTCCACGGCCGCCGTGTCAAAGGATACGCCCAGACGCCGCATGACCCACACCGCCAGGAACATGGCCAGAACGCCCTCCACCAGGCCCACAGCAGCGCCGCCCAGGGCGTTGGCCGCGTGGAGGCCCGGCAGCTTCAGCGCCAGGTCCAGCACCCGTGCCGCCAGTTTCAGCGTCACCAGGATCACCACAAAGGACAGCAGGAACAGCACCGCGTGGAGAATGGACTCCGCCACGCTCTGTATCACCGCCGTCAGGATGTCCGCGCCGGTGTCCCGCATCTGCTCTTTGGCCTTCTCCGAGATATGCTCCGCAGCGTCTGCGTCGATGCCCAGCAGGTCCAGCAGATCGTCCAGGCTCATGCTGCCCGCGTCCTGCTTCTCCCGGTTCAGACTGGGCTCCTGCGCCCGGACGCTGCCCTCGCCGGACAGCGCCTTGTCGATACGGGATTCCACGTGCTTCTCAATGACGGGCTGCAGCGCCATGGACGCCATGGGCGTCAGGGTGTTTGCCACGATGCCGGCGCCGACGAGGGCCGCCACCACGATCACCAGACCCGCCGCCGTGCGGAACAGGCCCCGGTGGGCGCCCCAGGCCGCAAAGCCCAGCAGCACCGCCGCCACAACGATGTCTATTATAACAGGTGTGTTCAAATCTGCCTACCTCCCATGCTGTAAACCTTTTGTGAACTTCATTCCAATTTTTGACCGCTCCGGTGCGCAGATGCCGGGAAAACCGGCCAGTCTCCGTACCGGAACACCTGTCTCACGGCAGGAACAGACGGGCGTTCTCCGAGGAGATCAGCAGGGCGGAGCCGTCCTCCCGCACCAAGGCCTCCTTGGCCATATTGGTGCCGGTGAGGGTAGCGTACTCCTGAAGCTCCGGATTGTAGATCACCAGCTTGTCGGTGTAGAGCACCGCCAGATACCGTCCGGCGGCGGAGATGCTCAGGACCTGCTCCCGGACGTCCAGGGAGGCGATCTCCTGCCCGTCATCCCCCACGGTGACCAGACGGCCCACGCTGCCGGACTGATACCGGTTCAGCAGCAGGGCGGTGTAACCGTCTCCCCCCAGGTCGTACTCCCGGAGGTACTGGCCGGAGAAGCCATATGTCTCCGCCGCCTCGCCCGCCGTAGTGCCGAAGGTCAGGCCCGTGTCGGTGACGGCGGCCAGCCGGCCGCCCTTCTCCCCGATGGCCAGGACCAGGCCGTTCCGGATGTTGTAATTCGCCCGGGGCTCCTCCTCGTCCAGATCGTAGAGAATCACGTCGCTGATAAAGACGCTGCTGCTCTGTCCCAGCGTCACTGCCGCCAGGGACTTGCAGTCATCGGTGACATAGGCGCCCACCAGGAACCGCTTGGAGGATTTGAATTCGAATACCTCGTCCCCCTCGCCGTCTGCCTCGCTGTCATAGACGCGAACGCTGCCTTTGTAGCTCTTTTTCTCCGCCGTCACCGCCATCCAGCCTTTTTCGTTCACGGTGACGTCGATGAAGGGCTCGCTGCTGTCCGCCGTCAGATGGAACAGCTCACCGGACAGATCCGCCGCGTACAGCTCCGTGCCGCCCACGTCGTAGGCCACCGCACGGCCGCCGCCCACTGTCAGGGCGGGATTCTCCATCTTCACCGTGGCGGAGTACACCTGTTTTCCCTCACTGTCCAGGACCTGGAACTGGGTACCGGACAGCACCGCCAGACCGTCCCCCAGGACGGCGAAGCGGTTGTTGTTGGCGGCGTCGTATGTAAAGCTGACAGTGCCGCTCTCCGATTGGGCGCTACCGTAGGCAAAGCGGCGCAGCAGGGCGTCGAAGCCCGTGCCGTCCCGCCAGGCAGCCACCAGCACCACGGCCAGCACCGCCAGAACGATCAGCAGGAACAGCCCCAGCCGCCGGAGCGGATGCTTCTTCTCCCGCTGCCGCAGGGCCGACTCACCGTCGTCATCATTCCAGATGTTTCTCGTCCGATCACCCATTGAGCCGCTCATCCTTATACCAAAGTCTTGTGAGATACAGTCCTCCCGGCGGGACGGTGGGGCCCGCCAGGGTCCGGTCTCCGCTCTCCAGGATCGCCGGAATGTCCTCCGGCAGGAACTTCCCCTCCGCCGCGTACAGCACCGTGCCGGTGATGGCCCGTACCATATTATACAGGAAGCCGTTGGCGCAGACCTTCAGCTCCAGCAGGTCGCCGGAGCGGGTCACGTCGCACCAGTAGATGGTCCGCACGGTGGTCTTTGTCTCCGTGCCCACGCTGCGCACCGCCCGGAAATCGTGGGTGCCCACGAACTGGTGGGCCGCCCGGTTGAGAAATTTCTCGTCCAGCCGCTTGGGATAGAAATATGCCCGATTGACATAAAACGGATTCTTGAACCGGGAGTTGTAGATGCGGTAGGTGTACTCCTTCTTGACGCAGGAGGTGGTGGCGTTGAAATCCTCCGCCACCTCGAAGGCCCGCTCCACGGCGATGTCCTCCGGTGTGTGGGTGTTGATGGCGAAGGGCAGCCGCTCCAGCGGGATGCGGGACTCCGTGTGGAAGTTGGCGATATAGTTCTCCGCGTGGACGCCGGCGTCGGTGCGGCCGCAGCCGGTGAGATGCACCGTCTCGCCGGTGATCTTTCCGATGGCCTTCTGCAGCGTCTCGCAGACGGTGACAGCGTTTTTCTGCACCTGCCAGCCGTGATAGGCGGTGCCGTTGTACATCAGCTTCAGTGCGATATTTCTCATACCCGCCTCCCACGGTCCCACAAATTTCCGATTTCCTGGTCTTTAATTTCTCACAGCCCGAACCGGCCCAGCACGATGATGCCCGCGGCGATGACAACGCCGCAGGTCAGGGCCAGCCAGTCCCGGCGCTCATATTGCAGAACATGGAGCTTGGTGCGGCCCTCGCCGCCGTGATAGCAGCGGCACTCCATGGCCGTAGCCAGCTCGTCCGCCCGGCGGAAGGCGCTGATGAACAGCGGCACCAGAATGGGGATCAGCGCCTTGGCCCGCTGGAACAGGTTGCCGCTCTCGAAGTCCGCGCCCCGGGCCTTCTGGGCGGACATGATCTTGTCCGTCTCCTCGATGAGGGTGGGGATGAACCGCAGGGCGATGGACATCATCATGGCCAGCTCATGGACCGGCACATGGAACCGTTTCAGCCCGTTCAGCAGCCGCTCCAGACCGTCGGTCAGGCTGATGGGGCTGGTGGTGTAGGTCAGCAGGAAGGTGCCCATGATCAGCAGCATGATCCGCAGCACCATCCGCAGGGCGGTGGTGACGCCGGCGTCGGTGATCCGCAGGAAGCCCAGCCGGAACACCTCGTCGCCCGGCGTGAAGAACAGGTTCAGCACCGCCGTGAAGAGGATGATGACCACCACCGGCTTCAGTCCCCGCACCAGGGCCTTCAGCCCCACTTTGGAGATGCGGACGCAGATGAACAGCGTCAGCGCTACCAGTCCGTAGGTCAGCACGGACTTGGCGCAGAACAGCGCCACGATATAGAGGACCACCAGCAAAATCTTCGTCCTGGGGTCCAGACGGTGAGCCGGGGTATTTCCCGGGAAATACTGGCCCAGGGTGATATCCTTTAGCATACCGCACCGCCTTTCCGCAGGGCCAGAAGCTCCTTCTCCAGGTCCGCCACGGTGTACACCGCCGGGTCGATGGGCAGCCCCCGGTCCCGGAGGGCCATGGCCACCCGGGTCACCTGGGGCACGTCCAGCCCCGCCTCCAGCAGCTCTTTTCCACGGGCGAAGACCTCCTTGGGCGTGCCCTGCATCAGGATATGGGAGGACTTCAGCACCAGAATGCGGTCCACGTTCTGGGCGATCTCGTCCATGCTGTGGCTCACCAGGATCACCGTGCCGCCATGGTTCCGGTGGAAGTCCCGGATGTTGGCCATCAGGTTCTCCCGTCCGGCGGGATCCAGGCCCGCCGTGGGCTCGTCCAGGATCAGCACCTCCGGCTCCATGGCCAGCACGCCCGCCAGGGCCACCCGGCGCTTCTGTCCGCCGGACAGCTCAAAGGGGGACTTGTCCAGCGCGGCGTCCTTCAATCCCACCAGACGGGCGGCGCTGCGGACGCAGCGGTCCAGCTCGTCGCCGGTCTTGCCCATGTTGGCGGGGCCAAAGGCGATGTCCTTGTACACCGTCTCCTCAAAGAGCTGGTACTCCGGGTACTGGAACACCAGTCCCACCCGGAACCGCACGCTCCGGATCTTTTTCGGCTCCGCCCAGATGTCCTTTCCGTCCAGCAGCACCCGGCCGGAGGTGGGCTTCAGCAGCCCGTTCAAATGCTGGATCAGAGTGGATTTGCCGGAGCCGGTGTGACCGATGATGCCCAGAAACTCCCCGTCCCGGACGGAGAAAGACAGGTCCTCCACCGCGTTCCGCTGGAAGGGCGTCCCCGCCCCGTAGGTATGGGTCAAATGCTCGATCTGCAGTATCTCTTTCAATGGTGTTCCCTCTTTATCTCGTCGGTATGGCCGCCGCCACGGCGTCCGCACACTCCTCCACCGTCAGGGCGGTGAGAGGGACGTCCAGCCCCTCCTGCCGCAGGTCGTACAGCAGCGCCACCGTGTCCGGCACGGTGAGGCCCATGGACCGCAGCTCTCCCACATGGGTGAAGACCTCCCGGGGCGCGCCGTCCATGACCACTTTGCCGTCGTCCATCACCAGCACCCGGTCGGCGTCCTCCGCCTCGTTCATGTGGTGGGTGATGAGCACCACAGTGATACCCTTCTCCCGGTTCAGCCGGTGGACGGTGGACAGCACTTCTCCCCGTCCGATGGGGTCCAGCATGGCGGTGGCCTCGTCCAGGACGATGCAGTCCGGCTCCATGGCGATGACGCCGGCGATAGCGATGCGCTGCTTCTGTCCGCCGGACAGCAGGTGCGGCGCGTGGGTGACGAACTCGCTCATGCCCACGGCCTTCAGGGCGTCGTCCACCCGCTTCCGGATCTCCTCCGACGGGACGCCCAGGTTCTCCGGCGCGAAGGCCACGTCCTCCTCCACCACGTTTGCCACGATCTGGTTATCCGGGTTCTGGAACACCATGCCCACCCGCTGGCGGATGGCCAGCAGCAGTTCCTCGTCCAGGGTGTCCATGCCCTCCACGTACACGTGGCCGCCGCCGGGCAGCAGCACGGCGTTGAAGGTCTTGGCCAGGGTGGATTTGCCGGAGCCGTTGTGGCCCAGCACCACCACAAAGGAGCCTTTTTCAATGGAGACGTCCACGCCCCGCAGGGCCACGGTCTCCCGTCCGCCCTCCTCCGCCGCCGGATAGGTGAAGGAGAGGTCTTTTGTTTCGATCATCGTAGACATGACTTCAGTCGCTTTCAAAATGAAAATAGAATGTACCATCGGGAGTGCGGGGGTTCCGGCGAAGGCCGATGGCTTGCGGCTCCGCCGCGAGGCAAACCCCCCTTTCTCTTTTCGGTTGCGCCGAAAAGAGAAAGCGCTTTTTGATGGTGTCAAGAGAAAAGACGCTGGCGGCGGCATTTCAAACTTCGTTTGAAATGCCTTTTCCCGCCTGTTACGGGGGTTATTTGGGTGCTGATTCAAGGGCTTGCGTCCATTCAACCACATATGGCAGTTTCGAAAGTTGGGGGTGGTCCCGGATGCCCCTGCTTCTGTTTTGCTGCCGCAGTCTGGTGGTTGCGGAAGGCCGGAAATGTGTGGGCGTAAAGTCTCTGCAACCGCCAGGGTGCGGTAGCGAACAGAGAACGGCGGTGCATCCGGGCGGGACCCGGACATTCGTTCTGGTCAAGGGCAGACACAGGAGGCAAAGCCTTCGACTGCCGTCAGTCCAAACCCCCGTAAACAGGGCGGGAAAAGGCATTTCAAACGAAGTTTGAAATGCCGCCGCCCAAAGCGTCTTTTTCTTCCACCGGGCGCGACGCATTCTTTTTCTCAAGAAGAAAAAGAATGGGGGGCGCAAAGCCGCCGGGCTTCCCCGGCACCATCCCGTGCCTCACGGGAAAACTCTCACTCGCTGCACCACCGTCCGGTGGCGCCGCAGGGCAGGGCCAGTCCCGTCTCGGTGACAGGCAGTCCCAGCTCGTCCCAGGTGCATTTCCCGCCGTATTTGCCGGCCACCAGGATGTTCAGCAGATAGCCCAGCACCGACGGAGCCAGACCCGTGGTATAGGAGTTGATGAGTACGAACAGCGGCTTGTCCGACAGCACGCCGGCGCAGAGCTTCACGAAGGGATACAGGTTCTCCTCCAGCTTCCACACCTCGCCGCCGGGTCCCCGTCCGTAGCTGGGCGGGTCCATGATGATGGCGTCGTAGGTCTTGCCCCGCCGGATCTCCCGCTCCACAAACTTGGCGCAGTCGTCCACGATCCAGCGGATGGGGGCGTCCTCCAGACCGGACAGCCGGGCGTTCTCCCGGGCCCAGGCCACCATGCCCTTGGCCGCGTCCACGTGGCACACGCTGGCGCCCGCCTTGGCACAGGCCACCGTGGCGCCGCCGGTGTAGGCGAACAGGTTCAGCACCCGGATGGGCCGTCCGGCACTGCGGATCTTCTCCATGACGAAGTCCCAGTTCACCGCCTGCTCCGGGAACAATCCCGTGTGCTTGAAGTTCATGGGCTTCACCTGGAACGTCAGTTCCCCGTAGTGCATCTGCCAGCTCTCCGGCAGCGTCTTTTTCTCCCAGTGGCCGCCGCCGGTCTGGGAGCGGAGATATCTGGCATTGGCCCGCCGCCAGGCCGGATTCTTTCTGGGCGTCTCCCAGATGGCCTGAGGGTCCGGACGCACCAGGAACTGCTTGTCCCAGCGCTCCAGCTTCTCTCCCCCTCCGCAGTCCAGCAGCTCATAGTCCTGCCATTGATCCGCCAACCACATAAGCTGTTCCTCCGTTTGTTCACACGGAAAACGGCGCGCTCCGTCTCCGTGAAAGATTCGTATATACGAAAACTGATTAAAACGGTTCAAACCGTTTTATAGCGCGAAGCGCGTTCAGTTTTTATGAGACGTCGAATTGTGCCGCTGCACAATTCGAGCGTGCGCAGCACGCGGGATTCTTGATGAAACTCTTTCATCAAGAATCAGTATAAACCATTATATTATACCGCGGACAGGGCAGGTTCGTCAATCGTATTTGTCAACCCAAAACCGCGAATTTCGTCGACAAGTCCCCGGAGACGTGAAAAGACTGCCCGTTGGGGCAGTCTTTCTCTCTGTCAGGTGGCCGCGTGGACGGGCTGCTTGCGGGGAGTGCGCTCCCGCACCAGCTCCCGGGACGGCGCCTTCTCGGGCGTTCCCGGCTGGTCCGGATGGGAGGGCAGCCGCTCCCGCGCCACCGCCAGCATCAGCTTGATCCGGTTCTCCTGGTTGACCCGGGTGGCGCTGGGATCGTAGTCGATGGGGGTGATGTTGGCCATGGGATACAGCTCCCGGATCTTGTTGATCATGCCCTTGCCGCAGATGTGGTTGGGCAGGCAGCCGAAGGGCTGGGCGCAGACGATGTTCTCATACCCGGACCGCACCAACTCCAGCATCTCGGCGGTGAGGAGCCAGCCCTCGCCCATCTTGTTGCCCATGCCGATGACGCCCTCCGGCAGCTTGCACAACTCCGAAAACGGCAGGGGCGCGTGATAGCCGTTATCCCGCAGGGCCTTGAGGATCAGCTTCTCCATGCTCTCGATGTACTTCAGCACCACATCGGAGACGTGCTTCTCCACCAGGGTGCCGCCGTAGAGCCGGGCGGTCTCCGACAGATTGTACACGGAGTACTGCAAAAAGCCCATGAGGCCCGGCAGATTCACCTCGCAGTCCTGGGAGGCCAGGAAGTTCTCCAGGTCGTTGTTGCCCAGGGGGGAGTATTTCACGTAGATCTCGCCCACCACGCCGACCTTCACCTTGGACACCCGCCGGACCGGGATGGCGGCGAACTCCGCCGCGATCTTCGGCATGGCGGCGCGCATCTCCCGCTGGGAGAAGCCCTTGCCGTCCAGGATCCAGCCGCAGATGGTGTCCAGCCACTTGTTCTGGAGGGCCTCCGCGTCGCCCTTCCGCACCTCATAGGGAGCGGTCTGGGCCTTCAGGGCCACCAGCAGGTCGCCGTAGCAGATGGCCGACAGCGCCATCCGCACGAAGGTCATGTCCATGGGCAGGCTGCTGTCCTTTTCCAGGCCGGAGAAGTTCAGGCTCACCACCGGGATATTGCAGTAACCGGCCTTCTGCAGCGCCTTGCGCAGCAGAAAAATGTAGTTGGAGGCCCGGCAGCCGCCGCCGGTCTGGGTGATGATGAGGGCGGTGTGGTCCAGGTCGTATTTGCCGGAGTTCAGAGCGTCCAGGAACTGGCCGATGACCAGCAGTGCGGGATAGCAGGTGTCGTTGTGGACGTATTTCAGGCCCTGTTCCGCCACCTGACTGCCGCAGTTGCCCAGCAGCTCCACGTTATACCCCATGTGCTTCATAGCCGCGGCCAGAATGCGGAACTGGACCGGCGCCATATTGGGGATCAGGATCTTATGGGTCGTTTTCATCTCCGGCGTGAATGTCGGATATCGGAATTCCATGTCTTACGCCTCCTTGCTCGCGTTGGCGCGCTTCTCGTCCTGTTCCTCCAGTGCGGCGAACAGGCTCCGCAGGCGGATGCGCACGGCGCCCAGATTGGTGATCTCGTCGATCTTCAGCTGGGTGTACAGCTTTCCGCCGGACTGCAGGATCTCTCTCGTCTCGTCGGTGGTGATGGCGTCCACGCCGCAGCCGAAGGACACCAGCTGTACCAGGTCCATGTCCGGCTGGGAGCAGCAGTATTTGGCAGCGGCGTACAGACGGGAGTGATAGGTCCACTGGTTCAGCACCGTGGTCCGGAAGGGCTCCACCCGGTCGGAGATGGAGTCCTCGGTGATGACCGCCGCGCCGGCCCGGGTGATGAGGGTGTCGATGCCGTGGTTCACCTCCGGGTCCACGTGGTAGGGCCGTCCCGCCAGGACGATGATGCGGCGTCCCTCCTGCCGGGCCTTCTGAATGATGCGCTCGCCCTCGTCCCGGATCTGCCGCATGTGGCGCTCGTACTCCGCGTAGGCCGCGTCGGCGGCCTCCTGGATCTCCTTTTGGGAGATGCCGTCGAAATACTTGCCCAGAATGCCGTGGATCTTTTTGGTGAAATCCTTAGGCCGGTGGATGCCCACGTAGTCGTAAATGAATTTCGTGTCCCGCAGCTCCGGGCAGTTGCCCGCCAGCACCTCGGGATAGTAGGCCACCACCGGGCAGTTGTAGTGGTTCTGGCCCAGCCCCTCGTCGATGTTATAGGTCATGCAGGGGTAGAAGATGGCGTCCAGCCCCAGTTTGCTGAGGGCGTGGATGTGGCCGTGGGCCAGCTTTGCCGGGAAGCAGGCGGTGTCCGAGGGGATGGACCCCTGGCCCTGGAGATACAGCTCCCGGCTGCTGAGGGGACTGTGGTACACGGCGAAGCCAAGCTTCGTGAAGAAGGTGTACCAGAAGGGATACAGCTCCCAGAAGTTCAGGCACAGGGGCAGGCCGATCTTCCCCCGGGGGCCCTTGACGGGCTTGTAGGACAGGATCAGCTTCCGCTTGTATTCGTACAGGTTCTCCTCGCCGGTGTTGGCTTTGCCGGTGACGGGCCGGTCGCAGCGGTTGCCGCTGATGAGGGTGGCCCCGTCGGCGAAGGTGTTGATGGTCAGCTGGCAGTTGTTGCCGCAGCGGCCGCAGATCTCGCTGCGGGTCTCCTGCCGGAAGTCCGCCAGCTGTTGGGCGTCCAGCAGACTGCTGCGGTGGCCGGCTCCGGCCTTGCCCCGTCCGTACAGGGCGGCGCCGTAGGCGCCCATGAGGCCGGCGATATCCGGGCGGATGACCTCCACTCCCATCTCCTTCTCAAAGGCCCGCAGCACCGCCTCGTTGTAGAACGTGCCGCCCTGGACCACGATGTTCCGGCCCAGCTCCTCGGGAGAGGAGGCCCGGATGACCTTGTAGATGGCGTTCTTCACCACGCTGATGGACAGGCCCGCGGAGATGTTCTCGATGGTGGCGCCGTCCTTCTGGGCCTGCTTGACGCTGGAGTTCATGAACACGGTGCAGCGGCTGCCCAGGTCCACAGGACGGTCTGCGAACAGCCCCAGCTTGGCGAAGTCCCGCACGTCATAGCCCAGCGCCTGGGCGAAGGTCTGGAGGAAGCTGCCGCAGCCGGAGGAGCAGGCCTCGTTCAGGAAGATGTCGCTGATGGCGCCGTCCTCGATCTTGAAGCACTTCATGTCCTGGCCGCCGATGTCGATGATGAAGTCCACGTTGGGCATGAAATACCGGGCGGCGGTGAAATGGGCCACGGTCTCCACCACGCCGTAGTCGGCGTGGAAGGCGGCCTTCGCCAGATCCTCGCCGTAGCCGGTGGTGGTGACGCTGGCCACATGGAGCTTCGGGTGCTCTTCATAGAGCTTTTGCAGCACGCCCCGGATCAGGGGCACGGGATTGCCCAGATTGGGCCGGTAATCCGTGAACAGGATGCCGCCGTCCTGGTCCATCACCACCAGCTTCACGGTGGTGGAGCCGGAGTCGATGCCGATGTGGACGGGGTCGTCATAGTCCGTGGGGAAGTCCACCCGGGGCACGGAGGCCCTGGCATGGCGCTCCCGGAAAGCCTCGTACTCCTCCCGGCTGGCGAACAGTGGCGGCTGGCTGCGGTAGGTCTCCACCGTGCCCCGCTTCTGGATGCGGTCCGCCACCTCCAGCAGGTCGAACTCCGTATCGGAGTAGAACGCGGCGCCCATGGCCACGAACAGCAGGCTGTTCTCCGGGCATCTGCCCTTCAGGCCCAGGGTCTTGTCAAAGCAGTCCCGCAGGCACTGGGAGAAGGTCAGCGGTCCGCCCAGATACAGGACATTGCCCCTGATGGGCCGTCCCTGGGCCAGACCCGCGATGGTCTGGTTCACCACCGCCTGATAGATGCTGGCGGCGATGTCCGCCGCCTTGCCGCCCTGGTTGATGAGGGGCTGCACGTCGCTCTTGGCGAATACGCCGCACCGGGAGGCGATGGTGTAGGTCTTCTCCGCCTTGAGGGCCGCCTCGTCCATCTCATCGGCGCTCATTTTCAGCAGCGTCGCCATCTGGTCGATGAAGGCGCCGGTGCCGCCGGCGCAGGAGCCGTTCATCCGGACCTCCAGTCCGTTGGTCAGAAACAGGATCTTGGCGTCCTCGCCGCCCAGCTCGATGATGCAGTCCGTGCCGGGGGCCAGCCGGTTGGCCGCCACGCGGGTGGCGAACACCTCCTGGACGAAGGGGATGCTCACGCCCTCGGCCATGCCCATTCCCGCGGAGCCGGAGATGGCCAGCCGCGCCCGCCCGCCCGGGATATACTGCTCCGCCACCCGGCGCAGCAGCTCCTCGGACTTCTCCAGAATATGGCTGAAATGCCGTTCATATGTACTGTATACGATCCGATCTTCGCCGTCCATCACCACGCATTTGATGGTGGTGGAGCCGACATCCAAACCGACTTTCAAAAAAGGTTCCTCCTTCAGGAAAACGATTGCGTCTATAAGGGCAAATTATAGCCGCAGAGTCTCATTTTGGATTGTATCATACTCTTTTTCGTGGAAATGTGCAACCGGCAAAACTCCGGAAACCCGTAAAGATGCTGTTAAAAAATCCGTCAAAGAGCTGCTTTTTGATATCAATTATTTCTCTTTTCAACAATTTGGCGAAACCTGTCCCACAGGCTTGGCCTTTTTTCGGTTTTATGCTATACTGTGGTGGAAAAGACATGCCGGAGACGGCAAAGGAGAAGAATTTTGCTATGGATCACGTTTTGCTGCACTGCTGCTGCGCCCCCTGCTCTCTCAGCTGCATTGACCCTCTGCGGTCGGAGGGCATCGAGCCGGTGGCGTTCTGGTATAATCCCAACATCCACCCCTGGAAGGAGTATCAGGCCCGGCGGGACTGTCTGCTGGAGTACGCCCCCACCATCGGCATGGAGGTACGGGTCCGGGAGGACTACGGCCTGCGGGAATTCGTCCGTCATGTGGCGGAGGACATCGACCACCGCTGCGCCTACTGCTATGAGCACCGTATCGAGGGCACGGCGAAATACGCCGCGGAGCACGGCTTTGAGGCCTTCACCTCCACCCTGCTGGCCAGCCTCTATCAGGACCATGAGGGCATCGTCCGGGCGGCGGAGAAATATGCCGCTCAGTACGGCGTGAAGTTCCTCTACCGGGATTTCCGCCCCAATTTCCGGGCCGGGAACCAGAGGGCCAGGGAGCTGGGCTTCTACATGCAGAAGTACTGCGGCTGTGTGTTCTCGGAGCAGGACCGTTATCAGAAGCAGATCAACCGGGACAGAGAGAAGTTCGCGGAAGAATGACGCCATTTTAATCCGCCGCCGTGTCCGGTGTCCAGTCACCGGCGGCCATCGGCGGACCGGCGGGGACAGACGGCGCGGCGCCGCATATGCCCGGAGCGGGAGAAGTTCCTCGGAAGAAGGCAGAGAGGACGCCCTCGGGCGTCCTCTCTGCTTGTCGAAAATCCCCTGTTTGAAGGAAAGAAGTTCTTTTTTGCAGGGGGAGTACGAGGGGGCGGGAGCCCCTTCGTACGGAATCGAATGTCTGCAAAAGCCTGCGTTAGCAGGCGTTTGCGCCGCGCAGCGGCAGATTTTCGGTCCGCTGCGCGGTCCGAAAATCGAGACATTAGGCAGGCTGTCGGAAAAGTCTATGGACTTTTTCGACAGCCTGAGAGGACGCCCTCGGGCGTCCTCTTTCTTCCTGTCCGTTTCCGGTTCTGCCAAGCCCCCGTCCGTCATATGGATAGGACGAGGTGAAGCATTATGAAGGACCATTTTAACCGGTTCGCCGTCCGTTTTCTGACCACGCTGCTGCTGGGCCTGCTGGCCTTATTGCTCCATCCCTGGGCCGGGAACCCGGTCCTGGGCATCTTTCTGCCCCGGTACAGCGCCCCCTGGGAGCTGAGCAAGCTGGCCTACTGGCCCATGCTGGCGGCGCTGGTGCTGACGGGCCATCTCTCCGGCGGCGCGAAGCGGACGCTGGCGGAGGCGCTGCCCGCCGTGACCCTGACGGCCCCGGCGCTGTTTCTGATCTACTGGGCGGTGTCGGCCCTGGAGCCCGCCTGGGGCGTCTACCTGATGCTGTGGGTGGCGGCGGCCGCCGCGGGGACGGCGCTGTCCGGAAAACGGGGCAAAAGCAGCATCTGGCTGATCCTGGCGGCGGCCCTGGGGGTACTCTATATCGTCTTCACCCTCTGCCCGCCCGGCTTCGGTCCCTTCCTGGACCCGCATGATGCAGCGGCCATGGCCACCATTCCCTGCTGAAATTGTCTGATTTTCCGATTTACATTGGAGGAATGGTGTGGTAAAATACGGTTTATTGTGATTTTCCGCCGTTTTTCAGTCTCACAGGCGGAACTGCCAAGGAGGAAACGACGATGAACGCGATCGTTACAGTGATCGGCGACGACAAGGTGGGCATCATTGCCTCTGTCTGCACGCTGCTGGCCCAGAACAATGTGAACATTCTGGACATCACCCAGACCATTCTCCAGGGGAAATTCACCATGGTCATGGCCGTGGACATCTCCAAAGCCGGCATCCCCCTGACGGAGCTGGCAGAGCGCCTGTCCGAGCTGGGCAAGACCCTGGGCATCTCCATCCGCATCCAGCGGGAGGAAATCTTCAACGCGATGCACCGCATTTAATGTAGGAGGGGAGCAGGCTCCCCTCCTAACCACCCCACCACCAGTCTGCGGACTGGTGTCGCCGCCCCCGGCGGCTGGGGTCTCGGTATTTTTCCGACGTACACGCCGCCGGAAAAATGATTCCGGCGGATTCTTTTGCCCTTCGGGCAAAAGAACCGGGAACCTGCGGTTCCCTGGCCCCTCCCTTCTTCTTTTGCCCCCTGGCAAAAGAACCGGGGGAAACCGGAGGTTTCCCCCAAGACCCCCTTCCCGGTCCGGCAGTTTTGTCCGGCGGAGCCGGACAGGCGAATTCCTAATTCCTAACTCCTAATTCCTAATTCGCATCTCCTATCTCCTATCTTCTATCTCCTATCTCTTTCGGAGGTTTCTATGCTTACACAAAAGGACATTCTCTCCACCATTGAGATGATCGACCAGCAGCATCTGGACATCCGGACCATCACCATGGGCATCTCCCTGCTGAGCTGCTGCGACGAGGACCCCAAACGAGCCTGCGACAAAATTTACAACAAGATCACCCGCTATGCCGAGAAGCTGGTAAAGACCGGCCAGGACATCGAGCGGGAGTTCGGCATCCCCATCGTCAACAAGCGCATCTCCGTCACCCCCATGTCCCTGGTGGCCGCCGCCAGCAACACCGAGGACTACGCCCCCTTCGCCGTCACCATGGACCGGGCCGCCAAGACCTGCGGCGTCAACTTCATCGGCGGCTACTCCGCCCTGGTGCAGAAGGGCATGACCAAGGCCGACGAGCGGCTCATCCGCTCCATCCCCGAGGCCCTGGCCAGCACGGACTTCGTCTGCTCCTCCATCAACGTGGGCTCCACCCGGGCGGGCATTAACATGGACGCCGTGGCCCTCATGGGCCGCATCGTCAAGGAGACTGCCGCCGCCACCGCCGACCGGGACGGCCTGGGCTGCGCCAAGCTGGTGGTGTTCTGCAACGCCGTGGAGGACAACCCCTTCATGGCCGGCGCCTTTCACGGCGTGGGCGAGGCGGAGAAGGTCATCAACGTGGGTGTCTCCGGCCCCGGCGTGGTGCACCACGCTCTCCAGAGCGTCAAGGGCCAGCCCTTCGACGTGGTGGCGGAGACCATCAAAAAGACCGCCTTCCGGGTGACCCGCATGGGCCAGCTGGTGGCCCAGGAGGCCTCCCGCCGGCTGGACACCCCCTTCGGCATCGTGGACCTGTCCCTGGCCCCCACCCCCGCCGTGGGCGACAGCGTGGCCCGCATCCTGGAGGAGATGGGTCTGGAGACCTGCGGCACCCACGGCACCACCGCTGCCCTGGCCCTGCTGAACGACGCCGTGAAGAAGGGCGGCGTCATGGCCTCCTCCAGCGTGGGCGGGCTCTCCGGCGCCTTCATCCCCGTCAGTGAGGACGAGGGCATGATCGCCGCCGCCCAGTCCGGCACCCTGTGCCTGGACAAGCTGGAGGCCATGACCTGCGTCTGCTCCGTGGGCCTGGACATGATCGCCGTCCCCGGCGATACCCCCGCCGAGACCATCTCCGCCATCATTGCCGACGAGGCGGCCATCGGCATGGTGAACAACAAGACCACCGCCGTTCGCGTCATCCCCGCCCCCGGCAAGACCGTGGGCGACAGCGTGGAGTTGGGCGGCCTGCTGGGCTCCGCCCCGGTGATGCCGGTGCATCCCGAGTCCAGTGCGGCCTTCGTGGCCCGGGGCGGACGCATCCCCGCGCCGCTCCACAGCCTGAAGAACTGAACGGCAGAGAGGACTGCCCGGCGGGCGGTCCTCTTTTTCATTCCCGTTCTCCGCACACGCGGAACGCCCCGGCCGTCTATGACGGCCGGGGCGCTGTTTCGTCTTCAGAAGGGGATCAGACCTCGTCGAAAAACTTGGCGTGGATGGCCTTTACCGCCTTGTTCACGTCCTCCTCGTCCAGCAGGACGGAGACGCGGATCTCAGAGGTGTTGATCATCTGGATGTTGATGCCCGCCTCATAGAGGGCCTCGAACATCTTGGCGGCCACGCCGCAGTTGCTCATGAGGCCGGCGCCCACGATGGAGACCTTGCCGATCTTGTCGTCGTCCTCCAGGTGGTCGAACTTCAGAGCGGACTTGTGCTCGTTGAGGATCTGCTCCGCCTCGGCCATGTCCTTCTTGTGGACGGTGAAGGTGATGTCCTTGGTGTCCTCGCGTCCAATGGACTGCAGGATCACGTCCACGTTGATGTTGCTCTTGCTCAGCAGGTCGAAGACCTGGAATGCGACCCCGGGATTGTGCTGCAGGCCGACGAGCGCGATACGGGCGATGCTGGTGTCCTTTGCCACACCTGCGATATTTGTCTTTTCCACTTTGGTGACCTCCTTAACGATAGTGCCCGGCTTCTTCTCGAGGCTGGACAGAACTTCCAGATTGACATGAAATTTTTTCGCCAGCTCCACGCTGCGGTTGTGCAGCACCTGGGCGCCCTGGCTGGCCAGTTCCAGCATCTCATCATAGGTGATCTCCTGGAGCTTCCGGGCGTTGGAGACGATGCGGGGATCGGTGGTGTACACGCCGTCCACGTCGGTGTAGATCTGGCAACGGTCCGCCTTGAAGGCCGCCGCCAGCGCCACGGCGCTGGTGTCGGAGCCGCCGCGGCCCAGCGTGGTGATATCGCCGTTGCGGTCCACGCCCTGAAAGCCGGTGACGATGACGATGTGGTGCTGATCCAGCTCCGCCTGGATGCGCTCGGAATCGATCTTCTTGATCCGGGCGTCGGAATGGACGGAGGTGGACTGGATGCCCACCTGCCAGGCGTTCAGGGACACGCAGGGCAGGCCCATGGCCTCCAGCGCCATGGCGCACAGCGCCACGGAGATCTGCTCGCCGGTGGACAGGAGCATGTCCATCTCCCGCTTGGAGGCGTGGGGATTGATCTCCTCCGCCTTGGCGATGAGGTCGTCGGTGGTGTCGCCCTGGGCGGACAGGACCACGATGACGTCATTGCCCTGGAGGTAGGTCTCCGCGATGATGCCGGCCACGTTCTTCACCCGCTGGGCATCCCGCACGGAGGAACCGCCGAATTTCTGTACGATCAAACTCATAGTGTTTCCCTCTTTATCTCAGATTGGTCTTGGAAAGGCAATGCCTTATCTCTCTCATTCCATCACCCGCATGCAGGCCAGCACGTTCAGCCTGTCGGACTGCTCTGCCGCTGCGGTGCCGCTGATGCGGTTCGTCAGGAAGGCGGTCTCTCCGTCCTCGCTGAGGACCTCCACCTGGCCGAAGGCCATGGCCGCGTCGGTGAGGCTGCCTTCAATGCGGAAATAGAACCGGGTGTGGAGCTCCTGGGGGTCCACAAAGCCCGAACTGTCCTCCGTCCAGGGCAGGTTCTCCTCATGGACGGCGGAATGGCCCACGGCCTCCATCACATCGGAGACGCAGGCGGAGGCGGTGGGCATCTCGCCTGCGCCCTTGCCGTAGAACATCACCTCGCCGGTGGCGTTGCCCCGGACCACGATGGCGTTGAACACGTCCTCCACATTGGCCAGGGGATGGTCCTCCGGCACCAGATGGGGCGCCACATAGGCCGTCCGGCCGCCGCCGGGCATCCGGAGGGTCCGGCCCAGCAGCTTGATGCGGTAGCCCGCCCGCTCCGCGATCTTCACGTCCCGGAGGGACAGCTTGGAGATGCCCTCCATGGGCACGCTCTCCGGCAGCACCTGATGGCCGAAGGCCAGATCCGCCAGAATGCAGATCTTCCGTCCGGCGTCGGTGCCGTGGATGTCGGCGGAGGGATCCGCCTCGGCGTAACCCTTGGCCTGGGCCTCCCGCAGGGCATCGGTAAAGAAGGCGCCGGTGCGGACCATGCGGGTCAGGATGTAGTTGGTGGTGCCGTTGAGGATGCCGTAGATCTCCTCAATGCGGTTGGCCGCCAGGCACTCCCGGATGGGATGCAGCACGGGGATGCCGCCGCCCACGCTGGCCTCGAACAGATACCGGACGTTCTTCTTCGCCGCCAGGGCCAGCAGCTCGCAGCCCTTCTCCGCCACCAGCTGCTTGTTGGCGGTGACCACGTGCTTGCCGGCGCTCAGGGCCCGCTTGGTGTACTCATAGGCCGCGTCCACGCCGCCGATGGTCTCCACCACCACCCGGATCTCATCATCTTCCTCGATCTTCCTGAAATCATCAGTCATCAGCTGGCGATAGGGGCCGTCCTTGAAGTGGCGGACCAGAATGGTCTTCACCTGAAGTGGCTCTCCCAGCTTCCGCTCGATCTGCTTGGCGTTCTCGCCAATGACTTTGGCCACGCCCGTTCCCACGGTGCCCAGGCCCAGAATCGCGATCTTGATCATATCTCTCTCCTTTTTCTATCCGTTCCACGCTCCGTCTCAGGGGCGCATCCCCTATCAGGCCGAAGTCACCTCGAACTTCACGACACCCTCCACGGCCTCCGCCTCAGCCAGCAGGGCCTCCAGACTCTCCGCCATATCGCTGGTCTCGGCGGAGATGGTCACTGCCGCGCAGCCGTTGGTGGGAATGCTCTGGTTGATGGTCAGGATATTGGCGCCGGATGCGGCAAACACGCTCAGCACCCGGGACAGCACGCCGGTATTGTCCTTCAGCATCCCGTAAAACGTGATGATATGCTCCGCCTTCATGTCGTTGAACGGCTGGACGGAGTCCTTGTACTTGTAAAATGCGCTCCGGCTGATCCCCGCCATGCGGGTGGCCGCTCCAACGGTGGCCGCCTCGCCGGTCTGCATCATCCGTTTGGCTTCCGCCACCTTGATGAAAACCTCCGGCAGGGCGTCCGCGGCAACGATGTAATATTTGACCTCTCTGCTCATTTGGTCCGCCTCCCACGGTCATCTGTCCTTCGTATGTCGTTTATAGTAACACAAATGTCCGTGGCTTGCAACCAAAAATGGGAAAAAACTTTTGTGGAAAGAGGGGAATCTTTCCCCGGTTTTCTCGTCCGCCGTAGGCAAAATGACGAGTCCGCCCCTCTGAAACACAATCTCTTGCGGCAGAAAAAGCCGGCGGACACAAGCTGTGTCCGCCGGCCTGAGCTGTGCGTTTATGGCTCCGCGGGAACATGATTCCCCCAGAGGCTGTCATACCAGTTGCCGCCGGGTTCCGTGGGCTCGGCGGTGCCGGTATCGCCGCCGGAAGACGTACCGCCGCCATGGTCTCCTCCGCCGGTGTCACCGCCAGAGGGCGGGGTGACAGGCGTCCCCGGCTCTTCGCCGGTGACGGGCAGCGTACCGCCGCCCGGATTCTCCGGATCGACGGGGAACTCCGGATCCTCGGGGTCCGGCTCGATTGCTTCCGTGTGGACGGGACAGGCCTCGATGGCCTCCAGCGTGCTGATGAGGTAGGCATTGTCATCGGCCACCACGTTCTCGCCGAAGTTCTCCCGGGTATAGTTCAGGAACGCATGCTGCTCCACGCTCTCCTCCGGGCAGAACTCGCCGGCCAAACACTGGCCCTCGGTACAGTAATCCCGCAACTCGTGCATGGTGCAGACCTCGGTGGGACCGGTGCCGGTGGCGATCTCCACGGAGATGACCCGGCTCCCCCGCAGGTCCAGATTACAGTTCTCACCGGGCAGCATGCCGCTGTCGGCGCAGACCTTGATGGTGGTGATGCCGCTGGAGGGCTTGCTGAAGGACTTGTACTCCAGATCCTCGTGGATGCGGCTCATGACCTTCTTCCACATGGTGATGGCGGGTTTGCCGGAGTAGACGATCTTCTCGTTGTTCCGGTAGCCGGTCCACACCGCCGCGCTGTAATAGGGCGTGTAGCCCACGAAATACTGGTCGTAGTTGGTGCTGGTGGTACCGGTCTTGCCGGCGATGGCCATGCCGCCGAAGCTGGCGGAGGTGGCGGTGCCGGAGGAGACAACGCCCTGGAGGAACTTGTTCATGAAGTAGGCGGTGGTCTCCTTCATGGCCACGTGGGTCTCGGCCTCATTGTCCAGCAGCACCTCGCCCTTGTTGTCCGTCACCTTCACATAGAGACGGGGGGAGTTGTAGACGCCGTCGTTGGCGAAGGCGGCGTAGGCCGCGGCCATCTCCTCGGTGGTGACGCCGTAGGTGAGGCCGCCCATGCCCAGGGAGCTGCTGTTCAGATCATTGTAGACGGCGTCCTCCTCCGCAGAGACCAGGGTGGTGAAGCCCAGGTTCTCTGTCATGAACCGGAAGGAGTTGTCCACACCCAGCTTCTCCACCGTCCGCACCGCCACGGTGTTGATGGACTTGGCGATGGCGGTGGACAGCGTCACCATGCCGCTGTAGCCGGAGGGGGTGTTCCGGGGCCAGGGGTTGTCGTTCAGCATCCGGACGGGATAGTTGTCAAAGATGGTGGCCGGAGTGATGACATTGGCATCCAGCGCAGGGGCGTACACCGACACGGGCTTGATGGCCGAGCCGCACTGCTGGCTGGGGTCCGTGGCGTAGTTGAACAGCATGTCGCCCTGCTTGGGCCGCATGTCGCCCACCATGGCCACCACGTTGCCGTTGGTGACGTCCACGATGGTGATGGCGGATTTCAGCTTCTGGCCGGTGCCGGAGGTGACGTCCACGTAGTCGTTCTCATAGACGTCCTCGGCGATGGCCTGGATCTCCGGGTCGATGGTGGTGTAGATCTTGCAGCCGCCGTGGAGGATCTTCCACTCCGCCTCCGAAGTGGAGATGCCCAGGGCCTCCGCCAGATCGTTGGTGACATCGGTGCGGACCTGATCCACGAACCAGGACTGGTAGCCGGAGGCGGTCTGTCCGTCGTTGACGCTCTCCGCCAGGGCCTTGTCGGCGGTGGTGGTGCGCTCCACAAAGTGAAGTTCCTCCGCCTTGGCGGCGTCGGCCTCCTCCTGGGTGATGAAGCACAGGCCCGTCTTCTCGTCGGCCATTTTGTCCAGAATCAGTTCCTGGCGCTGCTTATTCAGCTCTCTTGGGGTCTTGTCGCCGTTTTTGGTCTTGACCGTGATGGTGGAGAACGGCCCGTACATGGACGGGTTGTTGGTGATGGCGATGAGGCAGGCGCACTCCGCCAGATCCAGCTCCTCCACGTCCTTGCCGAAGTAGTACTGGGCCGCCGTCTGGACGCCGTAGCAGCCCTTGCCCAGATAGATGGCATTGAGATACATCTCCAGGATGGTCTCCTTGGAGTACTTCTTCTCAAACTCCAATGCCCGGAAGATCTCCGTGACCTTCCGCTTGACGGTGCCCTCGTTGTCCCCCGTCAGGTTCTTCAGCAGCTGCTGGGTAATGGTGGACCCGCCGTAGGTGTTGGAGGCGTGGGTGAACATGTTCACCGTGGCGCCGATGGTGCGCCTCCAGTCCACGCCGTTGTGCTGGAAGAAGCGCTGGTCCTCGATGGCCACCGCCGCCTGCCACAGCTCCTCAGGGAAGTCCGCATACTTCTTCATGATGCGGTTTTCCTTATCGTGGAGCGTCTGGAGCTCGATCCACTCCCCGCTGTCCTTGTCCTGATAGTAGATGATGGAGGACTCGTCCATGGTGTAGTCATTGGTGTCCACATTCAGGCTGGGGGACAGGGTGGTCTTCACATACTGCATGAAGATACCGGCGATCATGCCGCAGGTCAGCACGCCGATGAGCAGGATGGTAAAGAGGATGAAGCCGATGCCGAAGCCCCGCTTCCTTTTCTTTCTCTTGGTGCTCTGATGCTGTCCGGAATTCCGGCGGGGCGTACGCTCCTCGGGCAGTTCTCGTCTTCCGTGTTCCACTGACAGGGCACCTCCTTTTCTGAGATTTGGAAGGACCGGCGCCGCAGGGCTGCGCCGAATGTCCATAGCATTCCATAGTAACTTTTATTGTAACACGGCCTGTCAACTTTTAAAATGTTATTTTTCTCTTAAAAAAGTTTCTGATTCCGTTGTTTTTTCCTTATCGTATACGTTTTTCCGTCCCCTGAACGAATCAGTTTCGCAGATTTTGGATGGAATCCGGCCTTGCATTTTCCCGGCGGAGCGGGTAAAATAGCACCATCGGAAACGGAGAGCCGCGCTGAACGGTTCCCGCGGCCGGTCAGATTCTTTGAAAGGCGCCTGCTGGCGCAGGGAGGTCTTATGAGCGACGAATTCGGCCCCACCTTTATTACTGTCACCTCTGAGGATGGTGAGGAACTGACTCTGGAATTCATCGGTGCTCTGGAGCTGAACGGCACAGAATATCAGGCCTTCTTCCCCACGGAGAGTGAGGACGACGAGGCACTGGAGGATCCGGACAGCGGCCTGATCATCATGAAGGTCATCCATGAGAACGGCGAGGACCTGCTCTCCACCTGCGACACGGACGAGGAGCTCCAGGCCGCCTACGAGGCTTTCATGGAAGAACTGTACGACGACGAGGAGGACGGGGAGTGAGCGTCCGCGGGACGTAAAGGCTCCGCAAAAAAATCCGTTCTCCCGATTGCAAAGCAGCGGAAGCTGTGCTATCTTAGTATGGTACCCTGCGCGGTTCGTGATAGATCTTTTTTTAACCCACATTTCGTTATACGGGACGCTGGTTCGGTGTGTGGTTCGCAGGCCTCCCGGCTGCCTTCTGCGGCTGGAAGTTGGAAGCGATAAAGCGCATCGCAGGCGACCCACCTGTCCGTAAAGGTGCAGGTTATAACGGGTCTACACGGCCGGGCGGGGCATCTTTTTTCCGATTTTTCCGCCGGATGAAAAAAAGAAAAATTTGTGAAAAAAACTCTTGCATTTTCCGGAAAGACGTGCTATTATGATTAAGCTGTCTGGAGGACATCAGACACGCGCCGTTAGCTCAGCTGGATAGAGCGTCTGGCTACGGACCAGAAGGCCGGGGGTTCGAATCCCTCACGGCGTACCAAAAAGCTCCCGAAATCATCGATTTCAGGAGCTTTTTGTTTGTATTTGCACTGGAAATATTCCAGAGATACGCTTCCATCCGCATTTACCCCTGAATGGACGCAAACGCAGGCGGCATCTGTCAGCGAATGACAGGTGTCGCCTGCGTTTCATATTTTACAGGGTGCGGATCAGGGCTTGCAGCTCCGGGAATCCGCCGCTGGGATAGACCGAAATGTCCTTCTGTCCGGCATTGATCAGGCAGTCGGTCAGCAGAAATACCTGCATGCCCAGTGCCTGGGCGGCCATGTCCTCCGTCACGTCGTTTCCCACCATCAGGCACTCCTCCGGTGCGAGACCCAGCTGCTCCGCGATATCTCTGTAATAGCTGAGGTTGGGCTTGCAGTACCGTGCGTTCTCATAGGTGGTATACAGTTCGAAATCCTCCGGTTCCAGCCCGGCCCAGCGGATGCGGCTCTCCGTGGCCACCGCCGGGAAAATGGGATTGGTGGCGAGGGCCACACGGAGTCCCCTCTCCTTGATCTGCGCCACCGTTTCTGCGGCTTTCGGATTGAAGCCGCAGACCGCCTTCGCCCCCGCGAATTCCTTCCGGTAAAACTCCTCAAACAGCGGCAGGTCCTCTTTCGCCTGCGGGCCGAAAAGCTCCGTGAATTTCTCCCAGAAAGCAGCCTCGTTGCTCTGATGGCCGTTGTTTTTGACCATTGCGGCCGTTCCGGCCCAGACGGCGTCCACCAGCTGCTTCGGGTCATAGCCGTGAGGCGCCAGCTTCACCGCAAGCAGATGAAAATAGGTTTTGACGAACCGGTCCTGATCCATCGGCAGGAGCGTGCCGTCCAAATCGAATAAAACAGCCTTAATGCTCATGGGGTCATCCTTTCGTTATCCAGTATCTGATGGTGTCGATTCCCTGCTATAGTAACTGATTTTGGAAGAAACGTCAACCGGCTTCCCCGGAGGGCACAACGGACAAAAGCGCGTTTCCCTCCGGGTTCCGCTTTTAATAATTTTCAAACAATACCCAAACAAAAGGTCAATAATCCAGGTGTAGAGTACGCTCTGTTGACAAGAACGGCAGCAAAACCACAAATGATGAATAAGGAGAACGACATTATGAAAAAGAGCAACTTCGCCGCACTGATCCTCGGCACCATCGGCATCGTGTTTTTCGCGCTGGGCATGTGTATGTGCATGCTCCCTGAGTGGGATCTGTTCCGGCAGGGCATCGTCTGCGGCGTCATCGGACTGGCAGTCCTGCTGATCACCCTGCTGGTCTGGCGCAAGATGGAGGGAAAGGCCCCCGTCAGGATCAGTGCCAAGACCCTGGGCTCCGCCGCTGTGGGCGTGCTGGGCGCACTGCTGCTGGGCGTCGGCATGTGCATGGTCATGGTGTTCAGCAGAATGGTCCTGGGCATCGTCATCGGCCTGATCGGCATCGTGGTCCTGCTGATGCTGATCCCCCTGACCCGCGGCATCCACGACTGAGCGGCACACCCGCATACAGGAAAAGGGCTGTCCATCCGGACAGCCCTCCAGCTTGTCGAAAAACCCTGTCTGAAGGAAAAGAGTTCTTTTTTGCAGGGGGAGTACGTGGGGGAAACTGGCGAAGCGCCGCCAGCGGCGGAAAAAGCGAGCCGGTTTCGAGGAAGCGGCGCGATTGGCGGACCCGAAGGGGACGGGAATCGCAATGCCGCGACGGTGTGCAAGGGGGCAACGAAGCGGCATGAGGGATGCCCTCCCCCGCAGGGCGTCCCGAATATAGCGCAGTTTGACCCGACGACGAAAGGGGGTTTTGAAGCCGCGGCCTTCGCCGCATTTCCCCGCGCCCCGAAGGGGCGCCCCTAACAGACCATCACTGTATTTGATATAAGGAGGATTTCCCATGAGCATCGAACGCACCATCGCCCACGACCTGCTCTCCATCGGCGCGGTCTTCCTGCGTCCGGATGAGCCCTTCACCTGGGCCAGCGGCATCCACAGCCCCATCTACTGCGACAATCGCCTGACCCTGACGGCCCCCACCGTCCGCACCCACGTGGAAGAGGGCCTGGTGGACCTGATCTGCAAGCACTATCCCACCGTGGAGGTCCTCATGGGCACCTCCACCGCCGGTATCGCCCACGCCGCCATCTGCGGCCACCTCATGGGCCTGCCCATGGGCTACGTCCGCTCCGGCAACAAGGACCACGGCCGCCAGAACCGCATTGAGGGCAAGCTGCTCCCCGGCCAGAAGGTCGTGGTGGTGGAGGACCTGATCTCCACCGGCGGCAGCTGCATCGAGGTGGTGGAGGCCCTGCGGGAGGCCGGCGCCGAGGTGCTGGGCATCGTGTCCATCTTCACCTACGGCCTTCAGAAGGGCCTGGACCGCATGGCCGCCGCCAACGTCACCAACTACTCCCTGTCCAACTTCGACGCCGTCTGCCAGGTGGCCGCCGAGGAGGGCAAGATCCGCCCCGAGGACATCGACCGGCTGAAGAAGTTCCGGGCCGATCCCTCCGACGAGAGCTGGATGAATCACTAACGTTTTATAAACCCGATCGGGTATCAAGAAAGGAGATATTATGCGAAATCTGATTGATGTCACTGACCTGACCAAAGAGGAGATCAACGCCCTCATCGCCACTGCCGAGGACATGATCGCCCATCCGGCAGACTACCAGGAGGTCTGCCGCCACAAGCAGCTGGCCACCCTGTTCTTCGAGCCCTCCACCCGCACCCGTCTGAGCTTTGAGTCCGCCATGCTGGCCCTGGGCGGCAGCGTCCTGGGCTTCTCCGCCGCCGGCTCCAGCTCCACCGCCAAGGGCGAGACCGTGGTGGACACCGTCCACACCGTCAGCTGCTACGCCGACATCATCGCCATGCGCCATCCCAAGGAGGGCGCGCCCTTCGCCGCCGCACAGCGCAGCGAGGTGCCCATCATCAACGCCGGCGACGGCGGCCACAACCACCCCACCCAGACCCTGACCGACCTGCTGACCATCCATCGTGAGAAGGGCCGTCTGGACGACTTCACCATCGGCTACTGCGGCGACCTGAAGTTTGGCCGCACCGTCCACTCCCTGGTGAACGCCCTGGCCCGCGAGACCGGCATCCGGTTCGTGTTCATCTCCCCGGAGGAGCTGAAGCTGCCCGACTACCTGAAGCAGAACGTGCTGGACAAGAACCACCTGAACTACGAGGAGACCACCTCCCTGGAGGAGGCCATCCCCGATCTGGACATCCTGTACATGACCCGCGTCCAGAAGGAGCGCTTCTTCAACGAGGCCGATTACATCCGCCTGAAGGACACCTACGTGCTGGATCCCGAGAAGCTGGTCCCCGCCAAGAAGGATCTGTGCATCCTGCATCCCCTGCCCCGTGTCAACGAGATCTCCGTGGCCGTGGATGACGATCCCCGCGCCTGCTATTTCCGTCAGGTGAAGAACGGCAAGTTCATCCGCATGGCTCTGATCCAGCAGCTGCTGGCCTGGAACGCGTAAAGGGAGGAGTTTGAATTTATGAATATCGACAGCATTCAGAACGGCGTCGTCATCGACCACATCAAGTCCGGCAAGAGCATGGACATCTACCGCTACCTGCACCTGGACGAGCTGGACTGCCAGGTGGCCATCATCAAGAACGCCCGCAGCGAGCACATGGGCCGCAAGGACATCATCAAGATCGACACCCCCATGGAGGTGGATCTGGACGTGCTGGGCTACATCGATCCCGACATCACCGTCAACATCATCCAGGACGGCAAGCTGGTGGAGAAGAAGCACCTGGCCCTGCCGGAGAAGCTGGTGAACGTGATCCACTGCAAGAACCCCCGCTGCATCACCGTGGCGGAGCCCCAGCTGGACGCCATCTTCCTGCTGAACGACCCCGAGAAGCACACCTATCGCTGCGCCTACTGCGATACCGAGAAGAAGCGGAGCATCTGATCCCGCCCACTTTCCGAAAAGGGGTATTGTCCGAATTCCCGGCGCCGCTGTCAGCGGCGCCGGTTTCGGCTTTTCCCGCCTCCGCGCGATCACTTGATTGGGAGAGACTGTCTTGAACGAACCATCCACTCAGAATCACACCCTGCGGGGCGTCCTGTGCACCACCATCGGCGGCGTGTGCTGGGGCTTTTCCGGCACCTGCGGGCAGTATCTGTTTTCCACCACCGATATCAGCACCCTCTGGCTGACCTGCATCCGCCTGCTGACCGCCGGTACATTGATGCTCCTGCTGGCCCTGCGGAGCCACCGCCGCCGGATCCTGGAGCTGCTGCGGTCTCCCCGGGATCTGGCGGGCGTGGCCGTTTTCGGCGTGTTCGGTCTGGCCATGTGCCAGCTGTCCTATATGACCGCCATCTCCTACTCCAACGCCGCCACCACCACCGTCCTCCAGAACCTGAACCTGGTGTTCATCATGCTCCTCTCCTGCCTGCGCACCCGGCGGCGGCCCAACCGGGCGGAGGGCGTCTCCCTGGCGCTGGCGCTGGCGGGCACCTACATCCTGGCCACCGGCGGAGACCCCCGGCACATGGTCCTCTCCGGCCGGGGCCTGTTCTGGGGCATCGCCACCGCCGTGGCCGTCACCATCTACACCCTGCTTCCCCGGCGGCTGCTGCCCAAGTGGGGCCAGGAGGTGGTCACCGGCTGCGGCATGCTCATCGGCGGCGTGGTGCTGAATCTGGCCGCCCGCAGCTGGACGCTGTACGTCCCCATCCCGGGGCGGGCATGGCTGGCCATCGGGGCCATTGTGGTGCTGGGCACCGTGGTCTCCTTCACCCTGTTCATGCGGGGCCTTCAGGACGTGGGGGCCGTCAAGTCCTCCATGCTGGCCTCCACGGAGCCGGTGTCCGCCACCGTCTTCTCCGCCCTGTGGCTGGGCACCACCTTCTCCGCCCCGGACCTCATCGGCTTCGCCTGCATCATCGCCACCATCTTCCTGCTGTCGAAGTCGGAGTGAACCCGCCGCCCGTCCCTCCGGAGGGGCGAAGGACCTCACCATCGCCTGAAACAGAACGCGGAACGTCTCCGGACGTTCCGCGTTTTCCCTCTTGACATGGCGTCTCTCTGCGTATATACTTAGCATTACTAAATAGTATTGTTAAGGAGAGGAGGCGTTCCATGGACAGCCGCTACGTCCAGCAGTTCAAAAAAGGCTCCCTGGAGATGGTTCTGCTGTGTCTCATTGCCAAGGGGGAGACCTACGGCTACGAGATCATCACGGCGCTGAACCGGCAGGGCGGGGAAGTGCTGGGCTATGCCCGGGAGGGCACCGTCTATCCCATCCTCTACCGGCTTCAGGAGGCGGGGCTGATCCAGAGCCGTCTGGCCCCCTCGGGAGCCAACGGCGGCACCCGGAAATACTACTCCGTCACTCCCCAGGGCCGGGAGACGCTGGCGGCGCTCATCGCCTTCTGGCGGGACTACGCCGCCTGCGTGGAGGGCTTCATCGACGGTTACGAACAGGAGGAGCACCTATGAGAGAACAGTACATCCGGCAGGTGAAACGGCTTTTGAAGGTCCCCCGGCGGAAGAAGCGGGACATCCTCCGGGATCTGGAGGAGTCCTTCGCCGCGGCGGCGGAACACGGCGAGACGGAACAGCAGGTCCTGGACCGGCTGGGCACGCCGGAGGAGTTCGCCGCCGCCATGACGGAGCCGTCGGACGAGGCGGCTTACCGCCGCCGGCGGACGGCGGCGGCGCTGGTGACGGCGCTGGCGGTGTGCGCCGGGGCCTTCGGCCTCCGGGCGGGGCTGCTGGCCGCCCGCAGCGCGTCCCTGGGTATCATCGGCGGCGCCGACGGCCCCACCGTCATCTTCGTCACCGGCTCCGGCGGCCTGTGGACCGCCCTGCTGAACCTGACGGCGGGCCCGTGGTGGGCCGGTCTGCTGGGGCTGGCAGGGATCCTGGCCCTGCTGGCGGCGGCGGTGCTGGCGGCGCGGCTGCTGATCCAGCGGAGGAAGCGGAAATGAAGCGGCTGCTTTCCGTTCTGACGGCGGCGCTGCTGGCGCTGGCCCTTGCCGCCTGCGGCGCGTCCCCCTCCCCCGCCCCGGCGGACAGCGGGGCGCTGCCGGAAGCCCTGGAAATTGTCAACGGCGCATGGCCGGACAACGACTTCACCGCCGCCGTCCCCCGTCCGGAGACGGGCGTGTTGGAGAGCGGCTGGCTGGCGGAGGGCGCGTACTGCGCCCTGACCCTCACCGGCGTGGATGATGACGCCTTCGCCGGTTATCTGACGTTACTGGAGGACGCCGGGTTCTCTCAAGCCGCCTACAATTCAGAGGCGCTGGCCATGGGCGTCTCCGCCGGGACGCTGTACACCGGTGGGAACGTGGGCGTCAGTCTGGCCCATCAGGGGGACACGCTGGCGCTGTCCATCAGCTTTTTGACATAGCAAAACAGGAGATGGGAACGAATCGTTCCCATCTCCTGTTGTTTTCCGTGATGTTTCGCGCTCACAGTCCCCGCCAGGACTCGGGCCGCAGGCGGCTGAGATCGTGCTCCGCCTGATCGATGGTCCGGAGCATGGCCTCCCGGTCGCCGTTCAGTGTTCCCCGGAGGGACAGGTAGTTGCTGGCGTGGTTCATGCGGAATACGCTGCCGGGACTGTCCAGATGCTCCACCAGCAGACGGGTCTCCGTCAGCACCTGGGGCGGCGTCAGCAGCTGGAAGCTGCCCTCGTTCACCCAGTCGTACAGGGGCGTCTCCGGCTCCACCATCAGCGTCAGCATCCCGATATACTCCGGGTTCATGGCGTTGAAGGCCGCCGCCGTGTCCAGGGCGTGGCGCTCCATCCACTCCGGACCGCCCAGTCCGGTGATGGCGGTGACGGACAGGGCCATGCCGCTCTCCCGGACCTTCCGGCCCATCTCGACGATCTCGCCGGACATGTGGCCCTTCCGCATCCGTTTCAGCACCTCGTCACAGCCGGACTCCAGGCCCATGTACACCATGGTCAGGCCCTTCTCCCGCAGCGTCCGCAGCTCCTCCGGCGTCCGGACCCGGATGGAGGACGGGGAGGCGTAGCTGGTGACCCGCTGGCACTCCGGGAACAGCGCCCGGACGGTGTCCAGAATGGTGTACAGCTCCGACGCCCGGCGCACCAGGGCGTCGCCGTCGGCCAGGAAGACCTTCTCCACGTGGGGATAGACCTGCCGGGCCATGCGGAAGTCCTCCAGCACCTCCTCCAGAGGGCGGACGGCGAACTTCTTGGCCTTGTACATGGAGCAGAAGGCGCAGGTGTTGTGGCTGCACCCGTAGGTCACCTGGGCGATGAGGCTCCGGGCCTCGGAGGGCGGACGGTACACGTCGCCGTAGTATCTCATTCCGCCAGCAGCTTCTCCAGGGCGGCCAGCTTCAGGCAGACGCACAGCACCTCCATGGCCTGCTTCAGCTCCTCAACGGGAGGCAGGGACGGGGCGATGCGGATGTTGGAGTCCTGGGGGTCCTTGCCGTAGGGGAAGGTGGCGCCGGCGCCGGTCATGGTGACGCCCGCCTCCTTGCACAGGTCCAGGGCCCGCTTTGCGGTGCCGGGCATGGCGTCCAGAGACACGAAGTAGCCGCCCTTGGGATGGGTCCAGGAGGCGATGCCCAGGGGGGCGATCTCCCGGTCCAGGGCGTCGGTGACGGCCTGGAACTTGGGGGCCATGATGGCGGCGTGGCGCTTCATCAGCTCCAGGGTGTGGGCCTTGTCCTTGAGATACAGGACGTGGCGCTGCTGGTTCACCTTGTCGTAGCTGATGATCTGGATGCCCATGAGCTTGGTGAGGTAGGCGATGTTGGCCTCGGAGGTGGCCATGCAGGCCACGCCCGCGCCGGGCAGGGTGATCTTGGAGGTGGAGGCGAACTCATACACCATGTCGGCGTTGCCGTACTGTTCGCACAGGCTCAGGATGTCGGCGAAGGGCACGAACTCGCCGTCGAACTCGTGGATGCAGTAGGCGTTGTCCCACATGAGCATGAAGTCCGGTGCGGCGGGCTTCATGGACGCCAGACGGCGGATGGTCTCGTCGGAGTAGAGATAGCCCTGGGGGTTGGAGTACTTGGGCACGTTCCACATGCCCTTGACGGCGGGGTCCTGGATGGCCTGCTCCACGGCGTCCATGTCAGGGCCGTCGGGAGTCATGGGGATGGTGACCAGCTCAAAGCCGAAGGACTCCACCACCTTGAAGTGGCGGTCATAGCCGGGAGCGGGGCACAGCCACTTCAGGCCCTTCTCCTCCTTCCAGGGCCGCTGGCTGTGGAGCAGACCGTGGGTGACGGCCTTGGAGATGCTGTCGTACATCAGCTGCAAACTGGCGTTGCCGCCCACGAACACCTGCTCGGGCTTGCAGCCCAGGATCTCCGCGAACAGACGACGCGCGCCGGGCAGGCCGGACAGCTCGCCGTAGTTCCGGCAGTCCACGCCGCCGTCCACGAAGTCCTCCGGCTTCTGAAACACGCCGAACAGTCCCTCGGAGACCATGTCCAGCTGCTGCTTGCCGGGCTTGCCCCGGGCCATGTTCAGCTTCAGGCCCAGCCCCTTCAGCTGCTCGAATTCCTTGGATGCCTGGTCGAAGCTCTGCCGCAGCTCCTCCCGGCTCATATCCTGATATGCACTCATAGAACGACCTTCCTTTCAGCCAATTCAGGTTTCAAACTGCTCCTCCACTATACAAAAGTTTGCCCCATATTGCAATATACAATTTTACTGAGAATCCCCGTGGGATTCCCTATGTAAAATACATTTTTCCACAAGGCAGAGACATTTTCTTCTCTATTCCGACGCTCTTCATCTGCCTTTCCGTGGGGAAAACGGTCGCCTTTTGGCGGAAAAAACGTCCTTTCCGGCCGAAGCGCGAAGCCCCGCCGCCTGACAGGCGGCGGGGGCGGGGCAGACGGCGGAGCCGCCCGAATGCCGGCATTCGGACAGCGTTATTCCGCGCACATGATGCTGGGCTCGCCGTCCTCCTTCTCCACGCTGAAGGTCACCGGGATGGTGACGCAGACCCGCTGGGTCAGGGTCACGGTGCAGGCGGTGCCCTCGGCGTTGGTCTCGCACAGGACCGTGGGCGTGCCCTGGCAGGTGGTGGTAATGGTCCCCACTGTGGTTCTGGGGGTCAGCGTCACCTCCGCGCTGATGTCCACGCACTGGGTGCCGGTTTTGTTGCAGCCCGTCACCGGCGGCGGGGTGGTGGGGATGATATCCTTCCGATAGGTCTCATTCATAGCTCTGAAGCTCCCTTGTCTCCCTGGATTTCGCTCCCCGGCGCACCGGGGGCATCCCATCCTATGCGGCGGCGGGCTGTCCGGGGCTTGTCCGTCCGGCGGAAATGTGGTATGCTGGCAGGGTGAAGCATCACGCCGTCAGGGGAATGGAGGGAGAGCATGGACGGCTATGAACTGATCCGCTCCCGCCGCCGGACGGCGGCGCTGGAGGTGACGAGGGACGGCCGGGTGCTGGTGCGGGCTCCCCTGCGGATGCCCCGGCAGGCCATCGACGCCTTCGTGGCCAGCCATCGGGAGTGGCTGGAACGCCATCTGGCCGCCCAGCGGGCCCGGATGGCCGCCGCGCCGCCGCCCCCCACTCCGGCGGAGATCGACGCATTGAAGGCCCGTGCCCGGGCGGCGCTGCCGGGAAAGGTGGCGTACTACAGCCAGCGGATGGGCCTGCGTCCCGCGGGCATCACCATCACCGCCGCCCGGACCCGGTACGGCAGCTGCAGCGGGAAGAACCGGCTCAGCTTCTCCTGCTTTCTCATGAACTCCCCGGAGGCGGCCATCGACCTGGTGGTGGTCCATGAGCTGTGCCACATCCGCCACAAGAACCACGGCCCGGACTTCTACGCCCTGCTGGCCAGCGTCCTCCCGGACCACCGGGAGCGGAAGAAGCTGCTGGCCCCCATGCCGCCGAAGGAGACGGGGAACGAACCGTAAAAAGCTCCCCCGGCGCAATGCGCCGGGGGAGTTCACGCTCATAAATCGCTCACAGGATGCTGCTTCCGATGCCCTTGCCCTCCGGGGCGCCGGGCAGGTCCGGACGGCGCTCCCGCAGCAGGGACAGCGCCCGCTCCGCGTCCTTCTCCTTGTCGAAGGACAGGGTCTGATAAAAGCCGCCGGCGCACTGGAGCCGCACCACATACATGGGCAGCTGCACGCCGCAGCAGCCGCTGGTGGACAGGGTGCCCTTCTGGCTCCATGCCCGCTCCAGCGCCGCGATGGGCACGTACTGGGCCCCCATGGGGAAGGCGGGCAGGTACACCCCCTTCTGTCCGATGCGGACATTCCCCAGCTTCACCGCGCCGGAGAGATCCGCCTTGGGGTCCTCAATGGTCACGCCGGGACAAAGGATCCGATATGCCATAGCTGCTTCCTCCCTCTCTATTTCCGCTTCTTTTCCGGCTCCAGCACCACGTCCGGATACCGCTCCGCCAGCAGGGCCAGCACCCTGTCGGCGGACTTCTGCTTCTCAAAGGTGAAATTCTGGTAGAAGCCGCCCTCGTAGCGCATCCGCACCACCACCATGGGCAGCTCCTTGCCGCAGCAGCCGGTGAGGGAGATGCTGGTCTTCTGGGACCATGCCTGCCGCACCGCCCGGAAGGGCAGATACTTGGTGCCGGGGAACGCCGCAAAATAGATGGCCTCATCGCTCATCCGGTACTGCTCCACCCGGACGGCGCTCTTGTAATCCGCCTTGGGGTCCGTCAGAGCCACGCCGGGACAAATGGACTGGATCGCCATGCCTGCTCCTCCTTCGGTCCTCTCATTAACGAGAATCTTTCCTGTTATGGCGATATCATAGCAAGATTATGGGAGAATTGCAAATGGCAATTGCAACATTCCGCAAAATTTTCCCGCCGGAGGACTGTGTAAAGCCCCGCCCGCCGCATACACTATCAGGAGAAACGCCTTGGGAGCTGCGAGAAGGGATGATGTCCATGGTGCCGCTGATCTTCATTCCGGGCCGGGAATGCCGGCTGGGAAACTACGCCAGTGCCGTCCGCCGGGCGGGGGGCGTCCCCCGGTTCGCCCCGGACGGCGCCGACGGCTGGGAGGACTGCGCCGGACTGCTGCTGCCCGGCGGCGGGGATCTGGACCCGGCGCTGTACGGTCAGGAGGACCGGGGCTCCCAGCCGCCGGACCGGGACCGGGACCGCCGGGAGCTGGCGCTGCTGGAGGCCGCCCTGTCGGCGGGGATGCCGGTGCTGGGCATCTGCCGGGGCATCCAGGTCATCAACGTGTTCTTCGGCGGGACGCTGGTGCAGGACCTCCCCGGCCACAGCCAAACGGAGGGCCGGGACCGGCTCCACCGGGTACGTGCGGAGCCCCACTCCCTGTCCGCCCGGATCTACGGTCCGTCCTTTCTGGTGAACAGCGCCCACCATCAGGCGGTGGACCGGCCCGGCACGGGCCTGCGGATCACCGTCCGGGCGGAGGACGGTACGGCGGAGGCCCTGGCCCACGGCAGTCTCCCGGTCTGGGGCTTCCAGTGGCACCCGGAGCGGCTGGGGCACGGCCGTCCCCCCGGCACGGTGGACGGGGAGCTGGTGTTCGACTTCTTCCTGGCCCAGTGCCGTCGCCGTCTCCCCCTGTGGCGGCGGTAGAGACGAAAAAACGGAGGCCCGTCGGGCCTCCGTTCAGCTTGTCGAAAATCCTCTGTTTGAAGGAAAGAAGTTCTTTTTTGCAGGGGGAGTACGAGGGGGCGGGAGCCCCTTCGTATTGAATCGAATGTCTGCAAAAAGCCTGCGTTAGCAGGCGTTTGCGCCGCACAGCGGCAGA
>JALFSO010000108.1 GCA_022778785.1 Dysosmobacter sp. | reverse complement strand
CGAAGGATGAGAAAAAGCTCGACAGCGCCATCCATACCACCATCGCCTTCGGCCTGATCTGCGGCGTGGTGCTGAGCGTTGTCGGCGTGCTGCTGACGCCCAAGCTGCTGCAGCTGATGAAGACGGACACCAGCTACTTTCAATACTCCGTCGAATATTTCCGCTACTATTTCCTCGGCGCGCTGTCCATCGTCATGTATAACCTCGGCATGGGCGTGCTCCGGGCGGTCGGCGACAGCAAATCGCCGCTGTACTATCTGATCATCTCCTCGTTGGTCAATATCGGGCTGGACTACCTCTTTGTCGGTGTGTTCGATTGGGGCGTCTGGTCGGCCGCGCTGGCCACGACCATCTCGCAGTTCGTCAGCACGGTTCTGTGCATCCTGCGGCTCATGCGCGGCGGCGAGGGCTACAAGCTCCGCCTGCGCGAGGTGCGCCTGCAGGCGGCCATGCTCCGGGAGATCATCCGCTACGGCCTGCCCTCCGGCGTGCAGAACTCTGTCATCGGCTTTGCCAACGTCATCGTGCAGTCCAACATCAACTCCTTCGGCAAGGTCGCCATGGCCGCCTACGGCGCGTATTCCAAGCTTGAGGGGTTCGCTTTCCTGCCCGTCACGAGCTTCACCATGGCGCTGACGACCTTTGTCGGCCAGAATCTTGGTGCCGGTCTGCATGACCGCGCCAAGCAGGGTTCGCGCTTCGGCATCATCGCCTCCGTCGTCATCGCGGAGCTGATCGGCGTGACGATGTATCTGCTTGCGCCGCAGCTCGTCGCCTTCTTCAGCCCCACGCCGGACGTCATTGCCCTCGGCACGCGGCAGATGCGCACGACCGCGCTGTTCTTCTGCCTGCTCGCCTACTCCCACGCCGTCGCGTCGATCTGCCGCGGCGCGGGCAAGGCCTTCGTGCCGATGGTCATCATGCTGCTGTTCTGGTGTGTGGTCCGGATCACGTATATCACCATCGTCATGCGCATCATCCACGAGATCCAGTATATCTACATGGCCTACCCCATCACCTGGTCGCTCAGCTCGATCGTCTACTTCCTCTACTACCACTTCTCCGACTGGGTCCACGGCTTCGACAAAAAGCCCGCAAAAACATAAAATGCAGAGGCTGCCGCAATGCGCGGCAGCCTCTGTTCTTTTTTATTCCCGTTCTTCCACGGGGATGTACGGGACCTTCATGAGCATGGCGCGGTAGGCCGGGCGCATGATGCGGTTGCCGGTGGCCAGCTCCTCGAGCCGGTGGGCGCACCAGCCGGCGATGCGGGCCGTGGCGAACAGCGGCGTGTACATATCCTCCGGGATATCCAGCATGCTGTAGATGAGGCCGGAATACAGGTCGACGTTCGCGCACATGGGGATCGACTGGTGCTTGCGCGTCATGATCTTCCGGATGCCGAGCTCCTCAACGCGCTCCATGAGCTCGAGATCGTCGGCCCGGCCCTTGTCGCGGGCAAGTGCGGCGGCGTATTTCTTGATGACCACCGCGCGCGGGTCGGACATGGTATAGACCGCGTGGCCCAGACCGTAGATCTTGCCGGAGCGGTCGCCCGCTTCGCCGTCGAGGATCTGATCGAGATAAGCGCCGAGGGCGTCGTCAGTCGGCGTGGTGCCGACGTGGGCGCGGATATCGCGGAACATCTGCATGACCTTGGCATTCGCGCCGCCGTGCAGCGGGCCCTTCAAAGAGCCGACGGCGCCGGCAATGGCGCTGTAGGTATCGGTGCCGGAGGAGGACATGGCGCGGCAGACAAAGGTGGAGTTGTTGCTGGAATGCTCGGCGTGGAGGATGAGCATGAGGTCCAGCAGGTGCGATTCTTCCGGGGTGTAGGCCTTGTCCGGGCGGATCATGCGCAGGATATTCTCCGCCACGCTGAGCTCCGGCTCCGGATTGTGCAGGATGAGGGATTTGCCGTCAAAGTAATGCCGCTTGGCGGCGAAGGCGTTCGCCGCGATCAGCGGGAAGCGGGCGATGAGGCCGATGGACTGCCGCAGGACGTTTTCGAGCGAGGTATCGTCCGCGCTCTCGTCGTAGGAATACAGGGCCAGCACGCTGCGGGCCAGCTGGTTCATGATGTTGCGGCTGGGGGCCTTGAGGATCATGTCCTCGGTGAAGGCGGCGGGCATCCGCCGGGCCTGGGCCATGACGTCATTGAAGCGCTGCAGCTGCGCGCGGGTCGGGAGCTTGCCGAGCAGGAGCAGGTAGGCGACCTCTTCATAGCCGAAGGTGCCGTTCTGCTGGTGCGCGGTGACGATATCCTCGACGCTGATGCCGCGGTAGTAAAGCTTGCCGGGCATCGGCACGCGCTCGCCGTCCATCATATAGTAGCCCTGGACGCTGCCGACCTTGCTGACGCCGATGAGCACGCCGGTGCCGTCCGCGTTCCGAAGACCGCGCTTGATGCTCTGGTCCTCAAAATAATGCGCGTCGATCGCGTACTGCTCCGCGATATTCTCGCTCAGCCGCGCAATGTCGTTTTCAAGAAGCGTCGTCTGTTCCGTCATGGATCAACACCCTCCTGCATACCGTTTCCCGCATTGTACACGATATCCGCGTGAAATGCAAGTATATTTTTTGAATTATGCAATCTTTTTTCTGTATCCTGCAAAATTTCTGCGATATACAGTCGAAATTGCAAGCTGAAATTTTAGTAAATTCATATCGGTTGCAAATTTCTGCAAAAAGCGTCCGTCCTCCGCGTTCCGTGCGTGAAGGACGGGCGTGGCTTTCAGGGGATGATCCGGCTGGGCTTCTGATAGCGCTCCTGCTCGGAAAAGATGCAGCCGCAGTATTTCTGCATGTAGAAGCCGAGCTCCCGCGCGCGCTGCTGGCCGTCGCGGAACATGGGGCGGAAGTCCTGATAGTAAAACTGGACGCCGTATTCCTCCGCCGCGCGGTAGCCGACGTCGCGCATCAGCTCATGCTTCTGATAGGGGCTGATGAACAGCGAGGACGTGAACGCGTCAAAGCCGCCCTCCTTCGCCGCGCGGGCCGCCTCAAACAGGCGCATCTCGTAGCACTTGACGCACCGGCCCGCGATATCCTCCGCGACCTCGCGCACAAACGGCCGCAGGCCGTAATCGTCGCGCACGAGCAGCGGCAGGTCGATCGTCTTCGCGTATTCCTGCAGACAGTTGCGCCGGGCGCGGTATTCGGTGAACGGATGGATGTTCGGGTTGTACCAATACCCCGTCAGCTCCACCCCCTCCGCACGCAGCGCATCGATCGGCATATTCGCGCACGGCGCACAGCAGATGTGCATCAACAGTTTCATAACACTCGCCTCCCGTTCGGATAGCATATCACATTTCCCGGCTCCTGTACAGATTGCCGAAAAAAACAGCGACATTCCGTGGAAAATGAACATGGACAAGCGCCGACGGCGGTGCTATAATTCCATCTAATATCAGATACAAGCAAAACTGAACGCAGAAAGGAAGCTGTCAAATGTCTGTTCCAACTGAAAGCTATGCGGGCAAGATCCAGCGGAAGCTGATCAAGAAGCAGCGCGTGATCGAGGCTGCCTCCGGCCGCCAGAAGGCCGATCTGGTCCTCAAGAACGCGACCTACGTCAACGTGTTCTCCAACGAGCTGCTGACGTGCGATATCGCCGTGGCCAACGGCCTGATCGTGGGTCTCGGCAGCTATGAGGGCGAAGTCGAATACGATATGACGGGCAAGATCGTCTGCCCGGGCTTCGTCGACGCGCACATCCATCTGGAATCCAGCCTGGTCACGCCGAAGGAGTTCGTCCGCGCGACGCTGCCGCACGGCACGACCACGGTCATCACCGACCCCCATGAGATCACGAACGTCATGGGCACCGACGGCATCGACTACATGCTCCAGGCCACGGAGGGCCTGCCGGTGGACGTGCGGTTCATGCTGTCCTCCTGCGTCCCCGCCACGCCCCTGGACGAGTCCGGCGCCAACCTGGACTACCGGGCCATCGACTCCTTCTACGACCACCCCAGAGTCCAGGGTCTGGCGGAGATGATGAACTACGTGGGCATCGTCAATGGCGACGACTCCGTAGTGGAGAAGATCGTGGCGGCCCAGGCCCACCACAAGAAGATCGACGGCCACGCCCCGGGCCTGTCCGGCAACGATCTCAACGCCTACATCGCCGCCGGCGTCTACTCCGACCACGAGTGCGCCGATCTGGCGGACGCCATGGCCAAGCTCCAGCGGGGCCAGTTCATCATGATCCGGGAGGGCACCGCCGCCCGGAATCTGGAGGCGCTGGTGCCCCTGCTGTGCAGCCAGTACGCCGACCGCTGCATGTTCTGCACCGACGACAAGCACCCCAGCGACCTGCTGGAAAAGGGCCACATCGACTACATCGTGAAAAAGGCCATCGCCCTGGGGGCGGACCCCATCACCACCATCAAGGTGGCCTGCCACAACGCCGCCCGGTACTTCCTGCTGAACAACCGGGGCGCCATCGCGCCGGGGTATCTGGCGGACTTCGTGGTCATCGACGACTTCAAGCGGTTCAACATCCAGGAGGTCTACAAGAAGGGCGTCCTGATGTACGACGGGGCGCTGCGGGACTTCCCGGAGCCGGTCATCGACCCCTATCTGGTGGAGCGGGCCCACAGCACCTTCCACGTGGCGGAGCTGACGGAGAAGGACTTCATGGAGGACCGTCCCCGGGGCGTCATCGGCCTGGTGCCGGGGGAGATCGTCTCCCGGGACGCGGGCTACGCCACGAAGATCGACCTGAAGAAGGACATTCTGAAGATCGCCGTCATCGAGCGCCACCGGGGCACCGGCCACATCGGCATCGGCTACATCCAGGGCTACGGCCTGAAGCACGGCGCCGTGGCCACCTCCGTGTCCCACGACTCCCACAACATCATCGTGGTGGGCACCAGCGAAAAGGAGATGGCTGCCGCCGCCAACCGGGTGACGGAGCTGGACGGCGGCATCGTGGTCTGCCGGAAGGGCCAGGTGCTGGGAGAGGTGCGGCTGGAGATCGCCGGCATCATGAGCGAGGACTCCCTGGTGAACGTGAACCGGGACCTGGAGGCCGCCAAGGAGCAGGCCTTCGGCTTGGGCGTCTCCCGGGGCATCGACCCCTTCATGACCCTGAGCTTCATGTCCCTGCCCGTCATCCCCACCCTGCGGCTCACCACCCGGGGCGTCTTCGACGTGGGACAGCAGAAGTACGTGTGAACCATGCGCGAAAAGCGGTTTCCCCGGACCGAACGGTCCGGGGAATTCTTTTTTGTAAAATTACAGTTTCATATTGACTTTTATAAAATTAAATGATATCTTTAATTTTGTAAAAGAAAGGGGTGGCGGCATGGCTGTTGACGTGGTGCCGGAGTGGATGGCGGAGCTGGACGACGAGGACGTGGCCTTCATCCGGAGATTCATTCTGGCCTCCGGGTCGCTGAAGGAGATGGCGAAGCAGTACGGCGTCACCTATCCCACGGTGCGCCTGCGGCTGGACCGGCTGATCCAGAAGATCCAACTGAGCCAGCAGGCGGCGGAGGAGCCGTATGTGGCGCTGATCAAGCGTCTGGCGGTGAACGACCGGCTGGACTTCGACACCGCCAAGCTGCTGATCACGGAATACCGGAAGACGAAAGGGGAGAATTGAGATGAGAAAAGTGGCGATGCTGCTGGCGTTTCTGCTGGTGTTTGCGGTGGGGGGCGTCCTGCTCCAGATCTTTCTGTCCCGGCGGGAGAGCAAGTGGCCGGGGCTGGTGCTGCCGCTGCTGACGTTCCTGTACGCCCTGCTGATGGCGTGCAGCGCCGTGGCCTACAACGGCGGCTTCCCCTGGGGAGCGGTCCTGGCGTCGCTGGTGCTGGGGAACCTCCCCACGGCGGTGCTGCTGGCCATCTACTGCTCCTGCCGGGAGAGGCGGAAGCGCCGGGACGATGTGGAGAAGATGAATATTCAGGATTTATGAGAAACGAAACCGCCGCTCCCGGCCAGCAGGCCGGAGCGGCGGTTTTTCACTCATGGGCGTGGGGCAGGTTCCAGCGGAAGTGGGCGGACAGGCCCCGGATCAGGAACACGGCGGCGGCGCCGGCCAGCATGGACAGGCCCTCTCCGGCGTAGTGCCACAGCAGTCCGCAGATCACCGCCCCCACCAGGGAGGCGCAGGCGTAGATGTGCTTCACGAAGATGTAGGGCGTGTCTCCGGCCATGACGTCCCGCAGGACGCCGCCGCCCACGCCGGTGATGACGCCCACGAAGGCCAGCAGGAACAGCGTGGCCCGGGGTTCGTGGGCGTAGGCCACCCGGATGCCCACCACCGTGAAGATGCCCAGCCCCGCCGTGTCCATGAGGAACAGGCACAGGTCGTACAGCGCCGGGTCCCACATCAGCAGCCGCCGCACCCCGGGCAGGAACAGCACCAGGGAGGTGAGGATGGCCACCGTGGCGTAGATGGGGTCCTGAAAGGTGGCGGGGGGCGTGTTGCCCAGGATCAGGTCCCGGATGACGCCGCCGCCCACAGCGGTGGTGAGACCCAGAATGCACACGCCGAAGATGTCCATGTTCTTTTTGATGCCGGTCATGGCGCCGGAGGCGGCGAAGGCCATGGTGCCGATGAGTTCGACGATGAGAATGAAACGGTCCATAAGCGGGAAGGTCTCCTTTGTCGGTTACAGATCAGACGGACGCGGAAACACGGAGGGGCGTCACGTCCGGGTGCCGTTCCGGACCATCTCCATGAAGGCCGCCGCCGCGGCGGTGGGGGACACGTCCCGGAGGGTGCACATGTCCACGCTGCGGGCGGGGATGCTGAAATCCGTCCGCAGCAATCGGATGTCCCCGGCGTTCAGGGCGTCCTGGACGAACTCCAGCGTCACCCCCGCCACGCCCAGGCCGATCTTCGCCAGGGACACCAGCAGCGACCGGGAGGACAGCTCGATCTCCGGCGTCAGGGTGATGCCCCACCGTAGGAAGGTCTGCTCCAGGAAGACCCGGCTGCTGGCCTTCCGCTCCAGCAGGATCAGGGGGAACGCCGCGATCTCCCGGGCGGTGTACACGTGGTCGAAGTCGCAGTCGTAGCCGCTGCCCGCCACGAAGGCGGTGTGGGTCTGGAAGCAGGGCCAGTCCGTCAGGCTGGACTTGTCGGCGGGAGAGGAGGCAAAGGCGATGTCCACCACGCCGGATTTCAGCAGGGACAGCACCTTGGCGCTGCGTCCGCTGACGATCTTCAGCCGGATGCCGGGGTGCTCCCGGTGGAACCGCTCCAGATAGGGCGTCAGGAACATGGCGGTCACGGTGTCGCTGGCGCCGATGGTCAGGGTGCCCAGCAGCAGCTGCTGGGCCTGGGACAGCTTGTCCTCTCCCGTGGACAGTAGGCTCAGGGCGCTGCGGACGTACTGGTACAGCATCTGGCCCTCCCCCGTCAGGGTGACGCCCCGGGGCGACCGGGCGAACAGACGGGCCTGCAAAGCCGTCTCCAGCTGCTTGATGGACTGGCTCACCGCCGACTGGGAGATATACAGATTCTTCGCCGCCACGGAGATATTGCCGGTCTCCGCCACCTCCCGGAACACCCGGTACAGCTCCAGCTTCACCGCCATGCCGCGGCCCCCTTTCGTTTCCGTTATCAATTCTGCTGCACAATGCCGTATTCAGTATAAGCACCGCTGTGGAAAAAAGCAACGGAAAATTTTGTGCCCCGGCGTCTTCTGGGCGGGAGACGCCGGGGCGTTTTGGGAAAAGGGTCACTGGCCGGGGTCCGGGATGCGGCGGGACATCCAGATCTCGTAGGCCCGGGAGATGCGGGGCCAGTCCGCCAGAAGCCACCAGGCGTCGAAGTAGTCCCCCCGGCGGTTCTGGTAGTCCAGATAGTAGGCGTGTTCCCACACGTCGCAGCACAGCAGGGGCTTCAGGGGCAGGGGCGTGTCCTGATTGGCGGTCTTTACCACCGACAGCGTCCCGTCGGGACCGGCGCAGAGACAGGCCCAGCCGGAGCCGAACTGGCCCAGAGCCGCCGTCTTCATGGCGGATTTCAGGCCCGGCAGGTCCCCGAAGTACCGGGCGATGGCCCCATCCAGAGGCGGGACCGGGGAGGATACCGGCGTGGGGTGCAGGTTGGCGAAGTAGAGGTCGTGGAGGTACACGCCGCCGGCGTTATTCCGGACGCCCTGGCGGATGTCCTCCGGCAGCTGACACCAGTCCTGGCACAGCTGCTCCAGGGTCCAGGTCTGGTACTCCGGATGGTCCTTCAACAGGGCGTTGAGGTTGTCGATATAGGCGGCGAAGTGCTTGTCGTGGTGGAAGTGCATGGTCTTGGCGCTGAGCTCCGGCTCCAGGGCGTCGTAGGGGAAGGCCAGCGGCGGCAGGGTGTAGGGGTAGTGTTGATCCATAGGGCAGCATCCTCTCCTTTTTGTTCCGTGGTATCAGCAGGTCCACGATATCTGTGATAGAATATGTCCGGAAGGCGGCTTTCATACGGCGGGGCGGGACGGCGCCGGGCGGAAAAGTTTTTTCCGGGTTGAAGAAATCCGGCCCGCCGTCCCGTTTTATGAGACAGAAGAGAGGTGAGGCGTCCCGTGGACCGGCGGAGAGAACCATCCTTTGAGCGGCTGGTGGATCAGTACCAGCGGCTGGTATACACCGTCTGTTATCAGATGGTCCGGGACGTTCAGACGGCGGAGGACCTGACCCAGGAGACCTTCCTGTCCGCCTACCTCCATCTGGCGGACTGTCCGGCGGGCTACGAGCGCCAGTGGCTGGCCCGCATCGCCGTCAACAAGGCCAAGGACCATCTCCTCAGCGCCTACAGCCGCCGGACGGTTCTGCCGGGAGACGAGGAGATGCCCCCCGGCCCGCCGGAGCCGTCCACCGAGGAGACGGCCCTGAGCCGCTGCGGCGAGGCGGAGCTGCGGCGGCAGATCATGGCCCTGCGGGAGCCATACGGCAGCGTCCTGCGGCTCCATCTGCTGGAGGAGCGGACGCCGGAGGAGACGGCGCTGGCCCTGGGCCGTCCGGTGAAGACGGTACATACCCAGATCACCCGGGGAAAACGGCTCCTGCGGGAGCAGCTGAAAGGGGGAGCGGACCCATGAACGCCTTTGACAAACACGGACATCTGACGGAGGAGGCCCTCCGGGTCCTGACGGACGGCGGGCCCCTGACGGAACTGGAGCGGCTGGAGCTGGCGGAGCATCTCAGCTACTGCGACGGCTGTCTGGAGCGGTATGCCGCCCTGCTGGCGGAGACGCCGCTGATGGAGCCGCCGCCCCGGTGCAAAGAGAACATCCGGCGGCGCATCCGCCGCCGGGCGGCGGGGCTGCTGCTGAACCGCTGCACCGCGGCGGCAGCCGCCGTGGCGGTGGTGGTGACGGCGGTCTGGACGGCCCCGGCGGTCTCCGTGCCCCGCGGCGGCGGGGAGCGCCCCGTCATCGGAGAGGTTTTGCGGTCCTGGCCGGAGCGGCTGGACCGGCGGCTGGAACAGATCACCGGCCTGTGGGCGGGCCGGGACAACATACAAGGAGGTCACACATCATGAGGAAAAATCGAATCCTGCTGTTCATCTGCGCCTGCATCCCCGGCTGCGGCCAGATGTACCTGGGCTATATGAAGCGGGGCATCTCCATGACGGCGGCGGTGTGTCTGGACATCGGCGCGGCGTCGTTCCTGAACTTCGGGGAGCTGGCCATCGTGCTGCCGGTGCTGTGGCTGTACGCCTTCTTCGACACCTGGAACCTGCGGGCCGGGCTGGACAGCGGCACCGCCCAGCCGGACGGGTATCTGTTCGGCCTATCCGGCGCCGACGCGGAGCAGTTGGCCAGACTGGCACAGCGGCGTCACAGCCTGGTGGGCTGGTGTCTGGTGGTCCTGGGCCTGTACGCCCTGTTGCAGTCCTGCGCTGGAGCGCTCCTGCGCTTCGACGGCTTCGTCTGGGAGATGTTCGGCTGGGTGTACTACTTCATCCGGGACGACCTGCCCAGACTGGCCGCCACCGTGGGCGTCATCGCCCTGGGCGTGTGGTTCATCCGGGGGCCGAAGACGGTGCCGCCGGAGGAGGGCTATCAGCCCTACGCCCCGCCTCGGAATGACTTCGGGCAGGCGGAGCCGGTGACGGCGTCCCCGGCGGAGGACGGCGCGGCGTCCGGCGATTCCGGTCCGGAGGGCGGAACCGCGGAACAGGAGGACGGCCATGGAGCGGAGTGATCAGCGGCCCGTCCGCCGGGTGGGGACTTTCACCACCGGCGTGACCCTCATCGGGGCGGGCCTTGCCATGCTGGCCACGCTGTGGCTGCCCTGGGAGGACTTCCTGTGGGCCATGGGACTGTCGCCGCTGCTGCTGGTGAGCCTGGGCGTGGAGACGCTGCTGGCGGCCCGGAAGGACGGCCGCGTCCGGTACGACTGGGTGGGGATGCTCCTGTGCGTGCTGGTGACGCTGGCGGCACTGTGCCTCACCGCCGCCGCGTGGTGGCTGCGCCACGCCCCGGAGGGCTGGTGTCTCTGATGCTATGGGGAAGCATGGCGGCCCTGCTGTCCTGGCTGGCGCGGCTGCTGTGGATGGCCCTCCCGGCCCTCCGTCTGCTGACGGAAGTCCTGGGCTGGTAGCGGGAAAACAGAACAGCCCCGCCGTGAGACCGGCGGAGCGAAGAAACAGAACAGCGCCGCCGGTTTCCCGGCGGCGCTGGTGCGTTTTGGGGGATTTACTTCTTCAGGCTGGCCACCCACTGGGCGTACTTCTCCAGATTGGCGTCGCAGTCGGCCTTGGTGTCGCCCTTGGTCAGGACGTAGACCTTGATCTTGGGCTCGGTGCCGGAGGGACGGACGATGACGGAGGTGCCGTCGGCCATCTCGAAGCGCAGCACGTTGGAGCCGGACAGCTCCATGGTGCTCTTCTCGCCGGTGGCCAGATCGGTGACGGAGCCGTCCTTGTAGTCCTTGAACTGGGCCACCTTCACGCCGGAGATCTCGGCGGGCGGGGTCTCCCGCAGGGACTTCATCAGCGCGGCCATGTCCTTCAGACCATCCAGGCCGGGCATCACCAGATTGTGGGTCTTCTCGGCGTAGTAGCCGTACTTCTCGTACAGCTTCTCCAGGGCGTCGAACAGGGTCAGGCCCTGACCGGCGTACCAAGCGGCCATCTCTGTCAGCATCATGGAGGCGGTGACGGCGTCCTTGTCCCGGACGTAGTCGCCCAGCATGTAGCCGTAACTCTCCTCGTAGGAGAAGATGACCTTGCCCTCGCCGGAGTTCTCCAGCTTGTCCTTCTTCTCCGCCAGGAACTTGAAGCCGGTGAAGGTGTCGTAGCACTGGAGGCCGTTGACCTCGGCCACCTTCCGGGCCATCTCCGTGGTGACGATGGTCTTCAGGGCCACGGGCTTCTCCGGCATCTTGCCGGTGCGGCGCATGGCGCCGATGAGGTAGTCCAGCAGCAGCACGCCGGTCTGGTTGCCGGTGACGGGGCGGAACTCGCCGCTGTGATCCCGGACCATGATGCCCACGCGGTCGCTGTCAGGGTCGGTGCCCAGGATGAAGTCGACATCGTTGGCCTTGGCCAGATCAACGGCCAGATAGAAGCCCTCGGGGTTCTCCGGGTTGGGGGAGACCACGGTGGGGAAGTCGCCGTCGATGACCATCTGCTTGGGCTCGCACAGCAGGTGCTTGATGCCCAGGGTCTTCAGGGCCTCGGGGACCAGCTTGTAGCCGCAGCCGTGGAAGGGGGTGTACACCAGCTTGAAGGTGTCAGCCACCTGCTCCACCGCCTCCTTGTCCAGGATCTGGGCGGTGACGTTGGCCATGAACTTCCGGTCCGTCTCGTCGCCGATGACCTCGATGAGACCGGCCTTCACGCCCTCGTCATAGGGCATGGTCTTCACGCCGTCGAAGATGTCGATCTTGGACAGCTCCTCGGCGATGGCGTCGGCGTGATGGGGCGGCAGCTGGGCGCCGTCCTCCCAGTAGACCTTGTAGCCGTTGTACTCCTTGGGGTTGTGGGAGGCGGTGACGTTGATTCCCGCCTGGCAGTGGTACTCCCGGACGGTGAAGCTCAGCTCGGGAGTGGGACGCAGGGCGTCGAAGATGCGGACATGGATGCCGTTGGCGGCGCAGACCTCGGCGGCGGCCCGGGCGAACTCCAGGGAGTGGTTGCGGCAGTCGTTGGCGATGGCCACGCCCCGCTGCTTGGACTCCTCGCCGCCCTCGGCGATGACCTTGCAGAAGCCCTGGGTGGCCCAGCGGATGACATGGATGTTCATATTGTGCAGGCCGGTGCACATGGTGCCCCGCAGACCGGCGGTGCCGAACTCCAGCGGGCCGTAGAACCGGCCCTCGATCTCCTTGGGGTCGTTCCGGATGGCCTCCAACTCCGCGTGCTCCTCGGCCGAGAGGGCGGGGCTTGCCAGCCACTTTTCATATTCCTTCATGAAATCCATATGTACTTCCTCCTATAACAAATTTGAGAATCTGCCTGTCAAAGGGTCCCGGCGCGCATCCAGCAAGACGCCCCGGGCCCATGGGGGACCACATTTATTCCGCTGTCTCCTCTGTCTCCGGCTGCTGCTCCAGCAGGGCCCGGGCCTCCTCCGCACGGGAGGCGGGGACGCAGATGTCCACGCCCTGGGCCGCGAAGCCGCCCAGCACCTTGCCCAGCGTGCCGTTCTTGAAGGTGGGGATGCCGCAGCTCTCCAGCATGGACACGGTGATGTCCGCCATGCTGTCCAGCTCCCACTGGATGCCCAGGCTCACCGCCTGCTCCGGATGGCCCTCCGCGTCCTTGGGCCAGCGCTTCAGCAGATCGCGGTCTGCTCTGGCCCAGAAATCCTTGGCCGGTTCCGTCATACGCTCACGTCCTTTACTTGTGATATCGGGTGCCCGCGTTGATCTGGTACGCCCGGTAGATCTGCTCCAGCAGCATCACCCGGGCCAGATGGTGGGGAAATGTCATAGGGGACATGGACAGCCGCGCCCCGGCGGCGTCCTTGACGGAGGGGTGCAGGCCGAAGGACCCGCCGATGAGAAACACCAGCTGCTTCTCTCCCCGGTTGGCCCAGTCCGCCATCTGGCGGGCCAGCTCCTCGCTGGACCGCTCCTTCCCCTCGATGCACAGGGCGATGAGAAAGGCGGAGGGCGGCAGCTTGGCCCGGATGGCGGCTGCCTCCTTTGCCAGAGCCGCCTCGATCTGGGCGGGGGAGGGATTCTCCGGCAGACGCTCCTCCGGCAGCTCCGTGACGGTCAGGTCACAGTACCGGCTCAGCCGCTTGACGTACTCCGCGGCGGCGTCGGCGTAGAATTTCTCCTTCAGCTTGCCCACGCAGAGCAAGGTCACCTTCTGCATACGGTCTCCTCCGAAGACGTCTGATCCTGATTCTTGATGAAAAAGTTTCATCAAGAATCCCGCGTGCTGCGCACGCTCGAATTGTGCAGGGGCACAATTCGGCGTCTGCTGTGCATCAGTTCGACGAGCCAAATCAGAGATTTGGAGTCTCACTGATCATAAAAACTGAACGCGCGACCCGCTATCAAACGGTTTGAACCGTTTTAATCAGTTTTAGTATGATACCCCTGGCTCACCGTGTCCCTGGGGGCCACGGACAGGGGCACCGGGACGTCCAGCGTCTCCAGCGCCCGTCCCACGGCGTTCAGGGCCATGGCGGGGGTGTTGTTCTCCCGGCTGAGATGGGCCAGCACGATCTCCCGGGTCCCGGCCCGGGCGGAGGCCAGGGCGAAGGCCGCGGCGTCCTCGTTGCTGAGATGGCCCTCCGGGCCGAGAATACGCTGCTTGAGATAGTAGGGATAGGGGCCGGACCGGAGGGCGTCCACGTCGTGGTTGGCCTCCAGTACCAGAAGGGGCACGCCGGTGAGGACCTCCGCCGCCTCCTCCGTCACGTAGCCGGAGTCCGTCAGCACGCCGGCGTCCCCGAACCGGTAGCCGCAGGCGCCGGGGGCGTCGTGGCAGGTGGGGAAGGAGGTGACGGTGAGGCCGTCCAGGGAGATGGTCTCCCCATCGGCGAAGGGGCGGAGCAGCGGCTCAATGCCGGCGATGCGGTAAGCCAGACCCGTGCAGGTGCGGCGGCTGGCGTAAACGGGAACGGCGTACTTCTTCACGAAGGTCTGAAGTCCGCCGATGTGATCGGTGTGGGTATGGGTGATGAACACGGCGGCCAGCTCCTCCGGCTCCACGCCCAGCGTCCGAAGGGCGACGACGATGCGGCGGCAGGAGATACCGGCGTCCAGCAGAACATGGACGCCGCAGCAGCTCACCAGGGCGGCATTCCCGGAGGAGCCGCTGGCCAGGGTATGTATGGTGGTCAAGATGATAAACCTCGAAGAAGGAATGATACGTGAAAGCGTACAAAAAAGCAGAACACCGCCGGAGAGAACCTTGCCCGGGGGGCGACATCCTCCACGGCGGCGCGAACAATTAGGAGTTAGGAATTAGGAATTAGGAGTTAGGAATTAGGAATTAGGAATTAGGAGATAGGAGATATACGGCAGGAGTTCCGCCCTAAAACCGCCAGTCCGGGAAAGGGGGCCAGGGGAAACCGCACCAGTCCGGGAAAGGGGGCCAGGGGGAAACCTACGGTTTCCCACGGTTCTTTTGCCCGCAGGGCAAAAGAAGTTGCTGTAATCATTTTTGCCGCGGCGTGTACGTGGCAAAAATACCGAGACCCGTGCGCCCCTGGGGCGCACACACCAGTGACCGACGTCACTGGTGAGGGGGAATCTAAAGGGGGGACGAAGTCCCCTCTTTAAGGCCCTCAGCCTATATGCGCCTCCATCTCGTCATTCTCTCCGGGGACCTCCACGGCGCGGATGTCCGCACCCAGGGCACGGAGCTTCTCCACCAGATTCTCATAGCCCCGCTCGATATACTGCACGCAGCTGATCTCACTGACGCCCTGAGCCGCCAGGGCCGCGATGACCAGCGCCGCCCCCGCCCGCAGATCGCAGGCCTGGATGGGCGCGCCGGTGAGATGGTCCACGCCCTCCACCACGGCGGTCCGGTCATCCACCTGAATGGAGGCGCCCATGCGCTTCAGCTCGTCCACGTAGCGGTAGCGGTTGTTCCACACGCTCTCCGTCACCAGGGACGTGCCCTGGGCCAGGGACAGCACGGCGGTGATCTGGGGCTGCATATCCGTGGGGAAGCCGGGATAGGGCATGGTCTTCACGTTGGTCTTCTGGAGAGGGCCTGTCCGGCGGACCAGCAGGGTGTCGTCCAGCTCCTCCACCTCCACGCCGCACTCCTGGAGCTTGGCGGTGATACAATCCATGTGTTTGGGAATAATGTTCTTCACCAGGATCTGTCCGCCGGTGGCGGCCACGGCGGCCATGTAGGTGCCCGCCTCGATCTGGTCGGGGATGATGGCGTAGGTGCCGCCGGTGAGATGGGTGACGCCCTTGATCTTGATGGTGTCCGTGCCAGCGCCCCGGATGGAGGCGCCCATGGAGTTCAGGAAGTTGGCCAGGTCCACGATGTGGGGCTCCTTGGCGGCGTTCTCGATGACGGTGTTGCCCTCCGCCAGAACGGCAGCCATCATGATGTTCATGGTGGCCCCCACGGACACCACGTCCAGATAGATGTTGGCGCCGTGGAGACGGCCCGTCTCCGCGGAGGCGTGGATGAAGCCGCCCTCCACCACCACCTTGGCGCCCATGGCGGTGAAGCCCTTCACGTGCTGGTCGATGGGCCGCACGCCGAAGTTGCAGCCGCCGGGCATGGCCACCTCCGCCTGCCCGAACCGGCCCAGTAGGGAGCCGATGAGGTAGTAGGAGGCCCGGATCTTCCGGGCCAGGTCATAGCTGGTGCGGGTGGAGCGGATGTGGGTGCAGTCGATCTCCACGGTGTGGGGATTGATGGACCGGACGCCCGCGCCCAGATTTTCCAGGATCCGGAGGCACAGCGTCACGTCAGAGATCTGGGGGATGTTCTCAATGCGGCAGACACCGTCCACCAGCAGGGCGGCGGGGATGATGGCCACGGCGGCGTTCTTGAAGCCGCTGATCTCTACCTCGCCGAAAAGCGGCTTGCCGCCGCGAATCACATAATTTGTCAATGTTGGACCCTCTCTCCAAAAGGCTCGTTATCGTCAGACAGCTTCCGAAGGTGTAAAAGATTCTCAGGAAGCCCGCGGCGGAACTGCCGCGGGAGCCGGAAACGGCTCCGATCAGTATCGCATCGTCAAAGCGGCACGCCCCGCGTGCCGGTATGGGGCCTGTCCATCCGGACAGTCTCCGGCGAACGCACGGATCGCGGGCCGGCAAGGACAGTTTGCCCCCGCCCGCGCCGGTTCATACCAGAGTCTGCGGACAGACTTACACAGCAATAGCATAGCATATCCGGCAGGGAAAAGCAAACAGTTTCTTCCTGCCGTCCTGTACAGAAATCAGCTGCGGGTGACAGCCTCTGTCAAACAGTTTACATAATAATTTCCGGTGTCGGTGACGACACACCAGGCGGGCACCAGGGACATGGGGGCCGCGGCGGTGCTCTGGAGCTCGTAGCAGAGGTAGACCTCCGTCACGGCGGACACCACGGCGCCGCTGTCCCGGCGGGCGTTGAGGAACTTGGTCAGGGCCGTCACGGCGGACATGGAGCCGCCGGAGACGGAGGCAGAGGCAGTCTGGGGCAGATGGGCGCCGGAGACGGATACCAGACTGCCGCCGGAGACGGCGAAGTCCACGGAGGCGTTGGACACGGGGTAGCCGTCGAAGTACTGCACCGCCGAGCCTGTGCCGCTGTCCGGGTCCAGGGTCAGATCCTGATAGCCGAAGGCCTGGCAGAACTTCCGGCAGACGGCCTCAGCGTCCGACCGGGCCAGGGTGCCCGTTGCCTCGAAGACGCCGTTGGAGCGGAACAGGGCCTGTCCGGCGGAGCTGGTGAAAATGTAGATGCCGCCGCCCTCGTTGGACATGGTCAGGTCGTCGCCCAGCAGGGCGGCGGCCAGAGCGCGGTCCCCGTCCAGATCCCGGCTGAGGGTCACGCTGGCGGGGGGCAGGGAGGAGGGGATGCGGGCCTCCAGAGCGATGTCCTCGGAGGCGAACAGCTCCGTCAGCTCCCGGGCGGTGCGCTCCCGGGCGGAGCGCTCCTGGCCCCGGACGCTGGCCAGAGAGCACAGCAGCACCGCGTTCATCAGCAGCAGGATGAGAAGGATGATGTTTTTCAGACGGGTCCGGTCCATGGGCGGCACACCCCCCTTTCTGAATTAGGAATTTATTCGGCCAGCCAGCCGGCGGTGATGGTGCCTGCGCCGGTGTCGGTGTAGCAGATGTTCAGCTCCCGGCCCGCGTAGGTGCGGGCGATGGCCAGCGCCTGAGTCAGCGGCAGCAGGCGGGAGGTATCCGCCATGGGCAGGTACTGCCGGGGATGGAGGGTGAACCGGACGATCTGAAGCCCCTGGATCTCCACCACGGCGGCGGACTCTCCGCCGCTGAGGCGGACGGGTACGCCGTTCACCTGATAGTCGAAGGTCAGGAGCCAGCCGTCCTCCGCTGCGGGCTCCACGCTCTGGAGGGCCAGGGCGCCGCCGCTGGACAGGAGCCGGTACAGGAATTGATAGCTGCCCAGCACCGCCTCCCCGGCGGTGGCCGTCTGGCCCGCGGCGGAGATGGAGAGGGCCTCGTCGGCGCCGCCGTCGTAGTCCACGGTGCCGTCGGGCTGGATGCGGAGGGTCCGCTCGCCCTCGCCGATGACCTGGGTGCCGTTGGAGGCGGTGTACCGGTCCTTGGTGCTGGGGTTGAAGCCCACGGCGGACAGCAGCTCATCGGCGCTGCCTGCGGTGTCCTGGACGGAGAACTCCAGGTACTCCGGCAGATCCTCCGTGGGAAGGAGGGTATAGGGATCCAGGGCGGTCTCCCCCAGCTCAAAGGCAAAGGCGGCGCCGCCGGGCTGATAGCTGCCCACCAGGTCCTCCAGGGACGCCGGGGCCACCTTGGTGGCGAAGCGGTGATAGAGGGCGCCGTCGGTGAGATACAGCTCCACGCCGTCCTCTCCGGCGGCCAGCACCAGCCGCCGGACGGCCAGTTCCGCGGGCGGCGCGTCGGCGCCCACCAGCTCCGCCGCCACGGACAGGGGCAGGACGTTTTCAAAGTCGTAATAGACGGACACCGCCGTCAGGGCGGAGCGGAAGTCCGACTCCCGGCAGTCCTGAAAACTGCCCGCGGAGCCCAGGGCCTCCCGGAGCAGGCTGCCCGGACCGGCGAAGTCCTCGTCGGTGGTGGTCAGGGCCAGATCGCCGTACCGGCCGTAGGCGCCGGTGACGGCCAGCCGCAGGGGGGTGGGCACGGCGGTCAGCTCCGTCACGGTCTCGGGGATGGGGACGGTCTGACGGCGGCCCGCGCCGCTGTCGGCGGGGCGCAGCAGCAGATACAGCTGCAAAAAGGCGGTGACGGTCAGCAGGACGATGAGGACGTTCTGCAAGATGTCCCGGCGCAGCTTGTTCGATGGCTCCATACCGCCGTCTCCTCTCCTGATCATGTGCCCGGACAGGGCCTGTTATGCCCCCGGCGGGGCGATGGGCAGCTCCAGCCGCACGGTGGTGCCGGGGCCGGGACGGTCCACCAGGAACAGCTTTCCGTGGTGGCGGATGACGATCTCCCTGGCGATGGACAATCCCAGACCGGTGCCGCCGGACTCCCGGGAGCGGGCCTTGTCCACCCGGTAGAAGCGGTCGAAGACCCGGTCCCGGTCCTTGGCGGGGATGCCGATGCCGTCGTCGGCCACCTCCATCCAGACGGTCTCGTCCTGCGTTCCGGCGGTGACGCGGATGTGTCCGCCGTCGGGGGTGTATTTGATGGCGTTGCCAACCACGTTCATCATCACCTGCTCCAGCCGGGAGCGGTCGGCGGTGATGAGGGGCAGCTCTCCCAGCTGGCAGGTCAGCTGATGGCCGTGGCGCTGGGCGGCGATGGCGTTGGCCCGGCAGACGCTCTCGATGGCCTCCCGGAAGCTGAAGCGGATCAGGTTCAGCTCCGCGTTGCCGGCGTCCAGCCGGGACAATGTCAGCAGGTCCTGGACGATGTTGGTCATCCGGTCCGTCTCGTTGATGATGATGTCCAGGAAGCCGTCGGCGGTGTCCCGGGGGATGTCGTCGCCGCCGTCCCGGAGGGTCTCGGCGTAGCTGCGGACGTTGGTCAGGGGGGTCCGCAGCTCATGGGACACGTTGGCCACGAATTCCTTCCGGCGCTCCTCGTTGCGGTGCTGCTCCGTCACGTCGTGGAGGACGATGAGCACGCCGCCCCGCTCCCGGTCGGAGAAGGGGGCCAGATACAGCTCCAGGGTCCGGTCTTCCACCTTCATCTCCGCCTCGGCGTAGTTGGGCCGCTGGATGGCCAGCATCTCCCGGAAGGGGTAGACGCCGCCGAACAGGTCCTCGTAGGTGCAGGTGCTGTCGATGGGCTGGCGGAGCATGGCCTGGGCGGCGGGATTGCTGTGGATGAGCTTCCCGTCGTGGCCAAAGGCCACCACGCCGTCGGTCATGTGGAGGAACAGGGTGTCCAGCTTGTTGCGCTCGTTCTCCACGGCGGCCAGGGTCTCCTGGAGGACACCGGCCATCTCGTTGAAGGTGCCGGTGAGAATGCCGATCTCGTCGGTGGACTCCACCGGCAGGGGACTGCCGAAGTCCCCGGCGGCCACCCGCTCCGCGCCGGTGGTCAGCTTCTCGATGGGGCCCACCATGGCCTTGGACAGCAGGAAGCTCAGCAGCAGGGAGATGAGCAGGCCCACCAGCAGGGCCTGGACGATGATGAGGAACAGGTGGGAATTCAGCTGGGACACGGTGGAGCGGCTGTCCAGAATGTAGACGATATTCAGCACCGTGACGCCGTCGCCGGGGTCGGTGACGGGGATGGCGAAGTCCATGTAGTCGGCGGTGATGTCGCTGGCGTCGCCCACCCGGCCGTTCTCCGCCGCCAGGATGTTGGCGGTGATCTCCAGATGGCGTCCGCTCTCCTCGTCGGAGCCGGAGAGGAAGACGCCGTTGCGGTCCAGGATATAGTAGTTCCGGGTGCGGTAGTCGATGCCCAGCAGGCCGGACTTGTACTCCAGCATCTCCCACAGCTTGGCGCCGCCGGACTGGGCGGCCTCCTGGCACAGGGAGGGATAGAACTCCGGATTCCCGGCGCCGAACACGTCGTCCATCTGCTGGTAGAACATATCGATATAGAAGCTGGACACGCTGGTGGTGAGGAACGCGCCCACCACCGCCATCAGGGAGGTGATGAGCAGCAGCAGGATCATGGTCAGCTTCATGTGCAGGCTGCGGAACATACCCCGGCACCTTCTTTCTTTCGCCCCTCCGGGGCGGGGTTTTTGCGGAGGTTTTCCCCCTTGCGGGGGACTGGGTTTTTGCGGGGTTTCCCTCGCGGGAGACTGGATGTGCGCCCCTACGGGGCGCGGGAAAGTGCGGTGAAGACCGCGGGCTTGCGGCTCCGCCGCGGGCAAAACCCCCTTTCTCTTTTCGGTTGCGCCGAAAAGAGAAAGCGCCTTTTGATGGTGTCAAGAGAAAAGACGCTGGCGGCGGCATTCCGGACTTCGTCCGGAACGCTCGCAGCGCCTGTTACGGGGGTTTTGGACTGGTAGTAACTTGCAGGCTTTTGCCTGTTCAACCACATATGGAACACGAAAAAGCTGGGGGTATTTCCGGATACCCTCAGCTTCTCTTTTGCTGCCGCAATCTGGTGGGTATCGAAAGAACGGTGCCAGGGTCTCTGCGAATGCCAGGGTGCGGCAGCAAAACAGGAGCAGGGTGCATCCGGGACCACCCCCAACTGACGGGACCGCCATACGCGGGTGAGTGGACGAAGCTGTCAAATCAGCACCCCAAAACCCCTCGTAACAGGCGGGAAAAGGCGTTTCAGGCGGAGCCTGAAATGCCGCCGCCAGAGCCTTTTTCTCTTACACCATCAAAAGGCGCATTCTCTTTTTCCTCTCCAGGAAAAAGAGAATGGGGGTTTTGAAGCCCGCGGCCTTCGCCGCACCATCCCGCGCCCCGAACGGGGCGCACCACCAGACTCCCGCGAGGGACCAAATCAAGATCACACTTTAAAGTAGTATCCAGCTCCCCGCCGGGTAAGGATGTACACCGGATTCGCCGGATCGGCTTCGATTTTTTCCCGCAGCCGCCGGACGGTGACGTCCACGGTGCGGACGTCGTCGCCCACGTAGCCGTAGTTCCACACCTGCTCCATCAGCGCCACCCGGGAGTAGACCTTGTTGGGATGGCTGGCCAGGAAGGTCAGCAGCTCGTATTCCCGCTGGGTCAGATCCACGGCCTTTCCCGCCCGGCAGACCTGATGGCTGTCCGTGTCGATGGACAGGTCTCCCGCCACCGGCATGGCGCTGTCCGCCGCCGCGGAGGCGGACATGGAGGTGCGGCGGATGTTGGCCCCCACCCGGGCGATCAGCTCCCGCATGGAGAAGGGCTTGGTGATGTAGTCGTCGGCGCCGATCTCCAGACCCAGCACCTTGTCGGACTCCTCCTCCCGGGCGGTGAGGATGATGACGGGCACGTTGTCCCCCTGGGCCCGGATGGCCCGGCAGACGTCAAAACCGTTCATTTTGGGCAGCATCACGTCCAGCAGGATCAGGTCGGGATGCTCCTCCGTGGCCTTGGAGAGGCCGTCCTCTCCGTCGTAGGCCTCCAGGGTGTCGTATCCGGCCCGCTGGAGATTGAACCGCAGGATATCCACGATATTCTTCTCGTCCTCCACGATGAGGACGCTCTTTTTCGGCTCCAAAACAGAACCTCCTTCCAGCCGCCGGACTTACAGATCCAGCAGCAGCTTCGCCTTCAGTACGGCGGCCACGGTCTTGGCGTCCTCGATCTCGCCGTTGAGGCAGCGGTGGACCATCTCGTCGAAGGGGATGCGCTCCTGGATCAGGAACTCGTCCTCGTCGGGCTGGGTCTCGCCCATCTGAAGCCCCCGGGCCAGGAACAGATACAGCACCTCGCCGTAGCAGCCGGGGGCGGGCAGGATATGGCCCATGGGGATGAACTGGTCCGGCACCGCGCCGGTCTCCTCCTTCAGCTCCCGCAGGGCGCCGGCGGCGGGGTCCTCGCCGGGCTCCAGCTTGCCGGCGGGGATCTCCATCAGGACTCTGGAGAATACGTACCGGTACTGGCTCACCGTCAGCACGTTGTTCCGGTCGTCCAGGGCCAGAATGGCCACGCCGGGACAGTGGTCCGCCACTTCCCGGACGGCGGGCTTGCCGTTGGGCAGCGTGATCTGATCCACGTGGACGTCCAGAAAGCGGCCTTTATATTTGTTCTCCCGGGAGACGAAGGTCTCCGTCAGCTCCATGGGTTCATTCATGTACAAACACCTCGTTCAAAGTTTCGCGTGATCATTTGCAGCCATTATAGCATAGCGGAGGGCAAATGCCAATGTTTGTTTTCCTTGCGCCCTGGGGAAAATCATGGTATAGTAGGGAGCGGACGGTGCCTGCGCCGTCCATGGATCCATCGCAGAAGGGGGGATTTCCAGTGGAAAAGAGCGGCGTGAAGATCGCGGCCCAGAACCGCAAGGCGTATCACGACTACTTCGTGGAGGAGAAATACGAGGCCGGCATCGAGCTGGCGGGCACGGAGGTGAAGTCCATCCGGGCCGGAACGCTGAACCTGAAGGACGCCTGGTGCTCCGTGAAGGACGGCGAGCTGTTCGTCAATCAGATGCACATCTCCCCCTATGACCACGGCAACATCTTCAACCGGGATCCCATGCGGACCCGTCGGCTGCTGATGCACCGGCGGGAGATCGCCAAGCTGGGCGCCCTGGTGCAGCGGGACGGCTTCGCCCTGGTGCCGCTGTCGGTGTACTTCCGCAACGGTCGGGTGAAGGTGGAAGTGGGCCTGTGCAAGGGCAAGAAGACCTACGACAAGCGGGATTCCATCGCCAAGCGGGACGCCCAGCGGGAGATGGACCGGGCCATGAAGGCCCGCCGCTGATGGGGCGGAAACGGAACACGGAGGAGGAACCCCTCCGGTCCGCTACGTACACGGTCTATGCGGACGGCAGCATGGTATTGGAGGGCGAGACGCTTCCGGCGCGGTTTGAGCTGCGGGAGCGGGGCTTTGTGAAGGTACTGGGCTGGGTCTGCCTGGTCTTCTTCTTGGCGCTGGAGGGCCTGGCGGCGGCGCAGGAGGACATGGGCGCGGGCAATCTGCTGGCAGGCGGGCTGCTGGTGCTGGCTTCGCTGTGGCTCCTGTCGGACGCCTATGTCCGGCGGATCTGCGTGGACGGAGAGGTGATCCGGTATACGACCTCCCTGGGCCGCAGGCGGGAATTCACGGTCAGCGACATTGGCTGGATGACCCTCAATCCCGCGGACAGCAGCCGGGTGTATGACCGGGAGGGGCGTCTTCTGCTGCGCTATGAGAGCAATATGCGCAACGCGCCCTATTTCATCTGGTTTTTAACGGAACACCATATTCCGATCAGAGGATAAACAGAAAGGAACGAACGACATGTCAAATCCCATTGTTACCATTGAGATGGAGAACGGCGCGGTGATGAAGGGCGAGCTGTACCCGGAGAAGGCCCCCAACACCGTGGCCAACTTCATCGCCCTGGCCAACGGCAAATTCTACGACGGCCTGATCTTCCACCGCTGCATCCCCGGCTTCATGATCCAGGGCGGCTGCCCCCTGGGCACCGGCACCGGCGGTCCGGGCTATTCCATCGCCGGCGAGTTTGCCAGCAACGGCTATCGGGAGAACGACCTGAAGCACACCCTGGGCGTGCTGTCCATGGCCCGGGCCATGCATCCGGACTCTGCCGGCAGCCAGTTCTTCATCATGGTGGACGCGGCGCCCCATCTGGACGGCGACTACGCGGCCTTCGGTCAGGTGACGGAGGGCGTTGAGGAGGCGGTGCGCATCTCCCAGGTGCCCACCAGCCGCTGGAACGACAAGCCGAAGACGCCGGTGGTGATCAAGTCCATCCGGGTGGACACCCAGGGCGAGGCGTATCCGGAGCCGAAGAAGCTGTCGGAGCGGTAAAATTCCCCGCGGCAAATGTCACAGAAATGTAACACAATTCGCCGCGGAGATATGCTACAATGCAGACTGTCGGATGGCCCCCATCCGGCAGTCTGCGGAAAGCGGAAAACGCGACCCCAAAAACACGTTTCCCAAGGATCCGCGCAAAACCCAGCGATTGGGCAGCCGTCGGCGGCTCTGCCGCCATACGGATGCCGAATACCCCTTGTGGGTAAGTGGATTTGCGCGGAAGAGGAAAGCGGCGAAGCGCCGCCAGCGGCGGAAAAAGCGAGCCGGTTTCGAGGAAGCGGCGCGATTGGCGGACCCGAAGGGACCGGGAATCGCAATGCCGCGACGGTGTGCAAGGGGGCAACGGAGCGGCATGAGGGATGCCCACTCACGCAGGGCGTCCCGAATGAAAGCGGAGTTTGCCCCAAAAACACGTTTCCCAAGGATCCGCGCAAAACCCAACGAAGTGGATTTGCGCGGAAGAGGAGGGGCAACGGAGCGGCATGAGGGAAGCCCACTCACGCAGGGCGTCCCGAATGAAAGCGGAGTTTGCCTAAAAACGCGTCCCAAGGATCCGC
>JALFSO010000036.1 GCA_022778785.1 Dysosmobacter sp. | reverse complement strand
TTCGAGGAAGCGGCGCGATTGGCGGCCCAGAAGGGGCCGGGAATCGCAAAGCCGCAACGGTGCCCGGGAGCCCCCTCGTGTTGGATCGAATGCCTGCAAAAAGCCTGTGTCAGCAGGCGTTTGCGCCGCGCAGCGGCAGCTTTTCGGCCCGCTGCGCAGGCAGAAAAGCGAGGCATTGTGAAGGCTGTCCATCCGGACAGCCCTCTCTTTTTGCTTCAAAGCCCGTAGTTGATGACCACGTTCATCGCTCTGTCGATCTGAGCGGCGGTCTCGATGGCCTCCGCCAGTTTTTCGTGGGGGAACTCATGGGTGATGATGGAGGCGATGTCATACTTTCCCTCCGTCATGATGCCCAGAACCATCTCCACATCCTCCGGCATGTAGCCGCCGCTGCCGATGATGGCATGCTGGGCGTAGGTCATGGCCAGCACATCGATGGGCCGCTTGCCCGCCAGAACGGCCACTGCCACCAGACGGCTCATGATCTTGCCCATTCCCTGATACTGTTCGATCAGTCCGGGAGCGCCCGCCGCATCGATGTAGATGTCCACATCCGCAGTCTCACCAGTGAGGCTCCGGGCCGTTCCGAATACCTCCATGGCTTTGACCTTCAGGTCCTCCCTCCCGGAGTTGCAGACGGCAAAGCCCAGCCCCGCCGCCTTCTCCAGCCGCAGATTGGACAAGTCCGTCACCATGACCTGCCCGCACCCGAACTCCTTCAGGGCAATGGCTGCGGCAATACCGATGGTGCCGGCGCCGAAGACGATGGCGTTTTCGCCCTGCCTGGGCAGGCTGCGCCGTGCCGCCCGGGTCCCCACGGTAAAGGGCTCGATCAGGCAGGCCGTCTGATCCGGGATGCTGTCCGGTACCCTGTAGAGCTGTCTGCCGGGCTGCGGATCCGGCGCCAGGATGTATTCGGAAAAACCGCCGATGGTCCCCGCGCGGCCGGTGTCTCCGGTGACCAGCAGCGGATAGGGGTAGACCCGGTCCCCCACCCGGAAGTCCTTTACGTTTTTCCCCACGGCGGCCACCCGGGATACCACCTCGTGGCCAAACTCTCCGCCCACTGTGATCTTATGGCCGGTGCCGGGGCCGTGGGTATAGACCGCCACATCTGTGCCGCAGATGCTGGCATACAGATTTTGGAGCAGAACGTCGTTGTCCCCGCAGACCGGCGTGGGCACCTCCCGGATGGAGACCGCCTGCTTGCCTTCATAAATCGCCGCTTTCATAGCGCACCTCGATTTCCATGGATTTTCCTCTATTATCCCAACACCGGTTGCAAAAATCAACCGACAGCTTTCCGGTTTTTGTCCGGATAATGGCCAGCGACGGTTCCTGACTGTCGGAATTTTTCCATTTAACAATTCTCAAACGATTTTCAAGCAATTTCCAAACGATCCCGCCGTAAGATATGCCCATCATCGACCGGATCATGACCATCAGAACACCGTTCAGACAACAGGAGGAAACAGACTATGAGCGAATATAAACTGAAGCCCGGAAAGATCGGCGAGACCGTCATCGGCGCGTATAAAACCATTGAGGACACCGTCGTGGGAAGCTACAAAAAGATGGAAGACGCCTTCGTGGACGCGTTTCTGGAGAAGACCAATGGCCCCGCCGAAGACGTTGTCCCCGCCAAAAGCAAATAGGCGCGGACGAACTGTCCGGCCGGCCGGATCAACTCCGCAGGAAACGCCGCCTGCGGAGTTGTTTTTTGTCTGTCCGGCTGGCCGGCTGCCGGAAAAGGAGAAGATTTCCACGCCGGTTCCTTTACTTTTTGCCGGAAAACGAATATACTGTCCTCATATGAAAATCGCCGGTCAGCTTGACGCGGTCTGACGCTCCCATCGCGGCGAGCGGTCCGTTCTGCGGCTGCCCCGCATTGTTCAGATTGAAAGGAGTTCTGCCATTATGGAACTGCATTCCGTGGACCCTCAGAAGCTGACGCCGGAGATCTTCTCCGTGTTCGGCACCAACAACGCCCTTCTCACCGCCGGAGACCGGGAGAAGTGCAACACCATGACCATCGGCTGGTGCGGCCTGGGCCGGATGTGGAATCTGCCCGCCTGCACCGTCTATGTCCGCCCAGAGCGGTATACCTACCAGTTCATGGAGTCCCACGACTACTTCACCGTGTCCGTCCTCCCCGCTGAGAAAAAGGGGACCGTCATGGCCTACTGCGGCACCAAGAGCGGCCGTGACGTGGACAAGTTCCGGGAGTGCGGCCTCACCGTCCGCTACGGCGCCGGGGACGCCCCCTATGTGGCGGAGAGCCAGTGGGTGCTGGTGTGCAAAAAGCTGTACGCCCAGGACATGGGCGGCGAACACCTGACGAATCCGGCTCCGGAGAAATTCTACCAGGGTGAGGGCTGGCACCGCATGTACATCGGCCAGGTGGTGGAGGCCTATACCACTCAGGAAGTCTGATAAATTGAAGGAGAACCTATGCGCGAAACACAGGAAGTCAGAGACAAAGTCGTACTGGTGGGACTGAACTCACCGGTGCTGAAACGAGACGAAAACGCCGACGAGGGCTCCATGGAGGAGCTGGCCGCCCTGGTGGAGACCGCCGGCGGCGAGACCGTGGGCACCGTCCTCCAGAATCGGGCGTCCCCGGACCCCCGGACCTTCGTGGGCGAGGGAAAGGTGGCGGAGATCCAGCTCTACTGCGAGAACGTGGGGGCCACCATGGTCATCTTCGACAACGACCTGTCCCCCTCCCAGCAGCGGGTGCTGACAGATCTGCTGGGCGTCCAGGTGCTGGACCGCTGCGGCCTGATCCTGGACATCTTCGCCCAGCGTGCCCGGACGAAGGAGGGCCGTCTTCAGGTGGAACTGGCCCAGTACCAGTATCTGCTGCCCCGTCTGACGGGCATGTGGACCCATCTGGAGCGCCAGGGCGGCACCAGCGGCCAGGGGGCCATCGGCTCCAAGGGCCCCGGCGAGACCCAGCTGGAGACGGACCGCCGTCTCATCCACAAGAAGATCGACAAGCTCCGGGCGGACCTGAACGAGGTCCGGCGGGTCCGGGGCACACAGCGGGAGCGCCGCCGGAAGAACGAGATCCCGGTGGTGGCCATCGTGGGCTACACCAACGCCGGCAAGTCCACGCTGCTGAATCAGCTCACCGGCGCGGCCATCCCCGCCAACAACCGGCTGTTCGACACCCTGGACACCACCAGCCGTCTGCTCACCGTCAGCGACACCCTGGACGTGGTGATCTCCGACACCGTGGGCTTCATCCGCAAGCTGCCCCACCAGCTGGTGGAGGCCTTCAAGGCGACCCTGGAGGAACTGGAGTATGCCGACCTGCTGCTGCATGTCATCGACGTATCCAACCCGGAGTGGAAGCTCCAGGCCCAGGTGGTGGAGACCCTGATCCTGGAGCTGGGGGCGGGAGAGCTGCCCCGCATCGATGTGTTTAACAAGAGTGACTGCCTGCCGGCCGGGGAGATCCTGCCCCACGGCGAGGACATCTGCGCCATCTCTGCCAGGACCGGCGAGGGCGTGGAAAAGCTGCTGGAGATGATCGACCGGCGGCTGGACAAGGGCACCCGTCGGGTGGTGCTGCACCTGCCCTATGACAAGGGTGGGCTGCTGGACATGCTGTACCGGGAGGCGAAGGTGGAGGCTGTGGATTACAGCGAGACCATCGACGTG
>JALFSO010000099.1 GCA_022778785.1 Dysosmobacter sp. | reverse complement strand
GACCCGAAAGGCGAACAGGTCAAACACGTCGTCCAGATTCTTGTTCTGGGTATACATCTTGCGGTAGATGGAGTAGGGGTGCTTCATGCGGCCGTAGACCTGGGCCTCGATCCCAGCCTCCTTCAACCGCTGAGAGATCTGATCGTGGATGGAGGACATGAAGCCGTCGTATTCCGCGGCCTTCTCGTCCAGCGCCTCGGTGATCTCCCGATAGCCCACCGGATCGAGATACTTCAGGCTCAGATCCTCCAGCTCCCATTTCATTTTCTGCATACCCAGCCGGTGGGCGATGGGGGCGTAGATCTCCATGGTCTCGAAGGACTTCTGCTTCTGCTTCTCCGGCGTCTGATACTCCATGGTGCGCATGTTGTGGAGCCGATCGGAGATCTTGATGAGGATCACCCGGATGTCCTTGCTCATGGCCATCAGCATCTTCCGCAGGTTCTCCATCTGCTCCTCCTCCTTGGAGGTGTAGTGGACGCGGGTCAGCTTGCTGACGCCCTCCACCAGGTCGGCCACGGTGGGGGAAAACAGCTTGGCGATCTGCTCATGGGTGGCGGAGGTATCCTCGATGGTGTCGTGCAGCAGCGCCGCTATGATGGATTCGCTGTCCAGATGCAGCTCCTCCGCCACGATCTGGGCCACCGCCAGCGGGTGGGTGATAAAGGGCGAGCCATCCTTACGCATCTGGGTGCCGTGCATTTCCCGTGCCAGCTCATAGGCCTGACGGATCTGCTGGAAATTGGCGGAGGGATTGTAGCCGCGGACCGTGTCCTCCAAATGCTGATACATGGCATCAATATCCACAGGATTGCTCACTGGATACCGCCTCCTCCCCGACCGGTTTCGGCGTCCGTCAGGCGCCGTATGTACTCGGAATCCTCCAGCTTGACCTTTTTATCCTTGGCGGCCAGTGACAGGAAGATCTCGTCCCCCTGCCGCCGGAAATGCAGCAGACCCCGTTCCTGAAAGACCTCCAGACAGAAAGCGCAGCGCAGGAAGGCGTCCGTTTTGCCCATGTACGCGGACAATGACCGCAGCAGCGGCAGATAGGCGGTGTGCAGCTCACCGGCGGCGGCCAGATGCTCCAGCGCCCGCCACATGGCCACATATTGCTCCCGGGAGGGCAGCATCCGCCGGGCGTTTTTAGGGGACACCGGCTCGCCGGCGGCACATTGGGCCACCAGCGTCAAAGACTCCTGCTCCCGGCTGCTGGCCAGCAGCGAGGGACGGATGTCCACCATCTGCAGCTGCACGGTGCGGCTGCCCCGAAATTCATTGATCTGCAAGTAGAACGCCGCGTCCACCCGGTCGCCCTCCTGACAGCCGCAGGCGGCGGCGTTGGTGGAAAAGAAGATGCCGTCGAACTGGGCGCTTCCCTTGCCCAGCCGCAGCTTCAAATGCCGGTTCTGGCCCACGTTCTGGGTCCGCAGCAGCGTGGCGCCCATCAGGCAGAACAGCGGCCGTGCGTTGCCGCTGCCGTAGGGCTCCAGCGCGCCCAGCGCCTCCACCTCCTGCAGGGTGACCCGGGAGGGCTGGCGGATCTCCATATCCACCTCCAGCGTCGATTCCGGCGCCTGCCCCACCCAGTATTCGGCGGCGTACTGGTTCATCCGCGACCGGAAGGCGGGAATGTTGGCCTCCTCAATGGTAAAGCCGGCCGCCAGCTCGTGGCCGCCAAAGCCCAGCAGCAGGTCGGAGCAGCTCTCCAGCGCGGCAAACAGGTTGAAGCCGCCCCAGCTGCGGCAGGAACCCTTGCCCACGCCGCCGTTGAGATGGATCATAAAGCTGGGACGGGAGTATTTTTCGCTGAGACGGGAGGCCACGATGCCCACCACGCCCTGATGCCAGGTCTCCGAGGCCAGCACCAGCGCCCGGCGCTGCTCCTCCGGCAGGCCGTCGATCATGGATTCCGCCTGGGAGTAGATGGACTGCTCCACACTCTGGCGCTCCCGGTTCAGGGCGCACAGGGCCTTGGCCAGCTCCTCCGCCTGCGCCGCGTCCTGACACAGCAGCAGGTCCGCCGCCATGTCGGCGGCGCCCATGCGTCCCGCCGCGTTGATGCGGGGCGCCAGCACGAAGCCGATCTGCACCGACGAGATCTCCCGTCCGGCCAGACCTGCCTCCCGCAGCAGGGCGTGCAGCCCGATGAAGTCCGAGCGGTCCAGGGTGGCAAGGCCCCGGGAGACGATGGTGCGGTTCTCGCCGGTCATCTGCATCACGTCGGCCACCGTGCCGATGGCCGCCAGCGTGCAGTAGCGGGCAAAGAGGGCCTCCTCCCTGTCCGGGCCGCCC
>JALFSO010000091.1 GCA_022778785.1 Dysosmobacter sp. | reverse complement strand
CTCGTGTTGGATTGAATGCCTGCAAAAAGCCTGTGTCAGCAGGCGTTTGCGCCGCGCAGCGGCAGCTTTTCGGCCCGCTGCGCGGGCAGAAAAGCGAGGCATTGTGAAGGCTGTCGAAAAAGTCCATCGGACTTTTTCGACAGCCTGGCCGGCCGCTGTGCGGCCGGTTTTCTGTTCTCTTGTTCACGCGCCGGGCTGGCCCACGCGCTTGTCCAGACGGCCCAGAAAGTAGGCCAGCAGGAAGCCGCCCACGCAGCATCCCGCCGCCACAGCCGCCTCCCCGGCGCCGGTGTAGGACGTGGGGACGATGACCAGGGTGGAGGCCGTCACGATGCCCAGAATGCCGTGGAAGGCCAGGGCGTAGAACCGCCGGAAGAACCAGCTCACCAGCCGCGCCAGCAGGGCGATGGTCACCAGCATTCCCGGCAGTGTGGAGGCCAGTACCCGGACGTCCATCCGGGACAGACCGTCCATCAGCGGCTGGTACAGGTCCAGCGCCATAATGATGGAGGAGGACGTGAAGCCGGGGATGATGATGCCCATGCCCCACAGCACGCCGCAGAAGTTGTACCAGAACAGGCCGGGCTCCACGTGGAAGGCGGCAGTGCGGCTGGCGCGGTACAGTCCCAGGAACATGACGGCGAAGCACACCGCGAAGCTGAGCCAGGCTCCAGGGCTCCTGCCCTCCTTCCCGGCCTCCCGGAACAACTGGGGCAGCGTCCCCACAATGAGACCGATGAACAGCCAGTAGGTCACGGCGTCGGACTGCTCCATCATGGCGGAGATGCCCCGGGCGAAGCCCAGAAAGCCCACGCACCAGCCGATGACCAGGGCCGGGACCCATTTCCAGTATTTCGGCAGCGCCTGGAAAGGATGGGTCAGCACCTCCATGAATGGGCGGTAGATGTCGAACACCACCGCCAGCACACCGCCGGACACGCCGGGCAGGATGGCCCCCGCACCGATGAGGGCGCCGCACAGCAGGTCCCGCAGCCAGCGGAGCATCCCGTCTTTGCAGTTCATGGTACCCCCTCCCTTCCAGCTGACGGAGTCGGTTTCTGAAATTCGTTTTATCTTAGCAGTTCTCTCCATCGGATGCAATCCACTCCATGTAAAAATACGGCGCCCGCCGCCGGTTTTCTTCATCTTTTGTAGAAAAGCACAAAGAATCCATGGAGATTTCTAAATGGAATGGTGAAAATTTCTGATTGACTTTCCGCCGCAATCCGTCTAAACTGCAAATTAACAACTGAACACCGCAAAGACGATGAAGAGAAGAGTACGCGCGGAGATACGGCAAAGAGAGTCCGGACTGGTGAAAACGGACACGGAAGGCCGCGCCGAACATGGTCTTGGAGTTGTGCACCGACCGCGGGAGACCGCATAGGCTGCAACGGGAGCGCCCGTCATCGCGCAGGAGTGTGTCTGCACTCTCAGAGGCCGCGGCCGCGAGGCTCCGGCAAAACAAGGTGGTAACACGGCGTGTACGATCCGTCGTCCTTGGTGCATCTGCATCATGGGCGGCTTTTTTGTTTTCCGCGCCGCCACGCTCCCCGTTGTTCAATTGTCTTTTATGGCCATAAAAAAGCGCCGCCCCGGCGCAAGGAAGGAGCGCGATCCCGTGCCCATTATTGAAATCCGGCATCTCACCAAGACCTTCGGCACCGGCGAGTCCGCCGTACACGCTTTGGAGGACATCAATCTCAGCGTGGAGGCCGGCGACATCTTCGGCATCATCGGCCTGTCCGGCGCAGGCAAATCCACGCTGGTGCGGTGCATCAATCTGCTGGAGCGTCCCACCAGCGGCAGCGTGGTGGTGGACGGCAAGGAGATGACCGCACTGTCCGAAAAGGATCTGCGGAAGGCCCGGCAGTCTATCAGCATGATCTTCCAGAGCTTCAACCTGCTGATGCAGCGTACTGCCCTGGACAACGTCTGCTTCCCCCTGGAGCTGGCGGGCTGGAAGCGGGCCGACGCCCTGACCCGTGCCCGGGAGCTTCTGAAGCTGGTGGGCCTGGAAGACCGTGAACGGGCCTACCCCGTTCAGCTGTCCGGCGGCCAGAAGCAGCGGGTGGCCATCGCCCGCGCCCTGGCCACCAATCCCAAGGTGCTGCTGTGCGACGAGGCAACCTCCGCCCTGGACCCCGCCACCACTGCCTCCATCCTGGCTCTGCTGAAAGACCTGAACCGCCAGCTGGGCGTCACGGTGGTGGTCATTACCCATCAGATGAGCGTCATCGAGGAAATATGCTCTCACGTGGCCATCATCGCGGACAGCCACATCGTGGAGACCGGCAACGTCAGCGAGGTGTTCCGCCACCCCAAAACCGCCGCGGCCAGAGAGCTGATCATCCCCGGCGGCGAGGCCGCCGTCCGCCGCTTCAACGGCAGGGGAAAGGTCTACCGCATCACCTTCGACGGCACCACCTCCGACCAGCCGGTGGTGGCCGGCATGGTCCTGGCCTGCGGCGAGCCGGTGAACATCTGGTACGCCGACACCCGGGACATCGACGGCAAGGCCTACGGCCACATGCTGATCCAGCTGCCGGAAAACGAGGTCGTGGCCGGCCGGATGCTCTCCTATCTGGAGAGCCAGCACATCACTTATGCAGAGGAGGAGGTCTGAGAGATGTTTACCGCCGCTTTCTGGCAGATGACCGCCCAGGGTCTCTGGGAGACCTTCTACATGGTGGTCCTTTCCACCCTGTTCTCCTACATCATCGGCCTGCCCCTGGGACTGGTGCTGGCCGTCACCGACAGCCAGGGCCTCCGGCCCAACGCGCCGGTGAACAAGGTGCTGGGCACCATCGTTAACCTGTTGCGCTCCGTGCCCTTCCTCATCATGATCTTCCTGCTGGTGGGCCTCACCCGACTGATCACCGGCACCACCGTGGGCAGCAAGGCCATCATCGTCCCCCTGGTGGTGTCCGCCTTCCCCTTCGTGGCCCGTCTGGTGGAGAGCTCCGTCCGGGAGATGGATCGGGGCACCATCGAGGCCGCCCAGTCCATGGGCGCGTCCCTGTTGCAGGTGGTGGTGAAGGTGATCCTGCCGGAGTCCAGACCCTCTCTCATCTCCGGCGCCACCACCGCCACCGTCACCATCCTCTGCTACTCCGCCATGGCCGGCATCGTGGGCGGCGGCGGCCTGGGCGCCATCGCCATCAACTACGGCTACTACCGCAAGGAGACCGTCACCATGTGGGTCCAGGTCATCATTCTGGTCCTGCTGGTGCAGATCGTCCAGGGAGTGGGCAACCGTCTGGCAAGCCGGATGGACAAACGCATCCGATAAACCGCCTCCGCGGTTCATCATAGCAGCTTTTGGAAATTTGGATCGAATTTGAAAAGGAGTTTTGAACATGAAGAAAGTATGCACCATCGCTCTGAGCGCCCTGCTGGCGCTGTCCCTGCTGGCCGGCTGCGGTTCTTCCGGCAGCAGCGCCTCCGCTCCCGCCGCCTCCGGCAGCGCCGCCGGTTCCGCCGCCCCCGCCGAGACCGTCACCCTGAAGGTGGGCGCCAGCATCACCCCCCACGCCGAGATCCTGGCCCAGTGCAAGCCCATCCTGGCTGAGCAGGGCATCGACCTGGAGGTGGTGGAGTACACCGACTACGTCCAGCCCAACACCGCCGTGGAGGAGGGAGACCTGGACGCCAACTACTTCCAGCACGTCAACTATCTGAACTGGTTCAACGGCGACTACGGCACCCATCTGGTGTCCGCCTGCACCGTCCACTACGAGCCCTTCGGCATCTACGCCGGTAAGGTCTCCGCCATTGCCGACCTGAAGGACGGTGACGAGATTGCCGTGCCCAACGACGGCTCCAACGAGACCCGCGCCCTGCTCCTGCTCCAGCAGGAGGGCGTCATCACCCTGAACGACGGCATCACCGCCGCCTCCAACGCCACCATTCAGGACATCGCCTCCTACAATGTGAAGGTGAACATCCGCGAGATGGAGGCCGCCCAGCTGACCCTGTCCCTGCCCGACGTGGCCATGGCCGTCATCAACGGCAACTACGCCCTCCAGGGCGGTCTCAACGCCGCCACCGACGCTCTGGCCATTGAGGACTCTCAGGGCGACGCCGCTCAGGAGTACGCCAACATTCTGGCCGTGAAGGAGGGCCGCGAGAACGACGATGCCATCCAGGCTCTGGTGGAGGCCCTCCACAGCGACACCGTGAAGACCTACATTGAGAACACCTACAGCGGCGCCGTGGTGCCCCTGTTCTGATCCCGAAGCAAGCGCATACGCAAAGCCTCCGGCCACATGGCCGGCGGCTTTGCTTGTCGAAAAAACCTATCTGAAGGAAAAGAGTCCTTTTTTGCAGGGGGAGTACGAGGGGGAAACTGGCGAAGCGCCGCCAGCGGCGGAAAAAGCGAGCCGGTTTCGAGGAAGCGGCGCGATTGGCGGCCCAGAAGGGGCCGGGAATCGCAAAGCCGC
>JALFSO010000110.1 GCA_022778785.1 Dysosmobacter sp. | reverse complement strand
TCGGCGCCAAACTTTCTGTATCCACGATTTCTACGATTCCACGATCCAGCTTCCCTCGTTCAAGCATCTTTCATCACCCATGCTTATTTTACCATATAAATGCGAAAAAGCCCAGCTATGCTCGACTTTTTCGACAGCCTGACGGCTCCGTCCTTTCAGACGGAGCCGTTTTATCGGTGGGACAGGCGTGTTCAGTTCTGCCGGGCTTCCCGCTTTTTCCAGCTGACAAATCCATACAGGTCGTTGAACAGGAAGATGGAGTAATTCACCACCACCGGAATATAGACGGGGTCCTCCATGGAGGCCAGGATCCACAGCACGATCAGCACAATGTCGTTGGCGGAATATCCCAGCGCGAAATACGACGAGCGGAGCATGGCCAGGGACGCGGAGAAAAAACTAGTGGTGATGGAAAACGTGCTGAATACAATGTTGGGCGTGTGCAGCGCCCGCAGAAGGAAATAAGCGCCGGTGGTGACGGCAAGGCTGGAGACGGCCAGCGCCGCCGCATGCCGCCGGTTCAGCTTCCGGATGGCCACTTCATTCCCGTTCTTCTCCGAGGGATTCCGGAGCCATGTCATCGTTGACCAGACGGACATGGGCAGGGTCAGGCCCAGAGAGATGATCATCTCCCCCCAGTACCGGAAGCGGAAGGAGATGATGCCGTAGAGAATACTGAATACGATCATCAGGATCTGCGCCCATACGTTGCCCTTTGCCGCGAAGATCAGGGACGTGACGCCGATCAGCGCGGACAGAAGTGTCAGGGGATCAAAGTCGCCTGACACCATATTGGAAACGGTGACAACAAACAGGGAGACGATCCAGATGGCCCGTTCTTTTTTGGATAAGCTCTGAATGGGATGATTCATGTCGATGCTCCTGATACTATTCTCCCATTAAAATATCATATTTTAATGGGAGAATAGTGTGAAAATCATATTTTGCCGCTTTCTCCCGGTCCGTTGGGCCGGGTTTCCCCATCATACCACACCGGGAGACGAAGCGCAACAGCCTTTGCCCGGGGAGACGCCCGTCCCGCTTGCCATTCCCGGCGGGGCGTGGTATGATGCCTGTGAACGATCACCGAATGGAGGTGCCTGCCATGAGCGGCCCTGACGCCAGTGCCTATCCCATGAAGATCATCGCCCGCATCCGCACGGACTTCCCGGAGAAGTTCGGCATCCCCCGGCAGAGCGGACTGGTGGACAGCCTGAAGGCCCACATCGTCTTCGAGCCGGAGTTCCGGAACCCGGACGCCGTCCGGGGGCTGGAGGGCTTCTCCCACATCTGGCTGGTGTGGATGTTCTCCCAGGCGGTGCGGGAGAACTGGTCCCCCACCGTCCGTCCGCCCCGGCTGGGGGGCAATGCCCGGATGGGGGTCTTCGCCACCCGGTCGCCCTTCCGGCCCAACCCCATCGGCCTGTCCTCCGTGCGGCTGGAGGGGGTGGAGCTGACGGCGGACCGGGGTCCGGTGCTCCACGTGGCGGGGGCCGACCTGCTGGACGGCACCCCCATCTTCGACATCAAGCCCTATCTCCGCTACGGCGACTGCCACCCCGACGCCGCCGGGGGCTGGACCGGCGGGGACCGGGACGCCCTGCTGACGGTCCGCTGTCCGGAGGCGCTGCTGGCCCCGGTGCCGGAGGACCGGCGGGAGGCCCTGCTGGGGGTGCTGGCCAACGACCCCCGCCCCCACTACCAGACGGACCCGGACCGGGTCTACGGCCTGCGGTTCGCCGGGTGCAACGTCCGCTTCACCGTGGCCGGGGACGTGCTGACGGTGACGGAGATCCTCCGGGAGGGATAGGGCCGTTCAGGTCCCGTGAAGACCTGCCCGGGGCCTGCGTTCAAGACTCGTTAAAACAGGGGGGACACCCTTGACAACGGAAAATTTTTCATGGTACCATAGAGCCAACAAAGGGGAGTAGTCGGCGGGACGCGGGTCCCGCGGCAAAGTCAACAAGCATGTGCGCGGCGTCTGATCGCGCCCTGGCTTTGCATGAAACGACCAGACCTGCGTTCCGAAGATAACCGGGACGCAGGTCTTTTTATCAGACTCCCCAATTACAGGAAAGGGGCTATGGCAATGGAATTCTTGTACGAAGGGCTGCTGGCCATCACCTGGCAGCAGGCGGTGATGTACGCCGTGGGCGGTCTGCTGATCTGGCTGGCCATCGAAAAGGGGTACGAGCCGGCGCTGCTGCTGCCCATGGGCTTCGGCGCCATTCTGGTGAACCTGCCCATGTCCGGGGTGCTGAACCAGATCACTGCCGGCGTAGGGGAGACCCAGGGCGTCGTCCAATGGCTGTTCGAGGTGGGCATCGAATCATCGGAGGCCTTCCCGCTGCTGCTGTTCATCGGCATCGGGGCCATGATCGATTTCGGGCCGCTGCTGGCCAATCCCAGACTGTTTCTGTTCGGCGCCGCCGCCCAGGTGGGCATCTTCCTGACGGTCATCGCGGCAACGCTCATGGGCTTCGACATCCGGGACGCCGCCTCCATCGGCATCATCGGCGCCGCCGACGGCCCCACCAGCATCCTGGTGTCCCAGGTGCTGCACTCCAATTACGTAGGGGCCATCGCCGTGGCAGCTTACAGCTACATGGCGCTGGTGCCCATTATCCAGCCCTTCGCCATCAAGCTTGTGACCACCAAAAAGGAACGGGCCATCAAGATGCACTACAACGCCGGACAGGTCAGCCGCCGGACCCGCATCCTGTTCCCCATCCTGGTGACCATCGTGGCGGGACTGGTGGCCCCGTCCTCCGTGGCGCTGGTGGGCTTCCTGATGTTCGGCAATCTCATCCGGGAGTGCGGCGTGCTGGAGAGCCTGTCCCAGACCGCCCAGCATGAGCTGGCCAACCTCATCACCCTGCTGCTGGGCATCACCATCTCCTTCTCCATGCGGGCGGACCAGTTCGTCACCCTCCAGACGCTGATGATCCTGTGCCTGGGCCTGGCGGCCTTCGTGCTGGACACCATAGGCGGCGTGCTGTTCGCCAAGCTGCTGAACATCTTCTGCCGGGAGAAGGTGAACCCCATGATCGGCGCGGCGGGCATCTCCGCCTTCCCCATGTCCGCCCGTGTGGTGGAGAAGCTGGGACTGGAGCAGGACCGCACCAACCATCTGCTGATGCACGCCGTGGGCGCCAACGTGTCGGGGCAGATCGCCTCCGTGGTGGCCGGCGGCATCATCCTGGGATTCTTCATGTAAGGGAGGGACGACGATATGACGAGCGCACTGTCCGCCGCCGGGACCCTGCTGTGGCAGGGCATGGCCGGTATCTTCACCGTTCTGGGCGTCATCGCCCTGCTGGTCTGGTGTCTGGCCCGCCTCGACAGCCGGGGAAAACGGTGACCGGCACCTGCTGAAATGGTATGCCGCCGTTCCGCTTTCGGGCCGGAACGGCGGCTTTTCCCGTTTTCCGCCCGGAGGGAGGATTCCCGGCCAGAATTGACAAGAATTTGACGAAATTTTGCAGGAATCCTTGCATTTTTTTGGAGCATCGCCTATAATACCCTCAAAGGGTCCGGAGAGGCCCATGCTCACCGTCCGCATCCCAGCGGGCGGACATTACAAACGGCGTCAGGGCGCCGGATTGAGGTGCGGAATGAAGACGGGAGAAAAACTCAACATGACCATGCTGTGCGACTTCTATGAGCTGACCATGGGAAACGGCTACTGGAAGGCCGGCTATCAGGACCGGATCACCTACTTCGACGTGTTTTTCCGGGACGTGCCCGACAAGGGCGGCTTCGCCATCTGTGCGGGCCTGGACCAGATCATCGACTATATTCAGGACCTGCACTTTGACCCGGAGGACATCGCGTTCCTGCGGAGCAAGGGCATTTTCGACGAGGGCTTTCTGGACTATCTGGCCAGCTTCCGCTTCACCGGCGACATCTGGGCCATTCCGGAGGGCACGCCCATCTTCCCCCGGGAGCCGGTGATGACGGTGCGGGCCCCGGCCATCGAGGCCCAGCTCATCGAGACGTTCCTGCTGCTGGCCATCAACCACCAGAGCCTCATCGCCACCAAGGCCAACCGCATCGTCCGGGCGGCCAAGGGACGGACGGTGCTGGAGTTCGGCTCCCGACGGGCCCAGGGCACCGACGGCGCCATTTCCGGCGCCCGGGCGGCCTTCATCGGCGGCTGCAAGGGCACGGCCTGCACCATCTCCGACCAGCTGTACGGCGTCACCGCCGGCGGCACCATGGCCCACTCCTGGGTCCAGATGTTCGACAGCGAGTACGAGGCCTTCAAGACCTACTGCCAGGTCTATCCCAACAACGCCACGCTGCTGGTGGACACCTACAACGTGCTGAAGTCCGGCGTGCCCAACGCCATCCGGGCCTTCAACGAGGTGCTGAAGCCCCTGGGCATCAAGAAGTGCGGCATCCGGCTGGACTCCGGCGACATGGCCTATCTCACCCGGCAGGCCCGGAAGATGCTGGACGACGCCGGCTGGACGGAGTGCCAGATCTCCGCGTCCAACTCCCTGGACGAGCACATCATCCAGGACCTGCTGCAGCAGGGCGCCTGCATCGACATGTTCGGCGTGGGCGAGCGGCTGATCACCGCCCGCAGCGAGCCGGTGTTCGGCGGCGTGTACAAGCTGGCGGCGGTGGAGGCGGCCGACGGCACCATCATCCCCAAGATCAAGGTCAGCGAGAACGTGGACAAGATCACCAACCCCCACTTCAAGAAGGTCTACCGCCTGTACGACCGGGAGACCGGCAAGGCGGAGGCGGATTACATCACCGTCTGGGACGAGGAGGTGGACGACGCGCTGCCCATGGAGATCTTCGATCCCCGGGCCACCTGGAAGCGGAAGGTCATCAGCAACTTCAAGGCCCGGCCCCTGCAGGTGCCCATCTTCCAGAAGGGCCGTCTGGTGTACGACCGGCCGGACCTGAAATCCATCCAGGCCTACTGCGCGGAGCAGGTGGACACCCTGTGGGACGAGGTGAAGCGCTTCGACTATCCCCACACCTACTACGTGGACCTGAGCCAGAAGCTGTGGGACATCAAGCAGCGGCTTCTGCGGGAAAAGCAGGAGTGATTACAGCACATACGCTGCGGCGGCCATCCCAAGGGGATGGCCGCCGTTTCCGTTTGTCCGGTCCCGGCGCTGAACCATTCCTGAAAAAGATTGAGATGCAATTTCCGCGGAGATGTGATATACTATATCATTCAGATCGATAAAGAGAAAAAACCGGCGGGGAGGGCCTTTCCCGGCGGCACGGGCGGCAGAGAGGAGCACATATGAAGAAACCGGGCATCCAACAGCGGACAGAGCGGCGGATCTCCGCCGCCACCAGCATCGCCATGTGCGCGGCGGTGGTTCTGGTGCAGATCGCGTCCACGCTGCTGCTGACGAAATTTCTCCACGTCTACGCCAACATCATCTACGGCGTTCTGGAGATCATCGGCGCGGCGGTGGCCATCCGCATCTACACCCGCAGCGGCAGTCCGTCGTACAAGCTGGTGTGGATGTGTCTGCTGCTGGCGGTGCCGGTGGCGGGCATGATCCTGTTCCTGCTGTGGGGCGGCGCCCACCAGGCCAAGACCCTGAGCATGAAGCGGGTGCCGCCGCCGGCCCACAAGGAGCGGGAGCGGCGTCAGAGCGAGACGGGCATCGCCCAGCTGCGGCGGGCGGACCCGGCCTGGAGCCGTCTGGCCACCTACCTCCAGAAGCGGGGCTTTCTGCTGTATCCCAACACCGCCGCCCAGTACTTCGGCGACGGCGCCGCCTATTTCGACGATCTGGTGGCCCATATCCAGAAGGCGGAGACCTACGTGTTCCTGGAGTTCTACATCCTGGCGGGGGGCCGGATCTGGGACCGCATCTTCGACGCCCTGCGGGAGCGGGCGGCCCAGGGGGTGGAGGTCCGGATCATCTTCGACGACTTCGGCAACCTGACCCGTCTGTCGGACAAGACCCTCCAGAAGATCCAGGACGCGGGCATCGAGGTGGAGGTGTTCAATCCCGTCCACCGGTATGTCAACCGGATCTACTTCAACTACCGGGACCACCGGAAGATCGTCGTCATCGACGGGTATTACGCCTACACCGGCGGCATCAACATCGGCGACGAGTACGCCAATCTGGTGAACCGGTTCGGCCACTGGAAGGACTCCGCCGTCCGCATCGAGGGCGAGGGGGCCTGGGGCTTCGCGGCCCAATTCATCCAGATGTGGAAGATGATGGGCCGGACGCTGCCCAACGAGGACGACTACTACCGTCCCCGGCAGGAGGGAAAGGGCCCGGGCTGGTGCCAGCCCTTCACCGACGGCCCCCTGAACAATCCGGACAATCCCATTGAGGAGACGTATCTCCAGCTCATCGGCTCCGCCAAGCGGTTTTTGTATATCACCACGCCCTACTACGCGGTGGAGGACTCCATGCAGAAGGCGCTGTGCATCGCGGCGGACTCCGGCGTGGACGTGCGGCTGCTGATCCCGGCGGTGCCGGACCACAAGTTCACCTACATGGTGGCGGAGACCTACTGGGGCGAGCTGATGCGCCACGGCGTGAAGATCTACAAGTACAGTCCCGGCTTCCTCCACGCCAAGAGCGTGATGGTGGACCGGGAGGTGGCGCTGGTGGGCAGCACCAACATGGACTACCGGACCTTCCAGCTGCACTACGAGTGCGGCGTACTGCTGTACAAGATGCCGGCGGTGGAGGAGCTGCTGGAGGACATGGATCACATCATGGCGGAGAGCCGGCTGTATACCCTCAGTGAGTGGAACAAGCGGCCCTGGTACCGCAGGGCCTTCGCATCGGTGCTGAGGTTGTTTGCTATTTGGCTATAGCGGAGCTTCCCCCTGCGCGGGGGTCTGGTGGTGCGCCCCGTCCCGGGGTGCGGGGAAGTGCGGCGAAGCCGCAAGCCATCGGCCTTCGCCGATTTTCCCCGCGCCCCGAAGGGGCGCACCCCCAGTCCCCGGCGAGGGGAACCCCCGCAAAAAGACCCCGCGCCGGGTCAAGGCGCAAAAGGAGGACCTATGTCAAAGGAACTGACGCCCTGCCAGATCGCGGAGCGGAGCCTGATCAAAAAATACCGCAAGACGTTGTGGAACCCCTTCATCGCCGCGGTGAAGCGGTACGAGCTCATCGCCCCCGGGGATAAGATCGCCGTGTGCATCTCCGGCGGCAAGGACTCCATGGTGCTGGCCAAGCTGATGCAGGAGCTGCAGCGCCACACGGAGCAGCCCTTCGAGCTGGTGTTCCTGGTGATGGACCCGGGCTACGCCCCCGCCAACCGGCAGCTCATCGAGGACAACGCCCGGCTGCTGGAGATCCCCATCACCGTCTTCGAGAGCGACATCTTTGAAGTCACCACGGTGGTGGACCGGAACCCCTGCTATCTCTGCGCCAAGATGCGCCGGGGCCATCTGTACGCCAAGGCCCGGGAGCTGGGCTGCAACAAGATCGCCCTGGGCCACCATTTCTCCGACGTCATCGAGACAACGCTGCTGGGCCTGTTCTACGGCGCCCAGATGCAGTCCATGCCCCCCAAGCTCCACAGTAAGAACTTCCCCGGCATGGAGCTGATCCGGCCGCTGTACTGCGTCCATGAGGACCATATCATCGCCTGGAAGGACTATAACCACCTGCGGTTTTTGCAGTGTGCCTGCCGGTTCACCGAGGCCCGTGACAGCTCCGGCGACGGCATCGGGGAGAGCAAGCGTCAGGAGATGAAGGTGCTGCTGCGGGAGCTGAAGAAGACGAATCCCAACATTGAGAAGAGCATCTTCGCCGCCGTCCACGACGCCCAGATCGACACCCTGGCGGGCATCAAGTTCCGGGGCCGGCGCTACGCCTTCACGGAGTATTACGACGCGCTGGGAGACGATGGAAACCCGGAGTCTTTCAGCGATTGACCAATACCGGAAATTATGCTATAGTATTCAGGAATGAACCCCTGCTTGCCGGGGGGCGGCACGGGCCGCCAACGCCTTGAAGGAGTGATTGGATGCCAGGGATCTCTGTCATCGTCCCCGCGTATAACGCGGAAAAGTATCTGAAAAACTGTGTGGAGAGCGTCCGGAACCAGACCTTCCAGGACTGGGAGCTGCTGATCGTGGACGACGGCAGCAAGGACCGGACCCGGGAGATCGCCATGGAGTGCGCCGCCGGAGACGACCGCGTGCGGGTGCTGCGGAAGAAGAACGGCGGCGTCAGCAGCGCCCGGAACCTGGGGCTGCGGGAGGCGAAAGGGGAGTACATCGCCTTCCTGGACGCCGACGACCGCTACGAGTGCCGCTGCCTGGAGACGCTGTGGTCCGCCATGGAGCAGTCCGGAGCGGACACCGCCGCCTGCGCCCATCTGAACCTGTATGCCAACGGCGCCAAGTCCGTGGAGCTGGTGCTGCCCGCCGGAGTCTACGACCGGGAGGGCATCCGGAACGGCATCGTGTACCCCCTGGTGGGGGACCGGCTGAGCCTGCCCCTGTTCAACGGCTTCATCTGGCGGTATCTGTATTCCGCCTCCATCATCCGGGAGAACAAGATCGCCTTTGAGGGCGCCTATCTGGAGGACGACCTGTTTCTGATGGAGTACTTCTGCCACGCGGAGAAGCTGGTGGTGACGGAGGAGCCCCTGTACCGCTACTTCCTGAATCCCTCCTCCGTGACCCACCGGTACATGGCCGACTTCCTTCAGGTGTTCCGCCGCTTCATGGAGCGGAAGACGGAGCTGGTGGAGCGGTACGGTCTGGCGGAGGCCCGTCCCCAGTGGCGGGAGAACTCCAACTGGTCCGGCCTGCTCATCGCCATCGGCAACGAGTACGCCAAGGGCAATCCCAGGACCGTCCGGGAGCGGCAGAAGGCCGTGGAGGCGCTGTGCGCCCAGCCGGAGATGAAGCAGGCCATCGACGCCATCACGCCGGCGGGCCTGTCCGGCAACAAGCAGATGGTGGCCAATCTGGTGAAGGGGCGGCACTTCTTCATCCTGACCCAGCTGTACCGTCTGAAAAACCGCATCTGAGCCTGCGGTTCTGAGATTTTGAAAATGAGGTCTCCGTTCATGGAACTTGTCCGACAAAGCAATCTGTACCGCCTGTGGACGCTGCTGTGCGTCCTGTACGAGGGCAGCGCCCTCCACCGCTGTCTGGCGGCCTTGGGCCGCTGGTGCAACAGGCAGATCGACACCAGCGCCGTTCTGCGGGTGCTGTGCCGGGAGGGGGCGGTGGCCCGGAGGTGGGGGGAGAGCGGCTCCTGCCGCCTGCTGGGGGCCGTGCTGAACCTCCCCGGCTGGCTGCTGCACAAGCTGTATACCGCGGGGAAGCCCCTGTTCGACGGCAGCTGGTTCGCGGGTCTGGCCTTCGAGATGGGGGCGGAGACCGCCATTGCCCAGTCCTGGCTGGTGATGCTGCTGTGGAGCATCCCCTTTGAGCATTGGAACAACGCCTACAACCTGATGGGCTATTTCCTCCTGCTGCTGCTGTTTCTGGCCCGGTCCATGCGGGAGCGGGACGCCCGGCTGGACGTGGCGTCCATCGGCTTCTATCCGGTGCTGATGTTCGGGGCGGTGTGTCTGGCGGTGCCCCTGTCCTGCCACACCTCCATGTCCACCCGGTTTTTGATGTACCATGCCGTCTGTGCCCTGTGCGTGCTGGTGACGGTCAGCGCCGTCCGGAACGCCGGGGACCTGAAGCGGCTGTGCGCCGGCGCGGCGGTGGCGGTGATGGTATCGTCCCTGTACGGCGTCTACCAGCGCATCCAGGGCGTGGAAGTGGTGAAGGCCTACGTGGACCTGACGGTCAACGCCGGAATGCCCGGCCGTGTGGAGTCCTTCTTTGACAATCCCAACACCTTCGCGGAGGTGCTGATTATCCTGCTGCCCCTGGTGGCGGCACTGGTCCTGTGCGCGGACCGCTGGTGGGGCCGTCTGGCCGCCGCCGGGATCTTCGCGGTGGGCGCCGCGGCTCTGGGCATGACCTATTCCCGGGCCAGCTGGGTGGGCATCGCCTGCGCCGCCGTGGTGTTCGTGTTCCTCTGGAAGCCGAAGCTGATCCCGGCCTTCGCGGTGGCCTGCGTGGTGTGCGTGCCGCTGCTGCCCACCACCATCTGGAACCGGATCCTGACCATCACCAACACCTCCGACAGCTCCACCGCCAGCCGGTTCCCGCTGTATGAGGCGGCGCTGCGGGTTATCGCGCAGTCGCCCATCTCCGGTGCGGGACTGGGCACCGAGGCGGTCCAGGCGTTCATCAAGGAGAACAATCTGTACCACGCCAGAGCGCCCTTCGTCCACGCCCACAACATCTATCTGGAGGTGTGGATCGAGGCCGGCGTGCTGGGTATCGTGGGGTTCGTGGGCTCCATGCTGTGGAACATCAAGAACGCGGCCCGGCATGTGCGGCACTGCGCCGACTCCGCCGCCCGGACCATCACCGCGGCGGCCGCGGCGGCCCTGTGCGGGGCCATGGTGGCGGGCCTGGCGGACTACCTGTGGAACTATCCCCGGGTGATGAGCATGTTCTGGTTCGTGTTCGCCATGGCTCTGGCTGGCGTGAAGATCTGCCGTCAGATGGCCGCGGAGGAGAAGTAAGAGCGCGAAACAAGGAAAAAGAGGAGCCGGACCGGCTAAAAGGCCGGCCCCGCCCCTTGCATTTTTCCGGGATCTGTGGTTCAATAGTAAGCGGCTGCGGGAATCGGCAGCAGCTGGGGGCAAAGCCGGGAGCCTCTTGCAGCGGGGGCGTCCGCGGGATCTGTACTGGCTGTCAGACCGGTTTGGGAGCGGTTCGCCCGGCCAGATAAAAAACTGAATAACCGGGATTAGCGCAGTTGGTAGCGCGGGTGGTTTGGGAGCGATTCTCCGCCTATCCACGATGGGAACAGCCGAATCCCGGAAGCCCCTGAAACACGGGCGTTTGCGGAATTTTTCCGGGCAGCAAAGCCGGGCCAAAAACCGCTTTGACCACATAAATGACTACAGACAGGAAAAACTTTGATTTTCGCCCTGGCCGTGGTATAATAACTCAAAACTGAATATCCGGGTGTAGCCTATCGGTTAGGCACTTGGTTTGGGACCAAGGTCAGGCTGGTTCGACTCCAGTCACTCGGACCAAAACCCTCTGAAATCAGTTGATTTCAGAGGGCTTTGCTTATTCGTTGTTTTATGCGGCGCAGAATCTGAGGGGAGATATGTAGATATTGCAGTCCTTGTGGTTCTTTTTATTTTGATTAATAGAAAAAGGGGATATGCCAATCTAAGGCATATCACGCGGGGCACTTCCGTTCGGTATGCCCTCACCGCACAAGTCCTCTCCTGGGAGGATGCCACAGCCCGGATTGGGGAACTGCTGGAGCAGGGACGCTTTGCAACCAACGTAGAACTGACCGAGGCCCCCGGTTTTGAGCGACAGCAGGTGGCGCAGTCCCTTTGGTATCTCTGCCAGGACATGAGCGACGAAGCCCGTAAACAGGAATGGCTTCCAACCATTCGGGAAAACCGAAAAAGCGGTTTCCCAGAGGATGTAGCACGGCTTGAGAAGCTGCTGGAGGACCCCGACATCCGCCAAACCATCGCGGCAGAGCTGGATTCATTTGCTCTGCACTGGCGTCAAAACCCGTCTGTGATGCGTTTTCGCTTATACAAGCCCGATGTGATGCTCCAGCGTGTAAATGAATTATCCATTCCGCACCGGAGATACCCCGAAGGAATGACAGAGCTGCCCGCCGTACCGTCCTTCATCACAGAGGATGAGATCGACGCCACGTTATCCCGTGGCGGCAGCTTTGAAGGAGGCGCGGGCCGCATCTATTCCTTCTGGCAGCAGGAGCATACGCCCAAGGAAATGTTCCAGCCAGAGGGGGTGTGTCTGGACTTTGGTTTCGGGGCGCACCGCTATTTGGCTTTTGAGCGCTCCGGAAATATGAGTCGGCAGGCTACGCTTTCCTTCCTGCGGGAAGATGTATATGAACAAGTGCGCCGCCGCATTCAGATGGACATGACCATCGGCGACTGTCAGCTCAGCAAGCTCTATGCCTACAATGGACTGATGCTCTCCGGAGGAGTACGGGTGGATGGCATTCGGATTGACAAGCCCCATCGTGTCATCGTGGTGGACAATCCGACTGTGATGACCAAGGATGTTCCTGTTATTACCGTGGAAGATGACGGCACACAAAATAGCACGCGAAAATATCACCGGGTAGAGCGTCGTACGGATATTCCTATCACCTGCTTTGATGGGGAAGGACTCATCTCGAAACAGTATGCCAAGGTGGTGGATCGGGCTTTCTGTGGAGCAGTTGTCCACACTTCCTTCCAGATCAGACTTCCCTATGTCAAGGGAATGCTGCATCAAGTGGACTTTCATGAGATATTAGAGCTGTGCGGGCAGAAAACTATTACAGATATCTGGGGTGAGAAACATAAAGTCCGGGATGTGGACATCATCCTCACCAAGAGTATGTTCAAAGGCTTTGGATGGCTGAAGAGCAACAACATGACCTGGTCGGACTACTGGAAC
>JALFSO010000102.1 GCA_022778785.1 Dysosmobacter sp. | reverse complement strand
CTTCTTGCTGAGGATTACCCACCGGTTATCCTCACGCAATGTGACCCCAAAGGGCATCTCCACCTTAAGCTGGTCATAATCTTCGTGCCGATACATCTTCATCACCTGCAAACTTTTTCTTTACCTGCAAACTTTTTCTTTCAAACTTCTGAATCCCTTTGCAGATATTTTACCGCATTACCCCTGTTTTTCCTAGTATTTTCAATGGTTTCCGAGCTTTTTCCCACTGTTCAGTAAGCACTAATTTACATATTATCCTATTACCCGGATTTGGTCAGAAGCTATGAGTTTTCCTGTCGCGGTATCATAAATCTTTACAAAGCAAGTGCCACCAGTTCCATAAGCGGGTTCATTATAATAGCACCAAGCCGTTCCCTCATCACCACTGGAGAACTTATTATCCCAAATTCCAGAAACAACACTACCATTCGGTAAAGTAAATACATATTTTAATTTTGTGCTTCCGTCCAGTGGGCCACCATATAACTTCACATGTACGCAAATATCATCGTATTTACTGACGCTGTTCACTGTTAGTTCCGAATCATCTGGATCGTTGTTCATATTTGTATAGGCTTTCCATGCAATTAGTTCAGAGTAAAATGATTTGCTGTCCTTATAATTGTTTTTTGAGAGTGTTTCGGCATATTGATAAAATGTCTCTTTTTGGCCTTTTATTCGGATCCATTCTCCAACGGAGTTAATTATACTAAAAGAACCAAAGCTATTATTTTTGTTTGCTTGAACATAAAGATACATGGACTCAAGCCATTTTTCTCGGCTATCTTTATATTCCAAGATTTCGGCATATTTATCAACTGCATTTTTATACGTGCCGCCTTGAAAGAACATAGTTGCGCTCTGATATTTCGCCTCTAATAATCGTGTTTCTGCATTCTCCTTCAAAGCAGATAATTCTGACGTTTCGCCATATGTATCAATTAAGGCGGTGATGGCTGTTATTGCATCGTTGCAGTTGTTTTCATTTGGGACGGTTCCTTCTAATTTCCACTTTGCATATTCTGTGAATACCTTATATTGATGCTGGTTCAAATCGTGAGTTTTATTGAGATCATGCTCTAACGTTTTATTATAGTTCACATAGGCACGCCCCCAGTCAGCATTAGATATGCATTCCACCATGTAGTTATAATAACATTCTGCGAGAAGCGGAACCGCTTCATCAGAATCAAGATTCGCAAGTACATCGATGGCATCTTTATAGTTTTTTTCAGCAAGAAACTGTTTGCCGATTTCTAGATTACATTTTTGAATCAGATCTTTTGAGTCCTTAAAATGCTTTATAGATTCATATTTTTCTCTTGCTGAAAGGTAATCTTGGGCATCAAATAAACTTCCCGCCTGAAGGTAAGTGCATTCCGTTATAAGAGTTTTGGAATCCTTGTAGTCTCCCAATTCGACAAATGTCTCCACCGCCTTTTCAGGGTTTCCATTATTCATGTTGTGGACAGCAGATTTGTATTTCAGATAAGGAATTCCATAATGGGCTCCAAAATACCCACCACAACAAAGAACGATAATGATAAATGCAATAGTCAAAAACTTCCTTGTTTTTGATTGAGCTTTCTTCTTTTTTTCAGCAAGTATAATTTTCTTTTCTTCTTCTGCTTTCAGCTTGGCCTGATATTCTTCTAAAGAGATCCCCTGTTGAGCTGCAGCAACCGCTTGAGCATCTTTTTTCAGCCCCACAGGAAGATGTTCCGTGTCTCTTCCATGTGGATTAAAATAGATAGTCTTATATGGAGCCCCGTCAATGAATAATTGGTACTCATCAACCATTGAACCATCTTTTCGAGGGTTGCGTTCCCAAGTGAATTTCTGCCCATCCGCAGTGCGAAGAGAGTATAAATAGACGCCAACCATCTGAATAGAGGATGTTACAATGGGATTTTCCGGGGAATAACCATAGTCACTATCGAAAAATCTTTGTGATTGTGTTATTTCATCTGCTGTCATAACAGGATAATCTTCTTTGCCCTCCGTCGGGGAAGAGGTGACAACAGGTTCGGGCTGAAATTCAATTCTTGCCCCACAATATTGGCAAAAATCACTATCGTCCGGAACAATATATCCGCAATTATTACATCTCATGTCTGTAAACTCCCTTCCCAACATATTATCTCTCCCGATTCTCTTTTACGTTCCCATGTCCCTTTGCCCCTTTGAGGCACAAGACTTCAGAATCTCTGGGAACACAGAATCGAATTGGGACTATTATTTATGCCTATTATCATAACACGTATTTATGGAAAATAAAAGTATACAAAAAAGTACCACGGGGATACGGTGAGTTTTGAAAAATGCAAAGCAATATAATAAAATGAGAGTGCTATAGGGATGTAGAATGCTCCGCATGCAATGCCTCAACTATAACTTGTTGAAAAAAGAAGGCAATTGTGGTAAATTAAAAAAACTACTCGAACACTGCAAAGTATCGAAATCCACAATCAGAATAATACTATCAATTAATTGAAGAGGAGATAAAATGGACTGGGTGCTGTTTTGGACGGCCTTTGGTGCTATTGGCGGGAGCGTTGGTGCTCTTGCTACAGCAGCTGCAGTAATTGTTGCGCTTTGGCAGGTAAAACGTGCAGAACGGAAAAAAATAAAAATCTCCTTTTCGGACTCAATGCAAATAATTTCACAAGGATCAAGTCAGCCCGAAGAAAAAGTGATCAACTTGTCTGTGACTAATGTAGGAAATCGTAAGATTATCATTAATCAGTGGGGGTTTGATTACCACAATAAAAACGGGCATGCACTATTGGGATTTAACCAGAGTCCATTAATGCAACAGATCAATCCCCAATTGCCTCACCAGCTAGATGTAGAAGAGAGGGCTGATTTGTATCTTGAACGCGGCTTTTTTGTCAAAAGTTTGAAAGAAGGAGTAGAAAAAGGAAATCTTGATAGAACTAAAACTGTCACTTTTTTTGTGACAGACAGCGCTGGTAAGATATACCGGGTTAAAAGCTCTAAAACAGTTCTCAAGATGATTAAAGAATAAATTTGGCAAGTATCCTTGCGTAAGAAGCCTGATTTTGACAGGAAAATCGAGTGTCTAGCGCACGTAAAAAAGTAACAAGAACAAAAACGCCGCTGTCTGCAAATCGCAGACAGCGGCGTACATACATATCAAGCGCTTTTTACTGGGTAATTGTCGTAAGTTTGTCGTAAATTCACCGATTGACTTCCGTCAAACCCAGTCATTGCAGTGCTTTACGGATTCGGCTTAGTACATGCCGCCCATGTCGGGGTTGGCGGGAGCAACGGGCGCGGGGGGCTCGGGCTTGTCGGCCACCAGAGACTCGGTGGTCAGCACCATGGCAGCCACGGAGGAGGCGTTCTCCAGAGCGCTGCGGGTCACCTTGGCGGGATCGATGATGCCGGAGGCGACCATGTCGCAGTACTCCTCCTTGTAGGCGTCGAAGCCGTAGCCGTTCTTGCCGGAATTCCGGACCTTCTCCAGGATCACGGAGCCGTCCAGGCCGGCGTTGGCGGCGATCTGGCGGATGGGGGCCTCCAGGGCCTTGGCGATGATGCGGACGCCGGTCTTCTCGTCGCCCTCAACAGTGGGGATCAGGGCCTCCACGGCGGGGATGACGTTGACGAAGATGGTGCCGCCGCCGGCGACCACGCCTTCCTCAACGGCGGCGCGAGTGGCGTTCAGGGCGTCCTCAATGCGGAGCTTCTTCTCCTTCATCTCGGTCTCGGTAGCGGCGCCGACCTTGATGACGGCAACACCGCCGGCCAGCTTGGCCAGACGCTCCTGCAGCTTCTCCTTGTCGTAATCGCTGGTGGTGACGGCGATCTGAGAGCGGATCTGGGCGATGCGGTCCTTGATGGCCTGGGAGTCGCCGGCACCGTCCACGATGGTGGTGTTCTCCTTGGTGACCTTCACCTGACGGGCGCGGCCCAGCATGTCGATGGTGGCGCTCTTCAGCTCCAGACCCACTTCCTCGCTGATGACGGTGCCGCCGGTCAGGGTGGCGATATCCTGCAGCATCTCCTTGCGGCGGTCGCCGAAGCCGGGAGCCTTGACGGCAACCACGTTCAGGGTGCCACGCAGACGGTTGACGATCAGGGTGCTGAGAGCCTCGCCCTCCACATCCTCGGCGATGATCAGCAGCTTCTTGCCGGACTGGACGATCTGCTGCAGCACATCCAGGATGTCGCTGATGACGGAGATCTTCTTGTCGGTGATGAGGATATAGGCGTCGTCCAGGACGGCCTCCATCTTGTCGGTGTCAGTGACCATATAGGGGGTGATATAGCCGCGGTCGAACTGCATGCCCTCCACCACGTCGCTGTAGGTCTCGGCGGTCTTGGACTCCTCGATGGTGATGACGCCGTCGGCGGTGACCTTCTCCATGGCCTCGGCGATCAGCTTGCCGATCTCCTCGTCGCCGGAGGAGACGGCGCCGACGCGGGCGATGTCCTTGGAGCCGTCCACGGTCTTGGCCTGCTTCTTGACTTCCTCAACAGCGGCGGTGACGGCCTTGGCCATGCCCTTCTTCACAACGATGGGATTGGCGCCGGCGGCCAGGTTCCGCAGGCCCTCCTGGATCATTGCCTGGGCCAGCAGAGTGGCGGTGGTGGTGCCGTCGCCGGCAACGTCGTTGGTCTTGGTGGAGACTTCCTTCACCAGCTGAGCGCCCATGTTCTCAAAGGGATCATCCAGCTCGATCTCCTTGGCGATGGTGACGCCGTCGTTGGTGATCAGGGGAGCGCCGTACTTCTTGTCCAGCACCACATTGCGGCCCTTGGGACCCAGGGTGACCTTAACGGTATCGGCCAGGGTATCCACACCGGCCTGCAGAGCCTTGCGGGCCTCATCGCCGCGCTTGATCAGTTTAGACATGATAGATTACCTCCAATATAGAAGATGTTGATTTGACAAATGGATCGGCCCGGTTTTCATCCCCAAAAAGGGAGGGGCCAGGGAACCGCAGGTTCCCGGTTCTTTTGCCCAGCGGGCAAAAGAATCCGCCGGAATCATTTTTCCGGCGGCGTGTACGTCGGAAAAATACCGAGACCCGTGCGCCCCTGGGGCGCACACACCAGTGACCGATGTCACGGGGGGTGGGGGAGTTCGAGGGGGAGCTTGCTCCCCTTCGAATTAGTCCACGATGGCCAGGATATCGTGCTGCCGCACGACCACGTACTCCACGTCCTCCAGGGTGACCTTGGTGCCGGCGTACTTGTCGGTGATGACCTTGTCACCGGCCTTGACGGTCATGACAACGTCTTTGCCGTCCACAACGCCGCCGGGGCCGACGGAGATGACTTCCGCCACGGTGGGCTTTTCCTTGGCGGCGCCGGTGAGGATGATGCCGCCCTTGGTGGTCTCCTCGGGCTCGACCATTTTCAGAATGACACGATCAGCAAGCGGAGTGAGTTTCATGGGAATGTGCCTCCTTATAAAATAAAAAATTTTGAAAAAACAAATTCAGCGTTAGCACTCAACTATTTCGAGTGCTAACGCTGTTATATTACCCCAACGTGTTTCGTTTGTAAAGGGGGTAAGTCAAGAAATTCTGTGAAGAATTTGTGAATAGTGGAAAATGCTCAGAGTTGACAAGTCTCCGGCATGGGGCGGGCGGTGGCGTTGGGATCACAGCCCCTGGGGCCGAAGAAATTCAGCCGTTTGTCCGACAGACGGAGCCGGACTTCCTGGGAGCGGAAGATCTCTCCGTCCAGGCAGGTGACGATGGCGCCGCCGTCGGAATGGATCCGGATCTCCCGGGCTGTGGAGACCTGGATCAGCTCCTGGGGAAGACTGCGGTATTCTCCGGCGGAGTAGGGGCCGAACAGCCGGGCAAAGGTCAGACGGCCGACCTTTTTCACCAGGACGGTGTGCAGGACGCCGTCGTCCATCCGGGCCTCCGGCACCGGCATGGAGCCGCCGCCATAGTACCGACCGTTACAGACGGAGACCAGGGCGAAATCGTCCTCCAGCGTCTCACCGTCCAGCGTCACCCGCCAGTGCTGGCTGATGCCCTTGAACAGGACGTTGACCGCTGCCGCCGTCAGATAGCTGCGCCGGCCGTTCAGCAGGGGAAAGCCGCTGTAGGTGTGGACGTCCGCCGCCACCCGGGCGTCCAGGCCGCTGCAGGCGATGGTGAGGCAGCAGCGGCCATTGCAGTCGATGAGGTCAAGGGAGAACACTTCTCCGTCCCACAGATTTTCCGCGTCGGCGAACTTACCGGCGTCCGCGCCGAAGTTTTTCAGAAAGTCGTTGCCGGTGCCGGTGGGGACGCAGGTCATGGCGGCGTTGGCAAAACCGGCGATGCCGTTGGCCACTTCGGAGATGGTGCCGTCGCCGCCGCAGGCGTAAAAGCGGAGGGCTTCGCCGGTCTCCGCCAGACGCCGGGCCATGTCTTCGGCGCCGCCGGGACGCTCTGTCAGCATACAGACGCAGTCCAGCCCGCGGCGTGCCCGAAGACGGTCTGCCATGGCGTAGATGCGGGCGGTCTGATCCCGCTTTCCCGCCCTGGGATTGATGATAAAAACGTGACGCAAGGGCGACACCTCATTTCCGGACAGGATCGGCGGCGGAGAAACAGCCGTCTTCGATGAGACGCTCCAGGCTTATCTTCCGTACAGGAACGCGTCGCACTTGATCATACCGTTGTACAGCTTCCGCTTTTTGTCCGCCGGACGGCCGAAGCAGCGCTCAAACTCCGTGTGGGAGCTGAGGACCACCACCCGCCACTTGGGCGGCAGATCCCGGAGAGCGGCGCCGAAGGAGCGGTAGACGGCCTCCGCCTCCTGCTTCTCCAGCAGGCGCTCGCCGTAGGGGGGATTGCACACCAGCTGGCCGTACTCGCTGTCCCGATGGAACTGTCCGGCGTCCGCCACTTCAAAGCGGACGCAGTCCTCCACCCCTGCCAGCTCCGCGTTGTGGCGGGCCAGCTCCACCGCGGCGGGATCGATGTCCCCGCCCCAGATGTCGTAGCGGCCGTGGAACTCCTTGTCCATAGCCTCATCGGCGGCCTGGGACCAGATCGCGGAGGGCAGGTTCTTCCAACGCTGGGCGGCGAACCGCCGGTCCAGGCCCGGGGCCCGGTTCTTGGCGATGAGGGCCGCCTCGATGGGGATGGTGCCGCTGCCGCAGAAGGGGTCACAGAAGGGGTCCTTTCCCCGGTAGCGGGACAGGGTCACCAGCGCCGCCGCCAGAGTCTCCCGCAGGGGCGCGCCCATGTTCTGGGCCCGGTAGCCCCGCTTGTACAGGCCCTCGCCGGAGGTGTCCAGATACAGGGAGGCGTGGTCCTTGATGATGGCGAACTGGAGCTGATAGCGGCTGCCGGTCTCCGGCAGCGTCTCGCAGCCATAGGCGGTGCCCAGCCGCCGGGCGGCGGCCTTCTTCACGATAGCCTGGCAGGCGGGGACGGAGTGGAGGGTGGAGTTCAGGGAGTAGCCCTTCACCGGGAACTCGCCGTCCCTGGGGATATAATCCTCCCAGGGCAGGGCCCGGACGCCCTCAAACAGCTGGTCGAAGGTGGCGGCGGGGAAGGAGCCCAGCTCCATCAGCACTCGGGCGCCGCAGCGGAGATTGATATTCAGGCGGGCGATGTCCAGCGCCGTGCCCTCACAGTGGACGCGGCCGTTTTCCGCCCGGACATTCTGCATATTCAGCCGGCGCAGCTCGTCGGCCACCAGGGACTCCAGTCCCAGAAGACAGGGAACGGTCAGGATCATGGACAGTTCCTCCTTTTTCAGGATTGCGGCAGTTTTTTACCGGCCCAGTATACCAGAAAGCGCCGCCGGATGCAATCCCGGAGGGGCGTCCGGTATTGTAACCAAAATGAAATGTTTTTTACAGACGGGTTATGATATCATCGGTACAGATAAACGGAGTAAAGGAGGTTTCCCATGAATTACATGGTCTGGGGCTGGCTGGCCGCGGTGGTGGGCTTCGGCGTTCTGGAGGCGGTGACGGCGGGACTGGTGTCCATCTGGTTCGTCTGCGGCGCCGTGGCGGCTCTCATCGCGGCGGCCTGCGCGCTGCCCTTCTGGGTGCAGATGATCCTGTTCATCGCGGTGTCGGGGGCGGCGCTGATCCTGACCCGTCCGCTGGTGAAAAAGCTGACCGCCGGAAAGATCGTCCCCACCAACGCCGACCGGGTGCTGGGACAGACCGGCAAGGTCACGGAGACCATCGACAATGAGAGCGCCGCCGGGGCTGTCTATGTGGACGGCAAGACCTGGACGGCCCGCAGCGCCGACGGCACAGTGATCCCGGCGGGAAGCCGGGTCGTGGTGGAATCCATGGAGGGCGTGAAGCTCTTCGTGAAATTATCAGAAAAGACGGAGGTAGTATCATGCTGAAAATCGTCATCATCGTCCTGATCGTGCTGGCCCTGTTGCTTCTGGCCAGCTGTATCACCATCGTGCAGCAGTCCCGGGCCTACGTGGTGGAGCTGCTGGGCGCGTTTCATGCGGTCTGGAACGTGGGCTTTCATGTGAAGATCCCCGTGGTCATGCGGGTGGCCAAGAAGGTGTCCCTGAAGGAGCAGGTGGCGGATTTTGCCCCCCAGCCCGTCATCACCAAGGACAACGTCACCATGCAGATCGACACCGTCATCTACTTCCAGATCACGGACCCCAAGTTGTATACCTACGGTGTGGAGCATCCCATGAACGCCATTGAGAACCTCACCGCCACCACCCTGCGGAACATCATCGGCGACATGGAGCTGGACCAGTCCCTCACCTCCCGTGACACCATCAACACCCGGATGCGGGCCATCCTGGACGAGGCCACGGACCCCTGGGGCATCAAGGTCAACCGGGTGGAGCTGAAGAACATCATCCCGCCCAAGGAGATCCAGAACGCCATGGAGAAGCAGATGAAGGCGGAGCGGGAGCGCCGGGAATCCATCCTCCAGGCCGAGGGCCAGAAGCAGTCCCAGATCCTGGTGGCCGAGGGTGAGAAGCAGTCCGCCATCCTGCGGGCCGACGCGGAGAAGCAGGCGGCCATCCTGAAGGCCGAGGGCGAGAAGGAGGCCCGCATCATGGCCGCCGAGGCGGAAGCCCAGGCCATCATGCAGGTGCAGAAGGCCCTGGCCGACTCCCTGAAGCTGCTGAACGAGGCCGCCCCCAACGACCAGGTGGTGAAGCTGAAGGCCCTGGAGGCCATGCAGAAGGTGGCGGACGGCAAGGCCACGAAGATCATCATTCCCAGCGAGCTGCAGGGTCTGGCGGGCCTGGCGGCCAGCGCCAAGGCGGTATTCGGCAGCGAGGACCCCAAGGCGGAGTAACGAAACAGCGTGCGATCCCCTCTGCGGCAGCGCACCCCCCTGCCGCGGAGGAAACAAAAGAGACCCGGCCACCGGAAGATCAATTCCGGTGGCCGGGATTTTTCGTGGGGGATTACAGCAGATTGTAGAGGATCTTGGCCATCTGGCCCCGGGTGATGTTGGCGTTGGGCTTGAAGGAGCCGTCCTCATAGCCGCTGAGGACGCCCTGGGCCACCATGGTCCGGATGTACCCGGCGGCGTAGGCGGGAATGGAGCCTGCATCGGAGAAGGTCAGCTCCGCGGAGGCGTAGCCCTTCTCCTGGGTGCGGCCGATCATGGCGGCGGCCTGGGCACGGGTCAGGGAACTCTCCGGATCCATGTACAGCTTTCCGTTCCGCTCCGTGCCGCCGATGACACCCAGGGTGTACAGGGCCTTGATGGCGGTGAGGGCGTAGTCGCCAATCCTGTTCAGATCCGCGAAGGGCAGCTCCACGTCCTCATACTGGCTGCCGTCCAGTCCCAGATAGCGGAACAGCATCACGGCGAACTGCTGGCGGGAGATGTTCTGGCCGGGACGGAAGGTGCCGTCTTGGTAGCCGGTGGTGATGCCGGCGTTGTACAGGAAATCCACGTAGTCTGCGGCCCAGTAGCCCTCGATATCGGTGAATTTGTGGCCCACGCCGCTGGGACCCACGTCCACGGAGGCCCGGCCGATGTTGCCGGAGGCGTCCTTGGCGGTGATGGTGAGGCGGATGGCCTCATGGTCGCTGGTGAGATCGGGCAGGGACACCGTCACCTGGCCGGAGGCGGCGTCGTAGCGGAAGCTGACGTCCTGGCCGTTCTGCCGGACTGTGACGGCGGACCGGGGCAGAACGCCGTCCACGGCATCGGATACCATGGCGGTGACGATGCCAGTCTCGCTGTCCAGCGCGGCGGAGATGACGGGGACCTCCTGGTCCACCATGCCGCTGTAGGAGGCCGTCAGCTGGTCCAGATACAGGGTGCCGGAGGACACGGGATAGGTGAGGATCTGGTCGCCGAACGCATCCAGCTCCAGCTCCGGCGCGCCGGTGATCTGGAAGCCGGTGACGGCGGCGGTGCCGGCGGGCAGGGCCACGGAGACCATGCGCCAGCCGGTGAAGCCCAGGACCGCCGCGTCCGCGGCGGAGACAGTGGTGCCGTCGGATGTCAGCAGGGACAGCGTGGCGCCGGAGCCGTCGCCGTACACCCACAGGTTCAGCTGGGTATAGGCGGCGCCGACGGAGCAGGGCTTCTCAAAGACGGCGGAGGCCATGCCTGTGTCGTCCAGGGTATAGTCCAGCTTTCCGGACCGGCGGCCCATCTGCACATAGGCGGGGGCGGTGTTGGCGGTGAGGGACGCGCCGTAGCTGTAGGAGGTCAGGGCAGGGACGCCGCTCTCAAAGTCCTCCACCGTGTTCAGCGCGATCCTGGTGACGGTGACGGGGATGGAGACACTCTTTCCGCCGGCGGACACCGTCAGGGTGCCGGAGCCGGGGGCGGAGGCGGTGATGGTGCCGGCGGCGTCCACCGTGCCGATATTGCCGTCCAGCGTCCAGGTGAAGGCCTCCGGGTCCGCCTGGAGAGTCAGGTGGTTATAGACGGCGCCGACCGTCAGCTTCTGGCTGCTGCCGGGGGTCATGATCAGGGAGCTGAGGGCTGTGGAGCCGTTTTTCACGGAGATGGAGTCCGGTGTGGCGATGGCGTGGACCACGGAGGAGCCGCTCTTGCTGCCGCTGGAGGCAGTGACGGTGATCTCGCCGCCGGAGGCCGGGGTGGTGAGGACGTTGTCCTTCAGCGATCCGCCGTCAGTGGTCAGCTTGTAGGTGTGAGCCATGGGAATGTAGTTGGTGTCCACCGGGGAGACGGACACCGTCACCTTGCTGCCCGCCAGCACATAGCGGCTGTCAGGGGACACATAGAAGTGGTCCAGCTTTCCGGTGGGATCGTTGTCCGCCACCAGGAACAGGTGGTTGGACACCGCCCGCAGGCCGCCGTCGGAGGGACTGTTGACCACGGCGGACCGGGTGCTGTCCGGCTTGGTGACGGTGAGGGTGGTGGAGCCGCCGCCATCCAGGCACAGGGCGGTGACGCAGCCCAGCTCCGCCAGACGGGCCGCCACCTGGTTCAGCGTGGCGCCGATGGACAGGCCGGACTGCCGCCCGTCGATGGTGTAGAACACCAGGGTGCCGTCGGCCTTCTGGCCCACGGCGGTGCGGGGATGGGCGCCGGTGGGCAGGCCGGAGACCACGGAGCCGTTCTCCAGCAGGGAGTACAGGGCGCCGATGGCGCACTCCACGTCGTTCCACGATTCATCGGCGGCGGTGAGGGACACGGTGATGGTGCCACCCACGGGCACGTCGGAGAGCAGGCCCACAAAGTAGCTGCCCACCTGATTGTTGACGGAGATGACCACCTGATCCGGATTCATGGCGGTGGCGCCGGTGGCCTGGATGACCTCGTCCACCCGCAGCGTCAGGGTGCCGCCGATGGACAGGGAGCCGTCCTCAATGGTGCAGAGCACGTCCACGCCGGGCATGGCGTTGCCGGTGGTGTGGCGGTCGTTGAAGTCGTATGTAAAGAGGAAGACGCCGCTGGTGGAGGAGCGGACCTTGTTGATGCCGGCGATGTTTACCACCACTTCGGTGCCGTAGCCCACGGAGTCATAGGTCTGGTAGCCCAGATCCGCCTTGACGCTGAGACCGGGCTTTCCCAAAACGGCGCTGCCGTCCTCCCGGAAGCCGATGGCGTAGCAGCCGCCGTCGGAGGAGCGGACCTGACCGTCGGTCATCACCAGACCCACGGGGGCGCCGTTGCCGGTGTCGTAGAAGTCGCCGTTGATGCCGGCCACCACCCGGTAGCCCTGGGCCTCCAGCTCCTTGGCCATGCTGTCCACCGTGGTGCGGCTGGTGAGGGCGGAGCCGTAGGTGATCACGGGGGTGACGGAGCTGTTGGGGGAATAGGTGATGAGGTTCTCCTGCCGCAGGTCGGAGTAAGTGGTGCTCCAGAACACATTGGTGGACAGGGTGGTGGACTCATGGACCAGGGTGTCCTCCCGGGACAGATCCTCCCCCAGCGCCTGGGACGCCGCGGCGGGCACCGCCAGAAGCGACGCCGTCAGCGCGGCGGATAGGAACAGGGACGTTGCTTTGCAAAGAAATTTGTTCATGACTGCCTCCAATACGGGATCGTGTGCGGTATACATAACTCTGCTAAGGATAGCACACTCGCCCAGGCAAGTAAATAACAAAATGTTAACAAAAAGCCGCCCTCCGTCCCGTTACCGATGCTCCTCCGGACGGCGCAGGAGGGTGAAACGGTTCTTCCGGAAATCCAGCAGCCCCTCCCGCCGGAGCTTCCCCAGCTCCGCGGACATGGCGCTGCGGTCCACCGCCAGATAGTCCGCCAGCTGCTGGCGGTCAAAGGGGATGGTGAAGGTACTGCCCTGCCGTGCCGCCTCCCGGGACAGGTAGGACAGCAGCTTGTCCCGGGTGGTGCGGCGGGTGACGTGGGACAGCTTTTCGTTCAGCAGCAGATTCTTCCGGGCGGTGGCGGACAGCAGGTTTTCCAGCAGATCCGCGCCGCCGGGGACGCCGGACAGCCGGGAGACCTCCAGGAACAGCACGGCGCCGTCCTCCTCCGCCTGAACGCCCGCGCCGGCGGGAACGCCGGCACAGGCGTAGGCCTCCCCGAACAGCTCCCCGGGGGACAGCGGGGCGATGATGTCCCGGTTTCCCCAGAAGTCCTCCCGCAGGATATGGGCCCGCCCGGACAGCAGAATCCCCAGACGGACCGGGGTGTCCCCCTGGCGCAGCAGCCAGCTTCCCCGCCGGAAGTCCTGACGCCGGGCGTCCAGGGCGGACAGCAGCTCCGGCAGGTCTTCCGCCGGAACACCGGCGAACAGGGGACAGCCCGTCAGCAGGGCAGTCTCAGAAATTTCCATGGCGCACCTCCTGGCTTTGTTGGAAAAACAACAGACTTTTTGTCCCCAGTATACGATACTGGACACACGAAATCAAACGAAACCGGAGGAATACGAATATGATCAGACGCATCATCCACATCGATCAGGAGAAGTGCAACGGCTGCGGCGCCTGCGCCGCGGCGTGCCATGAGGGGGCCATCGGCATGGTGGACGGCAAGGCCCAACTGCTGCGGGACGACTACTGCGACGGCCTGGGGGACTGCCTGCCCGCCTGTCCTGTCAACGCCATCACTTTCACGGAGCGGGAGGCGGCGGCCTATGACGAGGCCGCCGTGCAGGCGGCCAAGGCGGCCCGGGGTGAACAGGCGTCCGCCTTTACCTGTCCCGGCAGCCGAGCCCAGGCCATCCGGCATCAGGCCCCGCAGCAGGAGGCACCCGCCGGAGAGATGCCCAGCCGCCTGTGCCAGTGGCCGGTGCAGATCAAGCTGGCGCCGGTGAACGCCCCGTACTTCCAGGGCGCCCATCTGCTGGTGGCGGCGGACTGCTCCGCCTACGCTTACGGCAATTTCCATGAGAAATTCATCCGGGGGCGGGTGACGCTCATCGGCTGTCCCAAGCTGGACGGCGTGGACTACAGCGAGAAGCTGACGGCCATTCTGAAGAACAATGACATCCGCAGCGTCACCGTCACCCGGATGGAGGTCCCCTGTTGCGGCGGCATCGAGCAGGCGGTGCGGACCGCCCTTCAGAACTGCGGCAGACTGCTGCCCTGGCAGGTGGTGACGCTGTCCACGGAGGGGGAAATTTTGAGCGGCCTGGTTTGAAATCCGATCCGGCGGGAACAATAGGACAAAGAACCGGATCGGAAAGGAAGGATCGGCATGGCATTCAAGGTGGACCCGGATACCTGCATCGGCTGCGGCCTGTGTACCGGACTGGCCCAGGACGTCTTTGAACTGACGGACGCGGGCGTGGCCACGGTGGTGGAGCAACCCGGACCGGACCAGGAGGACGAGGCCAGAGAGGCTCTGGCCAGCTGCCCGGTGGCGGCCATCTACGAGGAATAAGCGATCAAACAGCGGAGCGCGGAGACCGGAAACCGGTCTCCGCGCTCTGTCATTATAAATAGGAAATCATACCACCCGGAAGTCGCCCCGGGCGCGGGCGTCGGTGCGGCGCTGCTTGTCCGCCGCCAAGGCGTCCAGCACGCCGCCGATGATCTGGTTGGACACCAGGAAGCCGCCTGGCGTCAGATGCCAGCTGCCGTCCTCCTCCCGGACGGCGTAGCCCGCCTTCCGGCACTCCTCCAGGAAGGGCAGCAGGCAGTCGAACCGGCGGCGATAGTGGTTCTCAAAGGTTTTGGGCGCGATGCCCCGGACGGTGCGGAGGCCCAGCATCAGATACTCCGTGTCCCGGTCCAGCGGCGGGATGCGCTCGTTCTCCGACAGCATGGGCGTGCCCTCCAGAACGCCCCTGATATAGGTGTCCAGGTCCCGCTCGTAGGCGTAGCGGACGCCGCCGAAATCGGAGTGGGCGCCGGGGCCGAACCCGGCGTACTCCTGGAGGGTCCAGTATTTCAGGTTGTGCCGGGACTCGAAGCCGGGCCGGGCGAAGTTGGAGATCTCGTACTGGAAGAAGCCGTAGTGCCGCAGCGTCTCCACGGTGGAGAGGTACATGTCGGCCTGGGCATCGTCGCCGGGAAGGCCGGCGCTGTCCCGCCGGGCATGGAGGGGCGTCCCCTCCTCCACCTTCAGTCCATAGCAGGACAGATGCTGGGGAGCCAGGGCCACGGCAGCCTCCAGATTGGCCTGCCACCGCTCCATGGTCTGATGGGGCAGGCCGTAGATCAGGTCCAGGGAGAGGTTGTCGATCTTCGACTTCCGAACGGCGTCCACGGCGGTGCGGACCTGCGCCGCGGTGTGGACCCGGCCGATCTCCGCCAGCTCGCCGTCGTCGGCGGACTGCATCCCCAGAGAGACGCGGTTGAAGCCCGCCTTCCGCAGCGTCCGCAGCTCCCGCCAGTCCTGGGCGGAGTCGGGATTGGCCTCCAGGGTGATCTCGGCGTGTTTGTCTACATCGTACTTCTTCAGGATGACGGACAAAATCTCCCGCAGGCGTTTGGCCCCCAGATAGGAGGGGGTGCCGCCGCCGAAGTAGATGGTGTCCACCCGGTGGCGCTCCGCCCGGGGGGCCGTCTCCAGCAGATGGGCGGTGACGGCCTTCACGTAGGCGTCCATCCGCTCCTCCGCGTGGGGCAGGGAGTAGAAGTCGCAGTAGACGCATTTGGACTTGCAGAAGGGCACGTGGACATAGATGCCCAGCGGTTTTTTCTCAGGTTTCATAAGCAGCTCCGGTGTTTTCAAGGTGCCCTCTATTCTATCCCGTTTTCCGGCGCTTTGCAACCCCGCATATTTTTTCCGGGAGCCGGAAAAGCTAGGGAAAATCAATGGGAAAAGGAGCAAAGACCCATGGAAATGACGCCCAAGGAATACCAGGAATATGTGAAGAAGATGTCCCCCGACTCGCCGCTGTGGAAGGACATGGCCATGGCCTTTCTCATCGGCGGGCTGATCTGCGTGGTGGGCCAGCTGGTGCAGAACGGCTGGGCCGGACTGGGACTGAACAAGGAGGACGCCAGCAGCGCCACCGCCTGCACCATGGTGTTTCTGTCGGCGCTGCTGACGGGGCTGAACCTCTATAACAAGCTGGCCCGGTTCGGCGGCGCCGGAACACTGGTGCCCATCACCGGCTTCGCCAACGCTGTGGTGTCCCCGGCCATCGACTTCAAGAGCGAGGGCTTCGTCACCGGCATGGCGGCCAAGATGTTCGTCATCGCCGGGCCGGTCATCGTCTTCGGCACCCTGGCCAGCGTCATCTACGGCGTGATCCTGATGCTGTTCGGCCTGGCATAAGGGCCGGACACGGCGCGGAAAAGGTCCCCATGCCATTGGCATGGGGACCTTTTCCATGGGCAGACACGGGCCGCGTCCTAACGCTTCTCCGGCACGGCGGTCCGCCTCCGCACAAGCTCCATCACCAGCGATACGGCGAAGAACAGCAGCATCCGCGCAATAACGTGCAGAGGCGTCAGCAGATAGTTGATCTCCGGAAATACGGGGTCCGTGACGGCGAAGGGCAGGGCGGCCAGCAGAAGGCCCGCCGCCAGCGCCGCCATATAGAGGAGCTTTTGCCGCACGGGAATGCGGCACCGTCCGGCAGCCGTCAACACCAGCAGCACCAGAAAGCCCGCCGGAGACACCGCCAGGATGATCCCGTCCGCCGCCTCCCACGCCTCTGTCAGACGCCTGTGCTGCTGAAACACGGCCATCCCGTCCTGGGTCAGCAGCCCCTGGCTGACAGGAAAGAACCGGTTGGCGGACCACAGCAGCCCGGAGCTGAGCAGCGTCAGCCCCACCAGCAGGGCCAGCAGGGCGACGGCCGTCCGCCTGACCCGGCGCAGGTCCTTCAGCACCCGGGCCTGCCCGTAAACGATGCCGTCCAGATCGGTGTCGTAGACCTGACAGAGACGCACCAGCATGTCGATATCCGGCCGCGTCCGTCCGGACTCGTAGCTGGACAGCGTCTGACGGGTCACGCCCAGCTGCTCCGCCACCTGTTCCTGTGTCATCCCGCTGTCTGCGCGCAGGGCGCGCAGGTTGTCTCCGATGGTCATTTGTCATCACCTCGCTCCCATGGTAAAAGAACGCCGCTGGGACTGTCAAGCAACAATTTGTTGCGGGGCCGGTCCTGGCGGATTTTATCATGCCGCGGAAAGCGGCAGCGTATCATGGAGCGCACGGAACTTTTTCAGGAATTTTAAAGTTGACATAACGGTGTGGAAAACTCTGTGGAAAATGTGCAAAACCCTGTGTTGGGAATGGTTTGTCAAGGTAACCGAAGAATTATGAAAAACATTGCGCAACAACATTTTTCGAAAACAGGCACAGATCCGGAGGGATTTGTGCAACAGAGGCCCTTTGGGGGCCGAAAAGGGCGAAATTTCGGGGAGAACGGATATTGAACCGGCGGAAAAGGTATGATACAATGCCCAGTAGTAAAAAATGGGCGTGTATGCCCTGTGACTGAAGCAAACGGAGGACAACGGATGGCAGGCAGAAAAAAGGACTACGGAAACGACAGCATCTCCACGCTGAAGGGGGCGGACCGGGTCCGGAAACGGCCCGGCGTTATTTTCGGCTCCGACGGCCTGGACGGCTGCGAGCATGCGGTCTTTGAGATCTTATCCAACTCCATCGACGAGGCCCGGGAAGGCCATGGACGGCTCATCACCGTTACCCGGTACGCCGACCGCTCCGTGGAGGTGGAGGACATGGGCCGGGGCTGCCCGGTGGACTGGAACGAGAAGGAGCAGCGCTGGAACTGGGAGCTGGTGTACTGCGAGCTGTACGCCGGCGGCAAGTACGACAACACCGGCGGCGACAACTATGAGTACTCCCTGGGCCTCAACGGTCTGGGCGCCTGCGCCACTCAGTACGCCTCACGGTACATGGACGTCACCGTCTGGCGGGACGGCCTGGAGTACAGCCTCCACTTCGAGCGGGGCGAGATCGTGGGGGAGCTGCAGAAGAAGCCCCTGCCCAGAAATCAGCTGAGAAAGACCGGCACCCGCACCCGCTGGCTGCCGGATCTGGACGTGTTCACGGACATCGACGTCCCGGCGGAGTACTACGCCGACGTGATGAAGCGTCAGGCAGTGGTGAACGCCGGCGTCACCTTCCGGTTCCGGAACGAGGAGGAGCCGGGGAAATTCACGGAGACGGAGTTCCTCTATGAGAACGGCATCGCGGACTACGTGACGGAGCTGGCAGGGGAGGACGCCCTGACGGCACCGGTGTTCTGGCAGAGCGAGCGGAAGGGCCGGGACCGGGCGGACAAGGACGAGTACAAGGTGAAGCTGTCCGCCGCCTGCTGCTTCTCCAACAAGGTCAACGTCATCGAGCACTATCACAACTCCTCCTGGCTGGAGCACGGCGGCTCCCCGGAGAAGGCGGCCAAGTCCGCCTTCGTCTCCGCCATCGACGGCTATCTCCGACAGAACGGCAAGTACCAGAAGAGCGAGAGCAAGATCACCTGGGCGGACGTGGAGGACTGTCTGGTGCTGGTGAGCAACAACTTCTCCACCCAGACCTCCTATGAGAACCAGACGAAAAAGGCCATCACCAACAAATTCGTCCAGGAGGCCATGACAGACTTCCTCCGCTCCAACCTGGAGGTCTACTTCATCGAGAACCCCTTCGACGCGGAGAAGATCGGCGAGCAGGTGCTCATCAACAAGCGGGCCAGAGAGAAGGCCGAGGTGGCCCGGCTGAACATCAAGAAGAAGCTGTCCGGCACCATCGACATCGCCAACCGGGTCCAGAAGTTTGTGGACTGCCGGTCCCGGGACGTGGAGAAGCGGGAGATCTATATCGTGGAGGGCGACTCCGCTCTGGGCAGTGTCAAGCTGAGCCGGGACGCGGAGTATCAGGGCATCATGCCCGTCCGGGGCAAGATCCTGAACTGCCTGAAGGCCGACTACGCCCGGATCTTCAAGAGCGACATCATCATCGACCTGATGAAGGTGCTGGGCTGCGGCGTGGAGGTGAAGGACAAGCACGTCAAGGACCTGGCCTCCTTTGACATCAACAACCTCCGGTGGAACAAGGTGGTCATCTGCACCGATGGCGACGTGGACGGCTTCCAGATCCGGACGCTGATCCTCACCATGATCTACCGGCTGTGCCCCACCCTCATCCGGGAGGGCTACGTGTATATCGCGGAGACGCCCCTGTTCGAGATCAACTGCGGGGAGAAAACCTGGTTCGCCTATTCCGACAAGGAGAAGGCGGACATCCTGAAGGAACTGGAGGGGAAGAAGGTCAAGGTGGACCGGTCCAAGGGCCTGGGCGAGAACGATCCGGACATGATGTGGCTCACCACCATGAACCCCGCCACCCGGCGGCTCATCAAGGTACAGCCCGACGACGTGGAGCGCACCGCAGCGGTATTTGACCTCCTGCTGGGGGACAACCTCCAGGGGCGGAAGGACCACATTGCGGAGAACGGGTATAAGTATCTGGAGATGGCCGATATCTCGTAACGGCCAAACCAAAGGACTGGCCGGTGCGATATGGTCCCGCGACCGAGCGAAGGCGAGGGAGCCGCGCGACAGCGCGTGACGAAATCAGCCGCTTGACGTTTTGCGGAGCAAAACCGGCGAGCCACATTGCGGAGAACGGGTACAAGTATCTGGAGATGGCGGATATTTCGTAGGATAGGGGGCAGAGGACACGGGTTCTTTAAATCAGAAATTGGAGGGGCTGCAGGGGAAACTGGCGTATCTATGGGCGGAAGCCATCTTGGCCATCTCGCTTTTGAATGCTTTCTGGGACGATTTTCCCACTCTGACGGCGCTGTACGCCTGGATCACCGGACTGTCCCTCCTGTTGGGCGCGGGCTGCCTTGCGGCAAAGACCGGCGCGGCGGCGTGGCGGAGGCGGGGCGTGTCCCTAAAGACGCAGAAGAAATGGGCTCGGATACAGGGCGTGCTGTTTCTGGTGAACGCTGCTGTCTGGCCCGTGGGTGTGCTGCTGGGGCACTTCGTGAGCTTTGACCGGGATTTTGTGCTCATGACGCAGATGCTGGGCCTGCCGGTCATCGGCCTGCTGGGCGTCCTGCCGGCGCTGGCGGCAAAGAAGCGGCCCCAGTGAACAGGGGTCCCTCAACGAATGGAGAAGAATATGGAAAAACGATTTTTGGCGCCGGCGGAGGTGTGCGAGAGCTTCGTGGGCGTAGGTCAGCGGAAGGCGGCGCTGCCTTTCGGAAAGATGCTGGTATCGGCCATCCTGGCCGGAGCGTTCATCGCCCTGGCCGGAGTGGCGTCCACCTGGGCGTCCATGGAGGTGACGAACCTCTCTTTGCGGCGGCTCATCGCCGGATGCGTGTTCCCGGCGGGGCTGGCCATGGTGGTGCTCACCGGGACGGAGCTGTTCACCGGCAACTGTCTCATGGCCATCTCCCTGCTGGACCGGCGCATCACGCCGGGGGCCATGCTGCGGAACTGGTGCGCGGTGTACATGGGCAATTTCACCGGCGCGGCGGCAGTGGCCGCCATGGCGGTGTGGGGCGGGGTGTTCGCCGGGAGAGAGGACTTCCTGATCTCCGCGGCCATGGGCAAGGTCCTGCCGCCGGAGCAGGCGGTGCTGCGGGGCATCCTGTGCAACCTGCTGGTGTGTCTCGGCGTCTGGATGGCCGCCGCGTCCACCGACGCCGGGGGCAAGGTCATCGCCCTCTTTTTCCCCGTTGCCGCCTTTGTCATGGCGGGCTTTGAACACAGCGTGGCCAATATGTACTATCTGACGGCGGGCGTCCTGGCCGGGGCGGAGCTGTCCGCGGCGGACGCCCTGCTGGGGAATCTCCTGCCGGTGACCATCGGAAACATCATCGGCGGCGCCGTGTTCCTGGGCGGGGGCTGCTGGTACATCTACCGAAAGGGAACGGATCGAAATGCCTAAGAAGAAACAGCCTGAGGAAAAGACCCATCATATCGACAATCCCAACGTCATGGGACTTCACGCGGAGGTGGTGGAACAGCCCATCACCCACACGCTGGAGACCAACTATATGCCCTACGCCATGAGCGTCATCGTCTCCCGGGCCATCCCGGAGATCGACGGCTTCAAGCCCTCCCACCGCAAGCTGCTGTACACCATGTACAAGATGGGCCTGCTGACGGGGGCGCGGACCAAGTCCGCCAACATCGTGGGACAGACCATGAAGCTGAACCCCCACGGCGACGCCGCCATCTACGACACCATGGTCCGTCTGTCCAGGGGCTACGGCGCCCTGCTGCACCCCTTCGTGGACTCCAAGGGCAACTTCGGCAAGGTCTACTCCCGGGACATGGCCTGGGCCGCCGCCCGGTACACGGAGGCCAAGCTGGCCTCCATCTGCGCGGAGCTGTTCCGGGATATCGACAGCGACACCGTGGACTTCGTGGACAACTACGACAACACCATGAAGGAGCCGGCGCTGCTGCCCACCACCTTCCCCAATGTGCTGGTGTCCGCCAACAGCGGCATCGCTGTGGGCATGGCGTCCCAGATTTGCGGCTTCAATCTGGGGGAGGTCTGCGACACCACCATCGCGTATCTGAAAAATCCGGACTGCGACCTGACGGAGACGCTGCTGGCGCCGGACTTCCCCACCGGCGGCGAGCTGATCTGCGATCCGGCGGCCCTGCGGGAGGTGTACAACACCGGCCGGGGCGGCGTGAAGGTCCGGGCCAGATACCGCTATGTCAAGGACCAGAACCTCATTGAGATCTACGAGATCCCCTACTCCACCACCATCGAGGCCATTCTGGACAAGGTGGCGGAGCTGATCAAGGCGGGCAAGGCCAAAGAGATCGCCGACATGCGGGACGAGACAGACCTCTCCGGCCTGAAGCTGACCATCGACCTGAAGCGGGGCGTGGATCCCGACAAGCTGATGGCCAAGCTGTTCCGGGCCACCACCCTGGAGGACACCTACTCCTGCAACTTCAACATCCTCATCGCCGGCATGCCCCGGGTCATGGGCGTCCGGGAGGTCCTCAGCGAGTGGACCGCCTGGCGCACAGAGTCCGTCCGGCGGCGGGTGTACTTCGTCCTGAACAAGAAAAAGGACAAGCTGCACCTGCTGAAGGGCCTGAAGCGTATCCTGCTGGACATTGACAAAGCCATCAAGATCATCCGGGAGACGGAAAACGACAGCGAGGTCATCCCCAACCTGATGATCGGCTTCGGCATCGACCAGATCCAGGCGGAGTACGTGGCGGAGATCAAGCTGCGGAACATCAACAAGGAGTATATCCTGAAGCGGGTGGCGGAGACCGACGCCCTGCGGGACGAGATCGAGGACCTGGAGGACACCGTCAACAGCCCCAAGCGCATCCGGAAGATCATCATCGACGAGCTGACGGCGGTGAAGAACAAGTACGCCCAGCCCCGGCGCACCGCCATCGTCTACGGACACGAGTTGCCGGAGGCGGTGGAGGACGAGGCCCCGGCGGACTATCCCGTCACGGTGTTCCTGTCCCGGCAGGGATACTTCAAGAAGATCACGCCCCAGTCCCTGCGGATGAGCAGCGAGCAGAAGTACAAGGAGGGCGACGGCCCCAGCCAGTCCTTCGAGACGACCAACAACGCGGAGATCATGTTCTTCACCGACCGCTGCCAGGTGTACAAGAACCGGGTCAGCGACTTCGACGACGCCAAGGCCAGCGTCCTGGGGGACTATCTCCCGGCGAAGCTGGGCATGGACGAGGGGGAGAGCGTCCTCACCGCCGTGCTGCCCGGAGACTACTCCGGCGGGCTGCTGTTCTTCTTCGAGAACGGCAAGGCGGCCCGGGTGGCCCTGTCTGCCTATCAGACCACGTCCAACCGCCGAAAGCTCACCGGTGCCTATTCCGACAAGTCGCCGCTGGCCTGCATCCTGCCCCTGACGGAGGACCGGGAGCTGGCGGTGTACTCCACGGAGCCCCGGTGCCTGATCTTCCACACCGCTCTGCTGGCCCCCAAGACCACCCGGTCCACCCAGGGCGTGGCGGTCATGACTTTGAAAAAACACTATAAACTGGAGCGTGTGCGGCCGGTGGAGGAGACACCCATTACCCACCTCACCCGCTACCGCGTCCGCGCCCTGCCCGCTGCCGGCGCGCTGGTCCGGGAGGAGGACTCCGAGGAGCAGCAGCTGGGCATCGAGGGCCTGGAGGGGACGCACTGAGCGCCCTGTCCGGCGCAATATCACTGTATCTGAAAAAGAGGCTGACCCATGAAAAAAGTTCTGAAGCAATATCTGATCATTACTATCGGTTCCATCATCTACGCCGTGGCCTTCGATTGGTTCTTCGCGCCCAATCAGGTGGCTCTGGGTGGCATCACCGGTCTGGCGCAGGTCATCAACGCCGTGGTCCCGGCATTGTCCGTGGGCATTATGACCATCGTGATGAACGTGCCCCTGTTCCTGCTGGGCTGGAAGTTTATCGGCTGGCATCTGCTGACGTCGTCCCTGTTTGCCATGCTGCTGAGCTCCGCGGCCATCGACGCCATCGCCGCCGTCCACACCTTCACGTCCATGGACCCCATGCTGGCGGGCCTCTGCGGCGGAGCCCTGATGGGGTTGGGCCTGGGCATCGTGTTCTCCCAGGGCGCCACCACCGGCGGCACCGACGTGGTGGCCCGGCTGCTGAAGCTGAAGTTCCCCTGGCTGCCCATCGGCAACCTGGTGCTGATCCCGGACTTCGTCATCCTGTCCCTGGCGGCGCTGGTGTTCGGCCGGGTGGAGGCAGCCCTGTACGGCCTGATCTCCCTGTTCGTTCAGGCAAAGGTGATGGACACCGTGCTCTACGGCATGGACACCTCCAAGGTGGCCTACATCGTCACGGACCGCTGGAAGCAGGTCTCCGACGCCATCCTGGCCATGGAGCGGGGCGTCACCTTTCTGCGGGGCGAGGGCGCCTTCTCCGGTGCGGAGAAGCACATCCTGATGGTGGCCTTCAAGCAGAAGGAGATCGTGCAGATCAAGCAGCTGGTACATGAGACGGACCCCCGGGCCTTCCTCATCGTGGTGGACGCCCGGGACGTGCTGGGCGAGGGCTTCGGAGAATATCAGAAGGATGAGATCTGACGCGGCGTGACCGCGGCGGAACCCATACATTACTATATTGATTGCAGCGCGGCAGCGCGGGGAGGACATCATGGCAGATTTCACGGAAGTCAAAAAGAATCTGGAGCAGCGGGGCTTCACCGTCCGCAGCTTTGCCACGAAGGAGGAGGCCGCCGCCTATCTGGACGGAGCCATCGACGGCACCACCGTGGGCTTCGGCGGATCCGTCACGCTTCAGGACATGGGGCTGTATGACCGGCTGGCCGCCCACAATCAGGTCCACTGGCACTGGGTCAACGGTCCGGAGGAGCGGAAGCAGGCCATGACCACCCAGGTGTACATCACCTCCGCCAACGGTCTGGCGGAGACCGGCGAGATCATCAACATCGACGGCGGGGGAAACCGGGTGGCCTCCACGCTGTACGGCCATGAGAAGGTGTATTTCGTCATCGGCCGCAACAAACTGGCCCCCACCTATGACGAGGCCCTGTGGCGGGCGCGGAACATCGCCTCCCCGAAGAACGCCCAGCGCCTGGGGTGCAAGACGCCCTGCGCCGTCAAGGGCGACCGCTGCTACGACTGCAAGAGCCCGGGACGCATCTGCCGGGGACTGGTGGTCCTGTGGGGGCCCATGATGGGCGTGGAGGCCGAAGTCGTCCTGGTGGACGAGGAACTGGGATATTAAAGCGGGACTGATGCCCAACCGGCCTGACGGTCCAAAATGGATGAGAGGAGGACGCAGTATGAGAGCGATCCGGATATTGGCGGCGCTGGCGTGTGCCTGCATGCTCACAGGCTGCGCCTCCCTTCTGGACCGGGAGTACACCGTGGTGGAGGAGCACTCCAGTAAGTATTGGGAGAGCGGCACGGCGGATACCATGCGGGCGGAGTCCTATCAGGACATCGTCAACGATCTGCTGCTGCTGGTGGGCCAGCACACGGAGAACGCCATCCTGCGGCTTTATGGCTATGAGGACGACACCGTGGTGGCGGACGATTTGGAGCGGGCGGCCTCCGAGGTCCAGCTGGAGACGCCCATGGGGGCCTACGCCGTGGAGTATATCACCTCTGAGACCCAGCGCCAGCGGAGCTTCTACGAGGTCAGCGTCCGGGTGGGCTACCGCCGGAGCCTGGAACAGATCCAAGCGGTGGTGAACGCCACCAGTACGGCGGCCCTGCCGGACCTGCTGAACGCCGCCCTGATGGCGGAGAAGACGGAACTGGCGGTGCGGATCGGCTACTGGAACGAGGACAGCGCGTCCCGTGTGGAGCAGACCGTGGAAGAGATCCGGGAGAAGTGGGACCTGACGGAGACGCCGCCCTGGACGGTGGCGTACTATCCCGCCGAGGGAAAGGCGGGCCTGCTGGAATTCATTATGGACGGCACGCAGGAGCAGGTGCCGGAGCCGGAACCGGAAGACGCCGGAGAGGAAGCGGGGCAGAGCACGGAAGAGACCGCTGAAGGAAGCACCGAAGAGAGCGCCGGGCCCGACGGAACAGAGAGCGAAAAAATTGGATGAGAAATTTGCGGAAAAGGATTGACAAACAGCGAAACGTCTGTTAAAATCAATCCTGTTCTGCGGGCATAGCTCATCTGGTAGAGCGCCACCTTGCCAAGGTGGAGGTAGCGAGTTCGAGCCTCGTTGCCCGCTCCATAGTATAACAGGACATCCGGTTTGGATGTCCTGTTTTCTTGTTCAGACGGAGAGAACTCGCTACCTCCACCCATGCGCGAAGCGCATCAAAATAAGAGGTCCGGCAGGGCTCCTGCGAATCGCCTCCGGCGATTCGTGGGATGCCGGTAGCGAGTCGAGCCTCGTTGCCCGCTCCATAGTATAACAGGACATCCGGTTTGGATGTCCTGTTTTTTTGTTCAGACGGAGATATGGCAAGGCCAGAGACCCATTGGGCCTCCGGCCTTTTTCAATCGGCAGATCAATTGTCCAGCTTCCGGTGGAAGTTTCCGTCCACCTGGACGCCCTCCTGGACCACCAGGAACGCATGGGGATCGATGGCGTGGACAGCATGGCGCAGTTCTTCGATCTCATACTTGGACAGGCAGACGAACAGCACATGGACGGGCTGGCCTGTATAGGCGCCGGTGCCGTTCCACCAGGTGACGCCCCGGCCCAGCTTATCCATGACGAACCGTCCCAGGGCGGATTCGTCCTCCTTGGTGAAGATCATGGCCTGGACGCTGACGTTCTGCTGATGGGTCCGGTCCAGCACGATGGCCGTAAAGTAGTTGTAGATGACGGAGTAAATGGCCACGGTGGGGCTGAACAGCAGGGCACAGGCGGTGTACAGCACGGCGTTGAAGCTCAGACTGAATTTTCCCACTGTGAACTGGCTGCCCCGTTTGCTGAGGCACAGGCCCACAATGTCCAGTCCGCCGCCGCTGCATCCGCAGGTCAGCACGATGCCGCTGCCGATGCCGGTGAGGATGCCGCCCAGCAGACAGGCGGTGAGGGTATCGTCCAGAAGGGGTACCGCGGGGGTGGGGACGATGCTGTAAAACAGGGAGTAGGCCGTGGTGCAGATCAGCGTCCGGATGACCAGCCCCCGGCCCAGCGTCTTGTAGGCGAACAGCAGGATGGGCACGTTCAGAAGATAGTAGAGGATACCGGCAATGTCATAGGTGCCAAACAGAATGCCCAGCTGGTCCTGCAGCAGCGTCCGGATGACCTGGCACAGGCCCAGCAGGCCGCCGGTGTACAGCCCCAGAGGCACGATGAACAGATTCAGAGCCGCGGCGCAGAGCAGTTCGCCCAGTACGGCGGCGGCCAGCCGCAGCCAGCGGTGGTGCAGGGTCGTATAAAACATATGGCAGGCCCTCCTCGTGATCGGTCTCAGTTTCCGATGTTTCTTCCCTGATTATACGGAGAAACCGGCGGGACCGCAAGAGGCATTTTCACACCTGTCTCACGACAAATTCAGAAGCCGTAGCGCAGACAGCGGCGGAGCCGTCCCTTGGCCCGCTGGAGGGTCCGGGTGATGGTGGAGGGATTGACGTGCAGCTCCCGGGCGATCTGCGTCACGGACAGGTCCTGGTCAAAGTGCATGGCCAGCACCTGCCGCTGCCGGGGCGTCAGCTCCAGCTCCCGGGCCTGACGGAGATTCCGCTTCAGCCGGGACAGCTGTTCCGAGTTGTCCTCCGCGTTCTCCCGCATCCAGACCTGGAGGTCGGCGTTGAAGTCGATGACCCGCTTCTTAGAGGCTGTATTTTTCATTGCGGTGATACCCCCTGTCGTAGTAATGGGCGGTGAGGGCCGCCAGCTCCCGCATCTCTTTCAGCAGAGGCACCAGGGCGCTGATGCGGCTTTGCAGCTGCCGGACAACCTCTGGGTCCACGGCCTCCCGCTGGGCCAGCCGCAGCTCCCGGATGCGGGTCCGGAGCAGGTCCGCGCTGTCCAGATATGTAGTGGAAAGCTCCAGCAAAGTCATAGACGTTCCTCCTCTCCCACAATGCGCCGGCAGGGCCGGTAATCCTGGCGGGCGTATTCCGGCAGGCACTGGCCGCAGATGACGGCGCCGTTGATGACCCAGCAGCATTCGCCCGGACCGATCTCCGTCCCGCAGAGGGAACAGAGGACCCGCCGGGTGTGAATTTCGGGTGTGAATGACGTCAAAAAAATTCCTCCTAAAAAAGCAAAAAATGTGGTTGACAAAAAGACAGGTTTCTGCTAATATATCACTGTTGCTGGTCCGCTGGTGTAGCTCAGCTGGTAGAGCAGCTGATTTGTAATCAGCAGGTCGGGGGTTCGAATCCGTCCACCAGCTCCACCATAATTTCATATGGGGGAATTCCAGAGCGGTCAAATGGGGCAGACTGTAAATCTGTTGCTTATGGCTTCGATGGTTCGAATCCATCTTCCCCCACCACGCGAAAGCGCTTGCGAAAGCAAGCGCTTTCGTTTTTATTTTCCACTGACAGAAGCGGCCTGCCGCAGGAATTGACAGAAACTCTGTAACAACACAAGAATTCTACAAGTTTCTTGTGAACAAGACTGTTATATCACAAGTAACTTGTGATGTCAAGAATAAATTTACAAGTTTCTTGTAAAAACAAATTGACAAGTCCTGTGACATCCGATAGAATAAAGGCATCAGTGAGAGGAAGGGAGGCGTCTGTGATGCGGTTCGGTGAGCGTTTGCAGGCCCGTCGGGAGGAGTTGGGGATCTCTCGGGCGGAGCTGGCGGAGCAGCTGGAGGTATCGCCCTCGGCGGTGAGCAACTACGAAAAGAACATTAGCTTCCCCAAGGAGACGGTTCTGCTGCGGCTGTTCGACGCGCTGAAGATGGAGCCGAACATGCTGTTCCGGGACAGCTATCACGGCGTCCAGCCCGTCTACTCCCAACGGGAGCGGAAGCTCCTGGAGCGCTATCGCTCCCTGCCCGCCGTGGGACGGGACACGCTGGACTCCCTGGCAGAGGCGCTGTGTGCCTACCGGGACGAGATGGAGCAGGCCCGGCCGGACCGGGAGGAACGGCTCATCCCGCTGTATTGTTCCCCCGCGGCGGCGGGCTATGCCGCGCCGGTGATGGGAGAGGACTACGACCTCATCCCCGCCGGGGAGGACGTGCCGGCAGGGGCGGAATTCGCCGTCCGCATCCAGGGCGACTCCATGGCGCCGCTGATCGCCGACGGCTCCGTGGTGTACGTGAACCGGGACCCCATGAAGGCGGGAGATGTGGGCATCTTCTGCGTGGACGGGGCCATGGTGTGCAAGCAGTATTACAAGGACCCCCTGGGCATGGTGTATCTGCTCTCCCTGAACCGTCAGCGGGCGGACGCCGACGTGGTGCTGCCGGAGAGCAGCGGACGGTCGCTGGTGTGCTTCGGCCGCGTGATGATGCGGGGCCAGCCGGTGCCCGGAAAAGGATAAACGACAGAAGAAGCGCCCTCCGCGGACAATGGCTGTCCGCGGAGGGCGCTGTTGTTTCCAAAAGGGGGATAGGAACGGGACTTTACACCGTGGCGAAGCCGCCGTCCACCGCCAGCACCTGGCCGGTGATGAAGGACGCCTTCTCCGACGCCAGAAAGACCACGGCCTGGGCGATGTCCTCCGGACGGCCCAGCCGGCCCAGGGGCGTCTCCTCAATGAGACTGTCGACGGTGTCCCGATCCAGCACCCGCACCATGTCGGTGTCGATGCAGCCGGGGGCCACAGCGTTGACCCGGATGTGGGAGGGAGCCAGCTCCAGCGCCAGGGACCGGGTCAGAGCCACGATGCCCGCCTTGGAACAGGCGTAGCCCACCTCGCAGGAGGCGCCCCGCAGTCCCCAGATGGAGGAGATGTTGACGATGGCCCCGGCCTTTTCGTGGAGCATGTGGGGCAGCACCGCCCGGGCCATGTTCCGGGCGCCGGTGAGGTTCACCGCCAGACACCGGTCCCAGTCATCGTCGGTCATATCCTGAAACAGTCCGGCGTAGGAGATGCCGGCGTTGTTCACCAGAATGTCCACCGGTCCCAGCGCCGCCTCCGTCTCCCGGACCATGGCCTCGCAGGTCGCCGGGTCCGCCACGTCCGCCTGAACCACCAGACACCGGCGGCCCATGGCCGTCAGCGTCTCCGCCGCGGACCGGGCCTCTGCCTCATGCTGAATATAGTTGATGCAGACGTCACAGCCCTCCCGGGCCAGAGCCTCCGCCACGGCCCGGCCGATCCCCCGGGCCGCCCCCGTCACCAGCGCCACCTTTGCCATTCGCGCCGCCTCCTTCTCTGCATTCTGATGAGTTTTCCCGATCATTATACCACGCCTCCGCCTCCGGCGCCACTCCAACGGAAAAAGAGACAGACAGGACCAGCCGGTCCGGCTGGTCCTGTCTGCGGAAGATTGGATGAAAAAGAAGTTTTGCCTCTTGCAAGTATTAAGATACAGAAGGTTTGTTAACGAAGACAGCCCCATTTGTTACAAAAGTTTTAAATCTTTTTCCGGACCCGGGCGAAAGATGTTCCCGACCAGGCGTCCCGGCACCGTCCGTACCCTGAAAAAGCAGAAATTTCTTTACCTTTGCCGGGAAGTTTGCTATAATTAAAAAGTTATCGTGGAGTTTTTTTCTGCCGGGCGGATGGAGGCGGCAGGCCGCTGTACCCCGTCCGGACAGGAGCGAGAGAGGAGGAAACTCCTTTGAAGTATGAGAAATGGAAGATCGGCGAGCCGAAGCAGCAGGACGTGGACCTGCTGCGCTCCGCCGGATACCCCTATCTGCTGAGCACCGTGCTGGCGTCCCGGGGCGTCACCACGCCGGAACAGGCGGCGGTGTTTCTGGACCGGGAGCGGAAGCTGACGCTGTCGCCCCTGCTGATGCGGGACATGGACAAGGCGGTGGCCCGGATCCAGCGGGCCATCGCGGACCGGGAGACCATCGCCGTGTTCGGCGACTACGACGTGGACGGCATCACCGCCACGGTGGTGCTGACAGACTACCTGAAGCGCTGCGGCGTCCGGTGCCTGCGGTATATCCCCCGGCGCATCGAGGACGGCTACGGTCTCAGCCGGGACGCCATCCGCGCCCTCCGGGACCAGGGGGCTACCCTGATGGTCACCGTGGACTGCGGCGTCACCGGAAACGAGGAGGTGGACTACGCCAACTCCCTGGGGCTGGATGTGGTGGTGACAGACCACCATGAGTGCAAGGCACCGCTGCCCAACGCCGTGGCGGTGGTGGACCCCCGCCGGGAGGACTGCACGTATCCCTTCCCCCATCTGGCGGGCGTGGGCGTGGCGCTGAAGCTGGTGCTGGCCCTGGGGGGCGAGAGCCGGGCGGACGCCCTGTTCAACCGCTACTGCTCCCTGACGGCCATCGGCACCATCGCCGACGTCATGCTGATGGACGGCGAGAACCGGGTCATCGTCTCCCGGGGCCTGGAGGCCCTGCCCCACACGGATTTCGTGGGCGTCCACGCCTTGCTGAAGGAGGCGGGGCTGCTGGGCAAGCCCGTCACATCCATCCAGATCGGCTTCGTGCTGGCGCCCCGGATCAACGCCGCCGGGCGTATGGGCGAGGCGGATCTGGCGGCGGAGCTGCTGGAGACCGGCGACCCTGAGGAGGCGGAGCGGCTGGCCCGTCAGCTGTGCGACCTGAACCGGGAGCGGCAGACGGTGGAGCAGACGATCTGCTCCGACGCCGTGGCCCAGATCGAAAAGCTGCCGGAGGAGTCCCGCAGCGCCCTGGTCCTGGCCAGCGAGAACTGGCATCAGGGCGTGGTGGGCATCGTGGCCTCCCGGCTCAGCGAGAAATACTCCTGTCCCAGTTTCATGATCCATCTGAAGGACGGCACGGGCAAGGGCTCCTGCCGGTCCTACGGCGGCTTCAACCTCTATGCGGCGCTGGAGAGCTGCGCCGACCTGCTGGACGGATTCGGCGGCCATGAGTTGGCGGCGGGCTTCACCATCCGGGAGGAGAATATCAGCGCCTTCCGGGCGCGGATGAACCGGTTCGTCCGCTCCTCCATGGACGGGGCGCTGCCGGTGTCCTCCCTGGACATCGACGCCGCCATCGGCTGCCCCGCCGGCGTGACGCTGAACGAGGTGGAGGAGCTGTCCCGGCTGGAGCCCTATGGCTCCGGCAATCCCCGGCCGGTGTTCGCCCTGCTGGGCGCCACGGTGGACGCGGTCCAGACCGTGGGACAGGGGCGGCATCTGAAGCTGCGGCTCAGCAAGGGCACCTGCCGGTTCGACGCCATCTTCTTCTCCGTCACGGCGGAGGAGCTGGGCCTCACCGCCGGGGGACGGGTGGACGCCGCCTTCTATCTCCAGGCCAACACCTTCCGAGGCACCACCACGCTGCAATTGCAGCTCATCGACCTGCGGCCCTCCCTGACCCCCAGCCGCCATGAGGCGGCGGACCTGGATCTGTGCCGCCGGTGCTGTGAAGGCGAGCGGCTCACGCCCCAGGAGCGGTCCCGGCTGCGGACCAGCCGGGAACAGTTCGGAACTTACTGGACGCTGCTGGAACGGCAGCTCCATCAGCTCCGTCAGAGCCAGCTGGAGGACGCGGAGCTGCCTTTCCTGCGGCGGCTGGCTGCCGCGGCAGGCGGAAACGAGAGCTTCCTCCGGGCCGTTCTGGCGCTGGAGGTGTTTACAGAGCGGGGCCTTCTGGACATGGACCACGACGCCGGACGCCTGCGTCTGCGTCTGATCCCCGCCCATGGAAAGGTGAATCTGGCCGCCTGCCCCTATTTGGAGCGGCTGGACGATCCCGTTCCAAGGAAGAATTGAGGTGAGCATGAGCATGATGATCACGACTACCGAGCAGATCCGAAACGAGTACGACAAGCTGGAGGCCACCGTTCGGGACTACAATCCCTCAGCGGATCTGGGCCAGATCCGGGCGGCCTTCGAGTACGCGGAGAACGCCCACCGGAACCAGCGCCGCAAGAGCGGCGAGCCCTATATCATCCATCCGCTGGCCGTGGCCCAGATCGTGGCGGAGGAGCTGAAGCTGGACAGCGAGTCCATCGAGGCCGCCCTGCTCCACGACTGCATCGAGGACACCGACGCCACCCATGACGAGATCGCCAAGCTGTTCTCCCCCACGGTGGCGGAGCTGGTGGAGGGCGTCAGCAAGCTGACCCGCATCCAGTACGCCACCAAGGAAGACGAGCAGATGGAGAATCTGCGGAAGATGCTCATCGCCATGTCCAAGGACATCCGGGTCATCCTCATCAAGATCTCCGACCGGCTCCACAATATGCGGACCATGGAGTACCAGTCTCCCGCCAAGCAGAAGCAGAAGTCCCTGGAGACCATGGAGATCTACGCCCCCATCGCCCACCGGCTGGGCATGCAGCGGATGAAGTGGGAGCTGGAGGACCTGTCCCTGAAATATCTGGACCCCGTGGGCTTCGACGAGATCGTCTCCAAGCTGTCCGTCAAGCAGAAGGAATACGACGCCTTCATGAAGAAGACCCAGGACCAGATCGACCAGCGGCTGACGGAGCTGAAGATCCGGCACGTGGTCTACGGCCGCATGAAGCACCCCTACTCCATCTACCGGAAGATGTTCAACCAGAACAAGTCCCTGGACGAGATATTCGACCTGTTCGCCTTCCGGGTCATCGTGGAGAACGTGGGAGACTGCTACAACGTTCTGGGCGTCATCCACGACATCTACAAGCCCATTCTGGGCCGGTTCAAGGACTATATCGGTACCCCCAAGCCCAACGGCTACCAGTCCCTGCACACCACCGTCATGGGCACCGACGGCATTCCCTTCGAGGTGCAGATCCGCACCCGGGAGATGCACGAGATCGCCGAATACGGCGTGGCCGCCCACTGGAAGTACAAGCAGGGCGGCGTGGGTTCCGGCACGGAGGGCCGCTACGAGTGGGTCCGCCGTCTGCTGGAGAACCAAGAGGGCACTGACGCCGAGGAGTATATCCACTCCCTGAAGATCGACATGTTCTCCGACGAGGTCTTTGTGTTCACCCCCAACGGCGACGTGCAGAACCTGCCCGCCGGGGCCACGCCCATCGACTTCGCCTACGCCATCCACTCCGCCGTGGGCAACCGCATGGTGGGCGCCAAGGTCAACGGACGCATCGTCACCCTGGACTCCACCCTCAGCAACGGCGACATCGTGGAGATCATCACCTCCAAGGCCTCTAAGGGCCCCAGCCGGGACTGGCTGAAGATCGCCAAGTCCAGCGAGGCCCGCAGCAAGATCCGCCAGTGGTTCAAGAAGGAGAAGCGGGAGGAAAACATTGTAAACGGCCGGGCCGCCATGGAGGCGGAACTGAAGCACTGCGGCATCCCTATGAAGGACGTGCTGGACCCGGCGGTGCTGCCCAACCTGCTGAAGCGGGTGTCCTACGGCTCGCTGGACGATCTGTACGCGGCCATCGGCTACGGCGGCTTCACCGCCCAGAAGGCCGTCAGCCGGATGCAGGGCGAGCTGAACCGGGTGGCCAAGCAGCAGGCGGAGAAGGCCGCCCTGGCCGCCGCCGCGGAGGAGAAGCCGGCGGAGGAGAAGCCGGCGGCCCCCGGCCCCAAGAAGGTCAAGAGCGAGCAGGGCATCATCGTGGAGGGGCTGGACAACTGTCTGGTGAAGTTCTCCAAGTGCTGCACCCCGGTGCCCGGCGACGAGATCGTGGGCTTCATCACCCGGGGCTACGGCGTGTCCGTCCACCGGGCGGACTGCCCCAACGCCAGTCCAGAGCGCCGGAACGCCCCGGACCAGAAGGGCCGGTGGATCAAGGTCTCCTGGGGCACCGATGTCAACGAGAAATATCATACCTCCGTGGAGCTGGTGTGTAAGGACCGGCGGAACCTCCTGCTGGACATCTCCGCCGCCCTGTCCGTGTCCAACGCCTTTGTGCTGGGCATCCAGTCCCGCAGCACGGAGGACAACTTCGCCATGTTCCACATCGAGATGAACGTCATCAACGGCAAGCATCTCAAGGAGATCATGAACAAGCTGAATCAGGTCTCCGGCGTGCTGAAGGTCATGCGGCCAGCCGGATAATTCAAGGGGGAGCAGGCTCCCCCTTGAGGAACCCCCACCACCAGTGACGTCGGTCACTGGTGCCGCCGCCCCCGGCGGCTGAGGTCTCGGTATTTTTCCGACGTACACGCCGCCGGAAAAATGATTACGGCCGGATCTTTTGCCCGAAGGGCAAAAGAACCGGGAACCTACGGTTCCCTCAGGCTGTCGAAAAAGTCCATTGGACTTTTTCAACAGCCTTCACAATACCTCGCTTTTCTGCCCGCGCATCGGGCCGAAAAGCTGCCGCTGCGCGGCGCAAACGCCTGCTGACACAGGCTTTTTGCAGGCATTCGATCCAATACGAGGGGGCTCCCGCCCCCTCGTACTCCCCCTGCAAAAAAGGACTCTTTTCCTTCAGGCAGGGTTTTTCGACAAGCTGCGGGAACCTACGGTTCCCTGGCCCCTCCCTCCTTCTTTCGCCTGATGGGCGAAAGAACCGGGGGAAACCCACGGTTTCCCCCTGGCCCCCTTTCCCTGGCTTCGCCCGGAGGGCGAAGCCGATGCGCTGCGGCGCGGGAGCAGCGGGCGGGGGCGTTTTTGGCGCTTCCTTAATTTCTACCATTCACTTTCAGGAGGTTTCTGTTTATGCGCGCAGTTGTTACGCGGGTCCACCATGCTTCAGTCACCATCGGCGGAAAGGTCAACGGACAGATCGGACGGGGATATCTGGTCCTGCTGGGCGTGGGACCCAATGATACGGAGGACACCGCCGTCAAGCTGGCGGACAAGATCTGCAACCTCCGGGTGTTCGAGGACGAGAATGAGAAGATGAATCTCAATCTGGAGCAGGTGGGCGGCGCGCTGCTGGTGGTGTCCCAGTTCACCCTGTACGCTGATACCTCCTCCCGCCGTCCTGGATTTACCGGCGCCGCCAAACCGGCCCAGGCCATCCCTCTGTACGAGAAGTTCATGGCCCACTGCCGGGAGCGGGGCTTCGACGTCCAGCACGGTGAGTTCGGCGCCGATATGCAGGTGGATTCCCTGAACGATGGCCCTGTCACCATCCTGTTCGACACCGAGGGCAAGCTGTAACCCCTATCCCCTCACTCCTATCTCTCTTGGAGGTGTTCCATGGAAATCAAAGTTCTGCAGGTGGGCCCCATCGGCACCAACTGCTATCTGCTCATCGACGAAAAAACCAAGCTCTGCGCCGTCATCGATCCCGGCGGGGACGCTGACCGCATCCTGGCCGCCCTTCGGAAGCTGGACGTCCAGGTGTCCCACATCCTGCTGACCCACGGACACTATGACCACACCGGCGCCGTGCTGGAGCTGTGCGCGGCCCTGCCGCCGCTCAGCGTCTATATCCACCGGACCGATTTCCACAGCACGGACGCCCGGCTCTTTCAGCTGGAGGACCAGCTGGAGGCCGCCGGCCGGCTCCCCGTTGTGAAGTTCTACGGAGAGGGGGACCATGTGGCCCTGGGCGGCCTGGACATCCGGGTGCTGCACACCCCCGGCCACTCCGCAGGTTCTGTAACCCTCCAGTGTGAAAATATACTGTTCTGCGGCGACACGCTGTTTGCCGGCTCCTGCGGACGGACGGACTTCGCCGACGGCAGCATGACGCAGATGATGGCCTCCCTGAAGCGGCTGGGAGAGCTGGAGGGCAATTACGCCGTCCTGCCCGGCCACATGGAGACCAGCGACCTGGATACGGAGCGGGCACGGAACCCCTATCTCATCCAGGCTATGCGGGGTTGAGCCATGAAGCTGGTATTGAAGGGCCACGACGAGCGGTACGTGGTGGAGCAGAGCCTGATGAATCTGTTCCCCGGCGAGCTGCCGGTCTATGAGCCTGTCCAGCCCGGGGACGACACCTGGGCCATCATCTCCCTGCGGGAGGATGACCGCTGCCGCGTGACGGTGGAGCTGTTCTGGCACGGAAAGACCGCCGCCTACAGCTGCGGCTGCCGTCTCACCGGCACGGACTTTGAAAAAGAGGGCCAGCGCCGCCACGCCATCGCCAGGGGCTTTTTCCTGGCGGCCCGGCAGGCCACCGGCGTCACGCCCCCCTGGGGGATGCTCACCGGCGTCCGTCCCGACAAGCCGGTGACCTGGGCCCTGGAGAAGGGAAAGACGCCCCGGGAGGCCGCGGCCATGCTGGAGGAGGACTATTTCGTCACCCCCAAGCGGGCCGCCCTGGCGGCGGAGACCGGCTCCGTGGCGGTGCGGGCCGCCCGGGAGCTGGGCCCGGCGGACATCGCCGTCTACGCGGGCATCCCCTTCTGTCCCACCCGCTGCGCCTACTGCTCCTTTGTCAGCCAGTCCGTGGAGAAGAGCTTCTCCCTGGTGCCGCCCTATGTGGACGCCCTGATCGACGAGATTCGCTCCGGCGGACGGATGGTCCGGGAGCAGGGACTGCGGGCCCGCAGCTTTTACATGGGCGGCGGGACACCCACCACCCTGACGGCGGACCAGATGGACCGGGTGCTGTCCGCCTTTGAGGAGACGTTTGACACCGCCGTCTGCGACGAGATCACCGTGGAGGCGGGACGGCCGGACACCATCACGGCGGAGAAGCTGGCGGTGCTGAAGCGCCACGGCGTCAGCCGGGTGTCCGTGAATCCTCAGACCATGGAGGACCACGTGCTGCGGGCCATCGGCCGCTGCCACACGGCGGCGGACATCGGCCGGGCCATGGAGCTGGTGGACGCGGCGGGGTTCAAACACGTGAACATGGACCTCATCGCGGGCCTGCCGGAGGATACGCCGGAGGGCTTCCGCCGGTCCCTGGACGCCTGTCTGTCCTTTGGGACGGACAATGTGACGGTCCACACCCTGGCGCTGAAAAAGGGCAGCGCCATCCTGAACCAGGGTCTGGCCATTCCCGCGCCGGAGGAGGTGGCGGAGATGCTGGACTACGCCGAGCCTGTCCTGCGGCAGGCGGGCTACGCGCCCTACTATCTCTACCGGCAGAAGTATATGTCCGGCAGCTTCGAGAACATCGGCTGGTGCCGTCCCGGCGCGGAGTGCTGGTACAACGTGCAGATCATGTCGGAGCTTTGCTCCATTTTGTCCTTCGGCGCCGGCGGCTCCACCAAGATGGTGGAACCGGGCACCAACCACATCCAGCGGGCCTTCAACCTGAAATACCCCCTGGAGTATATCCGGCGGCCGGAGAAGTGGCAGTCCAACCAGGCGGAATTCGCCGCCTTCTACAACAATCTGAAAGGAGCTTCCAACTGATGGCATACTCTCTGAAAATGATCAATGAATCCATCCGCTCGGACCCGGCGGCTTTCGTAGCCGAATGCGAAGCCGCCCATGCCAAGAAGATCCAGGACGCCGCCAGACGGATCGCCGAACACCGCAGTGAATCCCATATCGTGCTGCTGTCCGGTCCCTCCGGCTCCGGCAAGACCACCACTGCCCTGAAGATCGAGGAAGTCCTGGACAACAGCGGCGTGGAGACCCACACCATCTCCATGGACAACTATTTCAACACCATCGACCCGGATACCGCTCCCCGGAACCGGGAGGGCAACATCGACTACGAGTCCCCCTTCTGTCTGGACATCGACCTGCTGAACCGGCACTTCTCCATGCTGGACCGGGGGGAGACCATCCACATCCCCAAGTACGAGTTCGCCCGGCAGATGCGCTCCGACATCCTGTCCCAGCCCCTGAAGCTGGGACCTGACGAGCTGGCCATCTTCGAGGGCATCCACGCCCTGAACGACGTCATCATTGGCAAAAATCCCAAGGCCTTCAAGCTGTATATCGCCGCCCGCAGCAACGTGGTGGACGAGGACGGCACCGTGGTGTTCCAGCACGCCTGGTTGCGGCTGTGCCGCCGCATCGTCCGGGACTACAAGTTCCGGGGCAGCGACGCGGACTTCACCCTGAAGATGTGGCCCAACGTCCGCCGGGGCGAGAAGCTGTACATCTCCCCCTACAAGGAGAACGCCAACCTGATGTTCGATTCCTCCCTGGCCTGCGAGTTCTCCGTGCTGAAGCCCTTCATCGTGCCGCTGCTGGAGAAGGTGCCCGCCGGGAAGTATCCGGAGGCGGACAGCATTCTCAAGGCCTACGAGCGCATCGAGCCGCTGGATGAGAAGTACGTCCCCGCCAACTCCCTGATCCGGGAGTTCATCGGCGGCAGCACGTTTTCCTACTGACCGGAGCCGCAGCGTTTTTGGACGGCATGGGCGTATTTTCCCTGCCGCCTGAATAAGAATGTACACAGCAAAGGAGGCACCGCTATGAACGGACAGGATCTTCTGGACAGCGCGGAGCAGGCCGTCAGGGCCGCCGGAGAGCTGGCCGGACAGCTGGTGGACCAGGGACGGCTCCGCCGCCGGCTGGCGGAACTGCGGGCCCGGACGGACGAACATCTGCGCCGGGTAGGCGGGATGATGTACGACACCCACACCGGGTCGCCCGTTCCCACGGAGGACCTGGTAGCGGAGCTGCGGGCCATCGATGAGCTGAAGCGGCAGACGGCGGATCTGGAGGCCCGTCTGCCCCAGTCCGCCCGGCGGAGCGTCTGCCCCTGGTGCGGCGGCGCGGCGGAGCCCGGCGACGTCTTCTGCCGGGACTGCGGCAGAAAACTGTGACGGATACTGATTTCAAATGAAATTCTTTCATTTGAAATCCTCCGCGCTTCCCACGATAAAAGCCCTTGAGGTTTTTATCAGGTTTTCGTATGATTTCCGGATTTGAGGTAATCCATCCATGTCAAAACAGCACAAAAAGCAATCCTTCCTGGCGGGCGCTGCCATTCTGGCCGCCGGTAACCTCATTGTCAAGGGCATCGGGTTCTTCTACAAGATCCCCCTGAGCAATATCCTGGGCAGCGAGGGCAAGAGCCACTTCACCGTGGCCTACAACATCTATAACCTCCTGCTGTCCATCTCCACCGCCGGACTGCCGCTGGCCATCTCCAAGCTCACCAGCGAGGCCTACGCCCTGGGGAAGGAGAACGAGAAGCGGAAGATCTTCCGCACCGCCATCTGGCTGTTCGTGGTCATCGGACTGGCGGGCTTCCTGCTGGTGTTCTGCGGGGCGGACCAGCTGGCGGTGCTGATGGAGGACGAACTGGCCAGCCTCGCTATCCGGTCCCTGGCGCCGGCGGTGTTCTGCGTGTGCCTGCTGTCCTGTATGCGGGGCTATACCCAGGGACAGGGGAACATGCTGCCCACGGCGGAGTCCCAGATCCTGGAGGCGCTGTTCAAGCTGGGCATCGGCCTGCCGCTGGCATGGTATGTTCTGCAGATCGGCTTCGGCGTGGAGGTCAGCGCCGCGGGCGCCATTCTGGGCGTCACGGCGGGCACCGTGGTGTCCATGCTGTTCCTGATGGGCTATCTGGCCTGCCACCGCAGCGCCGGGGTCTCCCGGGATGTGCCCTCCGGCAGCGGGACCATCATCAAGAAAGTCCTCTCCATCGGCATCCCCATCACCATCAGCAACTCCGCCATGGCCATCATCACCCTGGTGGACAACAAGATCGTCCTGGGACAGCTGAAGTCCATCTCCGGCTTCCTCAGCGACACGCCGCTGGCTCTCAACGGCCAGTACACCATGGCCATGGATCTGGTGAACCTGCCGGCGTCCTTCGTCTACCCCGTGTCCATGAGCCTGCTGCCCTTCGTGGCGGCGGCCCTGGCCCGCCGGGACCACGAGGGAGCTGCCCGCACCGTGTCCTCCGCCTTCCGGCTCATCGCCCTGCTGGCCCTGCCCTGCGGTGTGGGACTCAGCGTGCTGTCCACCCCCATCTGCGTGCTGCTGTATCCCATGCAGTATGAGGACGCCCTGGCCGCCGGCCCCCATCTGCGGATCCTGGGTCTGGTGTGCATTTTTATCTGCATCATGAGCCTGACCAACGCCATCCTCCAATCCTACGGCAAGGAGATGCTGCCCATCTTCACGGTGATCGTGGGCGGTCTGACGAAGATCATCCTGAACTACTTCCTGGTGGGCAATCCGGACATCAACATCCAGGGCGCGCCTGTCGCCTCTTTCTGCTGCTATCTGGTCATCGCGGCGCTGAACATGTTCTTCGTCTGGAAATACTCTCCTGTGAAGCCCCGTTACATCCAGATGTTCGCAAAGCCGGCGCTGGCCTCTGCCCTCATGGGCGGCGCGGCCTGGGCCACCTGGGGCTTCCTGGACCGGGCACTGTCCGGGGGAATGTCCGGCTACATGGCCAACGCTGTCGCCACCATGGGCGGCATCGCGGCCGGCGTGGCGGTGTACTTCATCCTGGTGATCGCCCTGCGGATCCTGCGGGCGGAAGACGTGAAAAATATCAAAAAAGGGGATGCGATCATCCGGATCCTGCATCTGAAATGAAATTTTTCTGAAACTTCTGTGTGAATATTTATTTTTCTTGCAAAGGCGGGCAACTTATGGTAGATTTTCAATGTAAAGAGAGATACGATTACAGTGATCTTCTCCAGATCATGAAGCTGCTCCGGGAACCGGGGGGATGCCCCTGGGACCGGGAGCAGGACCACCAGTCCATCCGGCGGAATTTTCTGGAGGAGACCTGCGAGGCGGTGGAGGCCATCGACAACGGCGACATGACCGGGCTCTGCGAGGAGCTGGGGGATGTGCTGATGCAGGTGGTGTTCCACGCCCAGATCGAGACGGAAAAGGGCGGTTTCACCATGGCGGACGTGGTCGACGGCGTCTGCCAGAAATTGGTGTACCGCCATCCTCATGTCTTCGGACAGGTCCAGGTGGACGGCAGCGAGCAGGTCCTGAAAAACTGGGAGGTCCTGAAGCGGAAGGAGAAGGGACAGTCCTCCACCGCCGACGCCATCGACGCCGTGGCCAGGACCCTGCCGGGCCTGTGGCGGGCGGAGAAGATGCAGTCCAAGGCCGCCAAGGCCGGCTTCCGGTGGCCCTCGGAGGAGGGCGCGCTGGACAAGCTCACCGAGGAGGTGGGCGAACTGCGGGAGGCAGTGGAATCCGGACGTCCTGCCGGCGCGCCCCACGGCGTGGCGGAGGAGGTGGGCGACGTGCTGTTCATGGCGGCCAAGGTGGCCCGTGACCACGGCATCGACCCGGAGGAGGCTCTCCACCATTCCTGCGACAAATTTGCCCGCCGGTTCCGTTCCGTGGAGGAGCAGGCGGGGGACAGGCCCCTGGACGGCCTGACAGAGGCGGAGCTGCTGTCTCTGTGGGACCGGGCCAAGAAGAGTGAGTCTTAAAAGCAGGTGCTCCCTGCGTTAAGAATAGAAGACGCGAAAGAGCAAGCATCAAAATTTACAGGAGGATAACACTATGAACAAAGCAGAACTGATCAATGCCGTCGCCGCTTCCGCCGACGTTTCCAAGAAGGACGCCGAGGCTGTCGTATCCGCTATGCTGGAGACCATCACCGGCGCTCTGAAAGAGGGCGACAAGGTGCAGCTGGTGGGCTTCGGTTCCTTTGAAGTGAAGAAGCGGGCCGCCCGCACTGGCCGGAACCCCAAGACCAAGGAAGCCATCGAGATCCCCGCCTCCATCGTGCCCGTGTTCAAGGCCGGCAAGGCGCTGAAGGACGCCGTGAGCAAGTAAAGAGGGGACTTCGTCCCCCCTTTAGATTCCCCCTCACCAGTGACATCGGTCACTGGTGTCGCCGCCCAGGGCGGCTGGGGTATCGGTATTTTTCCGACGTACACGCCGCCGGAAAAATGATTCCGGCACATTGCTCTGCCCTGCGGGCAGAGCAACCGGAAAAACCGTAGGTTTTTCCTGGGCCTTTTCCTTGGCGCCTTTCGCTGAAGGCGAAAGGCGCATGAGCGGCGACGGGGTTTTGCGCGTGATCGACTGCGGCTGCCGGTACGAGGTCGTGCCGGCAGCCTTGCCATAAGGAGATGACCTCTATGCGTTTGGATAAATACCTGAAGACCGCCCGGCTTATCAAGCGCCGGACCGTGGCCAACGAGGCCTGCGACAACGGACTGGTCACCGTCAACGGCCGGCCAGCCCGGGCCTCCTATGAGGTGAAGGTGGGCGACACCATCTCCATGCGGTTCGGCATGCGGACCGTCACTGTGGAGGTGCTGTCCGTCCAGGAGAACGTGCGCCAGGCGGAGGCCGCGGCGCTGTACCGGGAGATCTGACCGTTCTATCCCCCCGCCCCGGCGCATACATTGGCGTCAGGGGAGGGACGGACTGATGAACAACGATTATGCCGCGAATTTTACCGCCGGGAGCCATCGCCTGGAGCTGGAGGGCCGGGAACGCCTCACCATCACCGGCGTGGAGGATGTGGAGCGCTTTGACGAGACAGGCATCGTCATGTCCACCACCGCCGGCATCCTGACCATCACCGGCGAAGGGCTGCACATCGGACAGCTGTCTCTGGAGGGCGGAGAGCTCCATGTGGACGGCCGGGTAGACGCCATCGCCTATGAGGAGGCGGACCAGTCCCGGGGCGGACTGCTGCGCCGCCTGTTCGGCTGATATGAAAAATGAGATCTCCGTTCAGCTGCTGACATTCGGCCAGTCCATCCTGCTGGGCGGCGGCATCGCCCTGCTCTATGACCTGCTGCGGCCCCTGCGCCTGCGCCATCCCCGTCTCACCTGGCTCACCGACGGCGCCTACTGCCTGACGGCGCTGCTGACGGTGTTTCTGTTTTTGCTCCGGCGCGTGGAGGGCGTCCCCCGGCTGTATGTACTGCTGGGACTGCTGGGCGGCGGCATGCTGTTTTTCGGACTGCTGTCGGCGCTGCTGCGTCCGGTGTGGGAGTTCTGGGCGGATACGCTGGCCTGGACTCTCCATCTGCTGGCGGTTCCGGTCCGGAGCGCGGCGGCACTTTGCAAAAAAATCGGGATCCGATGCAAAAATCTCTTTTATTTTGCTCGAAAATGCTATACAATAAGAAACACTGGAGGGATATCCGCCCTCCATTCCACCAGAGGAGGCGGGAACCATGGCAAGAGCGGCAAAAACAAAGCAGCCCAGGGCAAAGGCCGGCTTTTTCACAAAGGTCCTGATCCTCGTCCTGCTGGCGGCCCTGGGCGGCCAGCTGCATCATCTGCGGAGCCAGGTGGCCCAGGCGGAGGCGGAAAAGGCCCGGTACGAGGCCAAAGTGGAGGCCCAGCAGCTGGAAAACGATCAGCTGCAGGAGGGCATCGATAACGGCGGCAGCGAGGAGGAAATGAAAAAGATTGCCCGCCGGGAGCTGGGGCTGGTGGACCCCAACGAGAAAGTCATCTATGACACCAGCAATTGACCGGTTGAAGCGGCCTTCCGGTGTGTGGGGGAACGCCGCGGAACCATCCGGTTTTTTGAAACATCGCGGAAGGAGAAAGCATAAATTTTATGGAGCCTGAGGTCGGGAGCATTCTGGAAGGAAAAGTCACATCCATCATGAAGTTCGGCGCGTTCGTCTCTCTGGGGAACGGCAGGTCCGGACTGGTACACATCTCGGAGATCGCCAACACCTTTGTCAACGACGTCCACGATTTTCTGCAGGAGGGTCAGGAGGTCAAGGTGAAGGTCCTCTCCACGGAGAACGGGAAGATCAATCTCTCCATCAAAAAGGCGCTGCCCCAGGAGCCGCGCACCGGCGGCCAGCGGCCGCCCCGTCCGGCCGGACAGCAGCGTCCCACCGGCGCACCGGTCCGCCCCTCCGGCGGTCCCCGGTTCACCCAGGCGCAGCAGCCGCTGCCCCCCTCCGGCGACCTGTCCTTTGAGGACAAGCTGAAGAAGTTCATGACCGCCTCCGAGGGAAAGATGGCGGACTTGAACCGCAACATCGACGGCAAGCGGGGCGGACGGAGAAGAAAGTGAATCTCCGGCCGGCAAAATGACCGCAGCCATTCGTGTCAGCATGTACCGCGCGGGATGCCCTTTGGGAAGGGGCATCCCGCGTTTGTGCGCTCCGGCGCTGGAGCAGTCTCCCAAATTCGCCAAAGAAAGTGCCGGTTCGCCAAAACTTTCGGTTGCAATCCCGCCGGATCTGCGCTACTATGATATCGGAAGCTTTCCAATATCCCACCCGTTTGAGCCGCCCGCCATTCCTTGGCCGGCGGCCCTTTTTTGCGAAAATGCGGGAGAGGCAATGGGCGGACCGGAGTTTGAACTTTTTTAAAACTGATGACAAGCCCTCTTTTCAAAAGAGGGCTTCTGTGCTATACTGAATTTACAGAGGGGAAGCCCTCTCTGGCATACGAAAGGAGCGATAGGTATGAAGTGTACGTTTTCCTGCAAGAAAGTCTCCCTGAGCGATTCCATCAAGGATTACGCCGAGAAGAAGATCGGCAAGCTGGATCGCTATTTTCAGGAGGAGCCCTCTGCTTTCGTGACCTTTTCCGTGGAAAAGACCCATCTCTGCTCTGTAGAGATCACCATTCGGGGCAATAACGGCACCCTGCTCCGTGCCCAGCGGTCTGCTCCGGACGGAGATATGCGCGGAGCCGTGGATGCGGCCTGCGGCTATATTGAGCGCCAGATCCTGAAGAACAAGACCCGGCTCTCCAAGCGCCTGCGCAGCGAGGCGTTCCCCACGCCTGCCCCTGACGATGAGTTTGAAGTGGCGGAGGAGAAGGAATTTGACATCATCCGCACCAAGCGGTTCTCCGTGAAGCCTATGAGCCCCGAGGAGGCCATTCTGCAGATGAACCTGCTGGATCACTCCTTCTTTGTGTTCCGCAACCAGGAGGACAATACGCTGTCCATCGTCTATCGCCGCAACAAGGGCGGCTACGGCCTGATCGAGACCGGCGAGGAATAAGCATCCATACGGACTGTTTGAAACAGGACAGAATAAACGGGACCCCGGCCAAAGCCGGGGTCCCGTTTTGTCGTTTTTCAAGGGATCAGGCGTGATCCACCGCGTACATGTGGGCGATGAGGTCCAGGATCTTGTTGGTGTAGCCCCACTCGTTGTCGTACCATGCGATGAGCTTCACGAAGTTGTCGTCCAGCATGATGCCGGCGGTCTCGTCGAAGATGCAGGTCTCGCTGAAGCCCGTCAGGTCCGAGGAAACCACCTGGTCCGTGGTGTAGGAGATGATGCCCTTCATGCTGTTGTGGGCGGCGTTCTCAATGGCCACGCAGACATCGTGATAGGTGGCATGGTGCTTCAGCCGGGCGGTGAGGTCCACCACGGACACATCGTTGGTGGGCACCCGGAAGCTCATGCCGGTCATCTTGCCCTTCAGCTCCGGGATGACCATGCCTACGGCCTTGGCGGCGCCGGTGGTGGAGGGGATGATGTTGCCCAGAACACTGCGGCCTGTCCGCCAGTCCCGGCCGGCACGGGCGTCCACGGCCTTCTGCTTGGCGGTGGCGGCATGGATGGTGGACATGAGGGCCTGCTCAATGCCGAAGGTGTCGTTGATGACCTTGGTCATGGGGGCCAGGCAGTTGGTGGTGCAGGAGGCGTTGGAGACCACGTTCATCTCCGGCGTGTATTTCAGATGGTTGACGCCCATGACAAAGGTGGGCGTGATCCCGTCCTTGGCGGGAGCGGAGATGACCACCTTTCTGGCGCCGTGGTTGAAGTGGGCGCTGGCCTTCTCCGTGGTGCAGTAGGCGCCGGTGGACTCGATGATGTACTCCGCGCCGCAGTCATCCCAGGGAATATTGGAGGCGTCCTCCTCACTGTAGATCCGGATCTTCTTGCCGTTGATGATGAGATGCCGGTCATCCCGCTCCACAGTACCCTGGAAGGTCTTGAACACCGAGTCATACTTCACCTGATAGACCATATAGTCCAGATCCGCATTCCGCAGATTGATGCCGCAGATCTGATACGTGCCGCAGCCGCGCTCCACCATTACCCGCAGTGCCACGCGGCCGATACGGCCGAAACCATTGATTCCCACTTTGATCGCCATTGCAAGCGCCTCCATCATTCCGTTTTGTTTTTCCATTGCCGCGGCAGTCAATGCCGCTCTCCATAATAGAATTATAACATTGTTGCGCAAAAAATGCCTCAATTTTTACGCAAAAAATGAAACAAGTTTTCTGTGCGGCGTTGTGCGTTTTTGACAGGCAAACCTTTACTTTTTTGGAGGCCCCAGGAAGACGCCGGCAGAGCGCCGCAAAGAATTCGACAAAATTTGACCTGATTCGACAAAATCCCTTGTTTTTCCAGAAATGATCTGCTATCATACGAATACATCCACCTGCAGCGGACATGCAGGGAGAGTTTTCCACGGTTTTGTAGAGAACTTCCTGTGAATGCTATATCAGAGCAAACCCGTCTTTCCAGAACCTGAAAGGAGTCCTCTCCATGGAAAACGATGATCTGATCCAATTGAGAACCCAATTGCTGTCGCATCTGCTGCCGGAGATATCTACCCATTTGCGCTACGCCATGGGGAACCTGCATTTCGCGGCAGCGGCGCTGGCTCCGGCCTCCGCACGGGAAGAAGACCCGTCGCTGGACACCCGGGCCGCTATTCTGGATCAGAGCTATTACCGGCTCCTGCGGTTGGTGAACAATCTGTCCGTGGCAGCCTATATGAACAGCGAGGAGCCCTTCCCTCTGCAGGACAGGGATATCGTGGGACTTGTGGAAAACATCTGCGACCAGTGCAGGTCACTGGCCAAGCTGCTGGATCTGGACTTTTCCTTCCAGTGTGAGAAGCCATCCTACGTCTGCGCCGTCAGCACAGATCCGCTGGAGCAGCTCGTCTTTCAGCTGCTGTCCAACGCCTTCAAGTTTACGCCCAAGGGCGGAAAGGTGACGGTGGAGCTGAAGTTCTCCGCCAAACGGGTCCTGCTTACCGTGGCGGACACCGGCTGCGGCATCCCGGAGGAGCTGAGGTCCCATCTGTTCGACCGCTATCTCCAGAAGGATCTGGTGACCATGCCGCCTCACGGGCTGGGCCTGGGCCTGCTGCTGTGCCAGCTCATCGCCCACCGGCACAGCGGTTCCATGATGGCCGAGTCCCGGGAGGGCAAGGGCACACGGATCACGCTGTCCATCCCGGACCGACAGATGGGGGTCTCCCTGGTGGAGGATCAGCCCTTCGACTACGCGGGGGGCTTCAACCGCACGCTGCTGGGTCTGGCCGACGCTCTGCCGGCGGAGGCGTTCCTGCTGCGGAACCAGGAATAAACGATCAGAAGCCGGACCGCGGATGCGGTCCGGCTTTCCATAATACGAGGGCCGCAACGGCTGAACAGAGACACAGCGCAATGAGCGCCGCCGGTACATCCGGCGGCGCTCATACGACCCCATGACCGGGGGCGGGCTGGGTATATGGCTTCTGATCACCGTTCACTGATCGTCCACTCATCCTGAAAAATCAAATCATCCAAATCCCCACAGCTCGTTCTGTTCATCTCTGCGTCCTCCTTCGCTTTGGCATTTCCATCAGTATATGCGCCGCGGGTGGAGAAATTGCACGGAAACGGGCACCGGCAAAAAATCCCGTTCCGGAAAAAAGCGCGGAACGGAGACGAAAACAGCCCCTCCGGGACCATCTGGTCCCGGAGGGGCTTGCCGCTGTGGCGGCGAATGATCACGAGTGCTCCAGATTGCGGTGGAGGAGCTGGTGCTCCTTGCCCTTCAGCAGCGTGTCGTAGAGAGACAGCACCGTGGGGTTCTCATTGGCCTTCTTGATCTGGCAGGTGATGTCCGTGTCGTAGAGACCTCTGGCCCGGGCCTTCTTCGTCCGGGGACCGGCGCCCACCGGCTGTCCGCCGCCCATGATGCAGCCCCGGCGGCAGGCCATGACCTCCACGAAGTCGTAGTGGACCTCGCCGCGCTTGATGCGCTGGAGCAGCTTGTCCGCATTGCCCAGGCCGCTGACGATGGCTGCCTTCAGCTCCTTGCCCATGTACTCGAAGGTGATCTCCTTCAGGCCCGTGTCGCCCCGGACGCCGCTGGTGCGGATCTTGTCCATGTCCACCCGGTTGTGGCCCTTCAGGATGCGCCGCAGAACGGCCTCCGTCACGCCGCCGGTGACGCCGAAGATGACGCCGGAGCCGGAGCCAATGCCGAAAGGCATGTCGGCGGACTCGGCCTCCAGATTCTCAAAGCGGATGCCGGCCTTCTGGATCATGGCAGCCAGCTCCGTGGTGGTCAGCACGTAGTCGATGTCCCGCTTGCCGTTGGTCATGGACTCCGGACGGAGGATCTCATCCTTCTTGGCGGTGCAGGGCATGATGGAGACGGAAATCAGCCGCTTGCCCTGGTTGATCTCCGGATCCCGGTAATACTCCCGGATGACGGCGCCGAACATCTGCTGGGGAGAACGGCAGGTGGACAGATGGGGCGCGAACTCCGGATAGCGGTTCTCGCAGAACCGGACCCAGGCCGGGCAGCAGGAGGTGAACAGCGGCATGTCCTGATGTCCCGCGGACAGACGCTCCATCAGCTCCTCAGACTCCTCCATGATGGTGAGATCCGCGCCGTAGGTGGTGTCGTAGACCTCGTCGAAGCCCAGCCGGTGGAGGACGTTCACCAGCTTGCCCATGACGTTCTCACCCTTGGGCAGACCGAACTTGTCGCCCAGGGCGATCCGCACCGCCGGCGCCACCTGGGCCACCACGATGGTGTCCGGGTCCGCCAGGGCGCTCCACACGTCCTCGATGTTGGTCTTGATGCTGATGGCGCCGGTGGGGCACACCACCCGGCACTGGCCGCAGTTGACGCAGTCCGTCTGGGCGATGGTCTTGTTGAAGGCGGGGGTCACCAGGGTGTTGGTGCCCCGGTAGGCGAAGTCGATGGCGTTGACGGCCTGGACGTTGTCGCACATACGGACGCAGTCGCCGCAGAGAATGCACTTGTTGGGGTCCCGCACGATGGACGGGGAGGTCAGGTCGATGGGGTATTCCGCCTTTTTGTTCTCGAAGCGGATCCTGGTAACGCCCATGCGGTGGGCCAGCTCTTCCAGATGGCACTCGCTGCTCTTGCGGCAGGTGGTGCAGTCCCGGTCGTGGGCCGCCAGCAGCAGCTCCAGGATCATCTTCCGGTAGCGCATGAGACGGGGGGTGTTGGTGTAGATCACCATGCCGTCCCTGGGAGGCTCGGAGCAGGAGGCGAAGGTCTTGCCCCGGGCGTCCTCCACGGTGCACAGGCGGCACGCGCCGTACACCGACAGCTCGGAGTGATAGCACAGGGTGGGGATGTCGATGTCCGCGTTCCGGATGACAGTCAGCACGTTGGGCTCGTTGGTAAATTCCACCTTCCGCCCGTCAATGGTCATGTATCCCATATCCTGTCCCTCCTCACTTTTCCACAGAGATGGCGCCGAAGGCGCACTGTTCCACGCAGCTGCCGCACCGGATGCACTTGTTCAGATCGATGCTGTAGGGCGACTTCAGGACGCCCTGGATGGCTCCGGCGGGACAGCCCCGGGCGCACCGGGAGCAGCCCTTGCACAGCGCCGGGTCGATTTTGTAGACCCGCAGCTTGGAGCAGACGCCGGCGGGGCAGCGCTTGTCCCGGATGTGACGGATGTACTCGTCCTCGAAGGCGTTCAGAGTGCTGATGACCGGCTTGGGCGCACTCTTGCCCAGGCCGCACAGGGCGGTGCTCTGGATCATATCCGCCAGCTCCCGCAGCAGCTCCAGATCCTCCGGCTCGCCCCGGCCGTCCACGATGCGCTCCAGGATCTCCAGCATCCGCTTGGTGCCCTCCCGGCAGGGGACGCATTTGCCGCAGCTCTCCCGCTGGGTAAAGCTCATGAAGAACCGGGCCACCTCCACCATGCAGGAGTCCTCGTCCATGACCACCAGACCGCCGGAGCCGATCATGGCGCCGATCCGGGCCAGGGAGTCGAAGTCCATTTTGCTGTCCAGCTGCTTTTCCGACAGGCAGCCGCCGGAGGGTCCGCCGATCTGGACGGCCTTGAATTTCTTGCCGTTGGGGATGCCGCCGCCGATGTCGAAGATGATCTCCCGCAGGGTGATGCCCATGGGCACCTCGATGAGGCCCGTGTGGCAGACGTTGCCCGTCAGGGCGAAGGCCTTGGTGCCGGGGCTCTCCGGTGTGCCGATGCGGCGGTACCAGTCCGCCCCGTGGAGGACGATCATGGGCACATTGGCGAAAGTCTCCACGTTGTTCAGCACTGTGGGTTTGGCCCAGAGGCCCTGCTCCACCGTCCGGGGCGGCTTGACCCGGGGCATGCCCCGCTTGCCCTCAATGGAGGCGGTGAGGGCACTGCCCTCGCCGCAGACGAAGGCGCCGGCGCCCCGGTTGATGTGCAGATGGAAGCTGAAGTCCGTGCCCAGAATGTGGTCGCCCAGCAGGCCCATCTCTTCCGCCTGGGAGATGGCCAGCTTCAGCCGCTCCACCGCCAGGGGATACTCCGCACGGACGTAGATGTAACCCTCCTGGGCCCCCACGGCGTAGGCTGCGATCATCATGCCCTCGATCATCCGGTGGGGGTCGCCCTCCATGACGCTGCGGTCCATGAAGGCACCGGGGTCGCCCTCGTCGCCGTTGCAGACCACGTAGCGGACAGTCTCCTTCTGGGAGGCCACCTGCTTCCACTTTTTGCCCGTCAGGAAACCGGCGCCGCCACGGCCCCGGAGGCCGGAGTCGTACACCGTCTGTACCACGGCGGCCGGCGTCATCTCAAACAGGGCCTTTTCAAAGCCCTCGTAGGCACCTACCGCTAGCGCCGCCTCAATGTGCTCCGCATCGATGTGGCCGCAGTTTTTCAGCACCAGACGGGTCTGCCGGGCGTAGAAGGGAATGTCCTCCTGAGAGGGGTACAGCTTGCCCTCCTGCCGGTACATCAGCCGCTCCACCGGCTGGCCCCGGAGGATGGTTTTTTCAAAGATCTCCTCGCAGTCCGACAGCTGGACCTTCAGATATAAGTAGTTGTAAGGTTCAATACGCACCAGCGGACCCATCTCACAGAAGCCGTGACAGCCGCTCTTGTGGATGCTGGTGTGGGCGATCTCCGGGCCGAATTCCACGGAGACCCGGGGCTGATCCGCCGCCAGCTCCAGCAGACGGCGGTAGATCTTGTCGGAGCCGCCGGCCAGACAGCCGGTGCCGCCGCAGACCAGAACGCGGCAGGTGGTCTCCTTCAGCTTTCTCTGTGCTTCCAGACGGACCTGCTTCAGGTCCGTGTGATTTTCCATTCTCATACGCTACCATCCCTCTTGGCTCTGCGCCAATTGTTCTATTTCCGCAGGGGAACGGGGAACCGGACTTATGCCTCCTGCTCTGCCTGGGCGCGCAGCTCCCGCAGGAGCTCCTTCGCCTTTTCCGGCGTCATTTTGGAGTGGACATGCTCGTTGACCATGATGGCCGGTGCCAGACCGCAGGCGCCCAGACAGGAGACCGTCTCCACGGTGAACAGCAGATCGTCCGTGGTGTGCTTGGTCTCGCTGAGGCCCAGTTCCTTCCGCAGGCACTCCAGTACGGGAATGGCCTTGCGGACATGGCAGGCGGTGCCGTCGCAGACGCGGATGACGTATTTTCCCTTGGTCTCAAAGGAAAAGTTCTCGTAGAAGCTGGCGACGCTGAAAGCCTTGGTCTCCGTGATGCCGATCTTCTGGGCGATATACCCCAGAAGCTCCGGGGGCAGATAGTGATAGGTCTCCTGGACATCCTGGATGATGGGGATCAGGGAGCGTTCTTCGGCCGTGTAGCGCGCGATGATCTCATCCGCTTTTTCATAGTACGATGCGTCCAGCATAAGGGGCCTCCTCTCCAAGCTCTGGCAGTTTTCATGTCATTTTTTTAACAATGACACATAAAAATTATACTATACACCCAAATCCCTTTGCAATAGCTGAAGCGGAATTCGTAGGAATGGCTAAAACCGACCATGTAATTTTGGCAATTTCCATGGCGAAAGCATTAAAAAATGGAATGAATAAAATGAGAGGACTGCAACAGCCTGGAAAGAAATCCGCCGGAATGGATTGCAAACGGGCGGAAGTGTGGTACAATCATAAATCATACATGGATGCGCGTGAGCAGACAATGCGGAAAGTGAGGAGGATTTTATGGCGGAGATCATCAACTTTTCCCATGAGGAGGAGATGCCGGACCTGGACGGCATGAGCCGGGACCAGCTGCTGGCCTGGCTGCGGGAGATCCGGGAGCAGATCGCGCAGCTGGACGAGCAGGAGCCGGGGGACATGGAGAGCGAGGCCTATGAGGCCTGGGGCGAGCGGCATGAGACGCTGGAGGACCTGGCCGACGACATCCTGGACCGCCTGGACGCCCTGGAGCAGTGAGAACGGAGAATGGCCATGCCGGAGTTTCCGTACTGCAAGCTGGAGATCTATATTCCGGAATCCCATCTGGAACCGCTGCGGGAGGCGCTGCGGCGGGCGGATGCCGGACACATCGGAAATTACGACTGCTGCCTGTCCTACAGCCGGGTGACCAGCTGCTGGCGGCCGCTGGCGGGGACCTCGCCCTACCTGGGCGCTGAAGGGAAGATCAGCGTGGAGCCGGAGTACAAGGTGGAGGCCACCTGTCTGACCCGGAAGGTGGAGGAGACCGTGGCGGCGGTAAAGGCGGTGCACCCCTATGAGGAGCCGGTCATCAACGTGATCCCACTGTATCAGACCGGCCTTTGAGGACGGAGACGCCCGCCGTCCACACGATACAGATCCGGATGAAAGCCCGGTCCAGTACAGACTGGACCGGGCTTTCTGCTGCCCGTCCTCCGCCGAACCGCCGGTTTCCGGCGATTGACTTCGGGGCCGCTTTTTCCTATAATCAGAAGAAAGAGGCCGAAACATGGGGTTTCAACGGAACAGCCAAAGTGAGGACTGAAAATGATGAGTAAGACCGCTCTTTACCTCCTCTATTTCTGTATTTACTCCCTGGTACTGATGATCATCGGCAAAAACAGTCTCCGCGCGGGGCGCTCCATGCGGGACTATTTCATCTGCGGCCGGTCGGTGAGCCTGCCCCTGTGCATCTGCACCTTCACCGGCACCTGGGTGTCGGCCATCACCGTCCTCAGCCTCACCGGCAGCGTGTACGAGGACGGCATCTCCGTGCTGATCTACTCCGTGGCGCCCTGGTTTTTCGGCGCCTTTCTGCTGGCGCTGGTGGCCCGGCGGCTCCACCAGACCGACGTCATCACCGTGCCGGAGTTCTTCCGGGTCCACTACGGCTCCCGGGCGCTTCAGTGCGTCTACGGCGTCATCTTCATGCTGGTGTACATCCTGTACCTGGTCTCCCAGTATAAGGGCTTCGGCACCGTGGCCTCGGCGGTCTTCGACATCCCCTATCCCCTGGCGGTGGGCATGGTCTACCTGTTCATCCTCTACACCACTCTGGGCGGCTACCGCTCCGTGGTGCGGACGGACGTGTTCAATCTGATCCTGCTGGTGCTGGGACTGGCGGTGATCTGCGGCACCATTCTGTCCAGAGCCGGGGGCCTTAGCGCCCTGCTGACCCAGGCGGGACAGATCTCCGGCTATGCCCACAGCGGCATGAGCCAGCCCACCCAGCCCGGCGGCCTGTTCACGCTGTTCTCCGACCGGTACACCCCGCTGGTGAGCCTGTCCATGTTCTTCGGCTGGGGCCTGGGACTGGCCGCAAATCCCCAGTACGTGGTGCGTCTGCTGGGCGCCAAGGACGACCGCACCGCCCGGAACACGGTGCTGTGCTCCCTGGTTCTGCTGGTGGGGATCATCCTCATGCTGGTGCTCATCGGCCTGGGGATGCGGGTGCTGGTGCCCGTCCTCACCACCGAAGAGACCACCGATGAGATCTTCGTCCGGCTCATCAACAACGAGCTGTACTCCCCCTGGAGCGGCTTCTTCCTGTTCTCTGTCATCGGCGCCTGCATCTCCACCGCCAATTCCCAGCTGCTGCTCATCGCCTCCTCCTTCTCCTATGACGTGGTGAATTCCATCAGCCCCAAGCCCCTGCCGGAGAAGAGGGTGGTGTTTCTGGGACAGATGGCCATTCTGCTGTGCGGCACCCTGTCCATGATCCTGACGCTGGACCCGCCGCTGTTCACGCTGTCCTACGGCGGCGACATCTGGGGCGTGGTGGGCATCCTGCTGTTCCCGCCGCTGTACGGCACGCTGGTCAGTAAAAAGATCACCCGGCGGGGCGTCTGGGCCTGTCTGACGGCGGGCGTGCTGTCCATCGCGGTGTTCTATCCCATCTACTACCGGGGCGGGATGTCGGCCCATCCGGCCATGTTCGGCGTGGTGCTGTCCACAGCGGCCATGTTCCTGGTCTCCGCCGTCGACCGGCGCCGGGGAGGGCCAACGCCATGAAGAAGCGCAATCTGTTCAGCATTGAGAACAAGATCCTGATCCCCTTCGTCAGCATCACGCTGGTGGCCATCGCCGGACTGTTCGCGGTTTTCTATCAGATGGAGTACAAGATCAAGCTGGAGAGCGAGGGGGTCAACGCCCAGGCGCTGGTGGCCTATATCAACGCCGACATCGACGCCGGCGGCTACTGGAAGGACCCAGCGGCCCTGGTGAAAAAATACGAGGAGACCTACCGGGGAGAGGATCTGTTCATCTATGACCGGGACGGGACGCTGTTGTTCAGCCGCCGTCAGGTCTCGGGGGACGAACTGGTCCTCCAGGACAGCAGCGACAATCGCCTGGGCTGGCGGATCGTCTGCTCCATGAACCGGCAGGCCCTGAACAACGCCTTCATTGACGAGCAGCATTACGTCATTCTGGGGGCGCTGGCCATGCTGCTGATCATCGTGCAGTTCAGCGTGCTCATCGCCTATCACATCTCCAGCCCCATCTCGGAACTGAGCCGGCTGTGCACCCGGATCAGCCGGGTGCCGGAGCACTCGGAGGATCTGGTGCGGGAGTACACCCGGCGCCGGGACGAGGTGGGGGAGCTGGCCGCAGCCTTCCAGGCCATGATGGAGCGCCTGCGGGACTATACGGACGAGCTGTCCTGGGTCAAGACCCTGAACGAGAGCATCGTGGAGAACCTGCCCATCGGCGTGGTGGTGTGGAACGGCAGGCGGGAGGTCATCTTCCGTAATGCCCGGGCAGAGGCCATGCTGGACCAGACAGACGAGGTGGACGAACAGGGCCGGGACCTGCGGACCATCCTCAACGAGATGGCCCGGAAGGACGCGGTGCTTCCCACCGCCGCCCGTCTGCGGGGCGCCGACGGCAAGTGGCACAGCTACGAGCTGGGTGCCTGGGCGCTGCGCCATCCAGACGGTGGGGACTGGGGCAATCTCTACACCATTGACGACGTGACCTATCAGCGGCACATGGAGGAGAAGCTCAGCAGAGACGAAAAGCTGGCCTATACCGGCCAGCTGGCGGCGGACATCGCCCATGAGGCCCGGAATCCCCTGGCCGGCATCCGGGCGGGGCTCCAGGTGGTGGGCCGGAAGCTGGCCGACCGGCGGGACCAGCTGCTGTGCAGCGAGATGCTGCGGGAGGTGGACCGGGTCAATCTGCTGGTGGAGAATCTGCTGAACGTGTCCCGGAAGCGGGAGAGCGAGAAGACCACCGTGGCCCTCAACGCCCTCAGCGAGGAGATGGGGATGCTTTACTCCAAGGTGGCGGAGAACAAGGGCGTCACTCTGTCCATTGAGATAGAGGAGGATCTGTGGGTCCTGGCGGACGAGCAGGAGCTGCGGCAGATCCTCATCAATCTCATCAACAACAGCATCAAGGCCCTGTCCAACGGCGGCCGGGTCCGGCTGTGCGGCCGCTGCGGAGAGGACGGCGTCACGGTGATGGTGGAGGACAACGGCCCCGGCATGGACGAGCAGAAGCTGCTCCGGGCATTGCGGGGAGAGGACGGCGGCCTTGGCCTGCCCATCGCGCAGCGGCTGGCGGAGCAGAACGGCGGCCGGCTGCGGTTTGAGACCAGCCCCGGTCAGGGGACCCGGGCGATCCTGACCTTCCACGGAACAGGAGGTATCCATCATGAAGTATAAAGTTCTGATCGTGGACGACGAGCCGCTGATCCGGATGTCGCTGGAGAGCGGCCTCTTCGACTTGGGGTATGAGCCCCGGTCTGCCGCGGACATCCAGGAGGGGCTGGCCCTGGCTGAGCAGTTCTCTCCCGACGCGGTGCTGCTGGACAACCGGCTGGGCGGCGAGCTGGGCGTGGAGCATGTGGGCGACTTCAAGCGCATCGACGAGGACATGATGGTGATTCTCATGACCGCCTACGGCTCCGTGTCCCAGGCGGTGGAGGCCATGAAGCTGGGTGTCAGCGACTATGTGCAGAAGCCCTTCGACCTGGAGGAAGTGGACCTGATCATCAGCCGGGGGATGGAGCAGCTGACCCGGCGGCGCAGTCTGGAGCTGATGCGGCTGCGGCCCCACAAGATGCTGGGGTGCAGCCAGGCCATCGCCCAGATCCGGGAGAACATCCGGATCCTGGCGGAAAACGACAATGTGGACCTGCTGATCTGCGGCGAGACCGGCACCGGCAAGGAAGTGGTGGTCAACAGCATCCACAACGGCAGCTCTCGCCGGGACAAGCCCATGGTGAAGATCAACTGCGGCGCCATTCCGTCCAATCTGCTGGAGTCGGAGCTGTTCGGTTATGAGAAGGGTGCCTTCACCGGAGCGGCCAAGGCCAAGAAGGGCCTGATGGAGCTGGCCAACGGCGGCACCGTCTTTCTGGACGAGATCGGCGAGCTGCCCCTGTTCATGCAGGCGAAGCTGCTGACCTTCCTGGAGGACCGCAGCTTCAAGCGGGTAGGCGGCCTGCGGGACATCGAGGTCAACGTCCGGGTGGCCGTCGCCACCAACCGGGATCTGGAGGCGGAGGTCCGCAAGGGCACCTTCCGGGAGGACCTGTACTACCGGCTGAACGTGATGCAGATCCACATCCCGCCCCTGCGGGAGCGGCGGGAGGATATCCCCGTGCTGTGCCAGTACTATCTGGAGCACTTCAACCGGAAGTTCAACAAGTCCCTCCGGGGCATCCACCCGGATTTCATGGAGACCTTGCAGAACCACTACTGGAAGGGGAACGTGCGGGAGCTGCGAAACGTCATGGAGCGCAGCGTCCTCTTTGCCCGGGGAGAGCTGCTGACCGGCGAGAACGCCGGACTGATCCCACAGAGCGGCACCCTTCCGCAGCCCTCCGGTCCGGCCTTCCCCATGCGGGACCTGGCCAGCGGACCGGTGGATCTGAAAAAAGAGGTGGAGACCTTCGAGCGGACCTACATCGACCGGGCCATGGAACTGGCCGGAGGCAATCTGTCCCGGGCGGCCCAGCTGCTGGGCTGCACCCGGTTCACCCTGAAGCGGCGGCTGGACGGGGACGGAACGCCGGAGTAAAACGTGCGATTTTGAACGCCCGGATGTGCGGAAATGCACATTCGGGCGCTTTTTTACGCTCAATAAGTTTGAAGATCAGACGCTTTTCGATCTCAAACGACAGAAAAGCGGGATAAAACCGTTTGGCACAGGAATTGCTATTAATAAGGCAGAAACTTTTTGAGGAGGGAATCTTATGTACAAAGTGGATCTGAACAGCGACCTGGGCGAGAGCTTCGGCGCCTATACCATCGGTATGGACGAAGCGGTCATCGCCCACATCTCATCGGCCAACGTCGCCTGCGGCTACCACGCCGGTGATCCCCTGGTCATGGACAAGACCATCGCCGCCGCCAGGGCCGCCGGTGTGGCGGTGGGCGCCCATCCCGGCTATCCCGATCTCATCGGCTTCGGACGCCGGAACATGGCCTGTTCCCCCAAAGAGGTCAAGGCCTATGTGAAGTACCAGCTGGGCGCCATGATGGCCTTCGCCGCCTCCAACGGCGTGAAGGTGCAGCACTGCAAGCCCCACGGCTCCATGTACAACATGGCCGCCAAGGACATGGATCTGGCCATGGCCATCGCGGAGGCCATTGCTGAGGTGGACAAGGACATCATTCTCATGGGTCTGGCGGGCAGCAAGATGCTGGAGGCCGGAAAGCAGCTGGGCCTGCGGGTGGCCAGCGAGGTCTTCGCCGACCGGGCCTATCAGGCCGACGGCTCCCTGGTGCCCCGGAAGCTGCCCGGCGCCGTCATCCACGACAAGGACGAGGCCATTGCCCGCACCGTCCGCATGGTCACAGAGGGCAAGGTGACGGCCATCACCGGTGAGGAGGTCGCCATCGACGCCCACTCCATCTGTGTCCACGGCGACAACCCCTCGGCAGTGGAGTTCGTGAAGAACATCCGGGCGACGCTGGAGAGCGAGGGAATCACCATCGCCCCCATCGCGGAGATCGTGTGACGAAAAGTACGTAAGATCAAATATAGAGGGAGGTATATCCATGAGTGAGAAGGAACCCAAGACCAGTCTGAATCAAACAGCGGCGAAGCCCAGCCGCTCCGTTCTGTTCGGCGCGGCATTCCTGATGGCGACGTCCGCCATCGGCCCCGGCTTTCTGACCCAGACCTCCAAATTTACCGCCCAGTATGGCGCCAAGCTGATCATGGTCATTCTGCTGGTCATCCTGATGGACATCACCGCGCAGATGAATATCTGGTCCGTGGTGTGCGTGAGTAAAATGCGCGCGCAGGATGTGGCCAACAAGCTACTGCCCGGCCTGGGTATCTTTGTCGCCGTGCTGGTAGCCATCGGCGGCCTTGCCTTCAACATCGGCAACGTGGGCGGCGTGGCCCTGGGCTTCAACGCCATGTTCGGCCTGAATGAAAAGGTCGGCGCCGTGGTGGCCGGCTGCCTGGGCATCATTATCTTCATCAACAAAAACGCCAAGACCATCATGGATAAGGTGGCCACGGTGCTGGCCGCCGTGATCCTGATCACCGTGACGGTGGTGGCCGTCATCTCCCAGCCGCCGCTGGGCGAGGTGGCCAAGGGCGCGGTCTCCTTCGGGGAACTGCCCACCATGTTCGTCTGCATCACCACCCTGCTGGGCGGCTCCTGCGGCGGCTACATCGCGTTCTCCGGTGCCCACCGTCTGATGGACGCCGGCATCTCCGGCAGCGAAAATGTGGGCCATGTCCGCAAGAGCGTTCTCCAGGGCGTCTGCACCTCCGGCGCGGTCCGGATCCTGCTGTTCCTGGCGGTTCTGGGCACCTGCATGGTGGGCAGCCAGTGGAACGCCGCCAACGCCGACGCCATCATCGCTGCCAGCAACCCCGCCGCCGAGGCCTTCCGGCTGGCGGCCGGCAATCTGGGCTACCGGATGTTCGGCCTGTGCCTGTTCTCCGCCGGTATCTCCTCCGTGGTGGGCGCGGCCTTCACCTCTGTCTCCTTCCTGAAGACGCTGCATCCCTTCATCGCCAAGTATGAGCGGCAGTTCGTGGTTGCCTTCATCGCCTTCTCCACGCTGACCATGGCCATTCTGGGCGGCGCGGCGAAGCTGCTGATCATTGCCGGCGCTGTCAACGGCCTGATCCTGCCCATCACGCTGGGCGTCATGCTGCTGGCCAGCCGGAACAAGAAGATCGTGGGCGAGGACTACAAGCACCCCACCTGGATGCTGGTGCTGGGCATCATCGTGTTCGCCATCGCGGCCTATGCAGGCATCAAGTCCGTTCCCGGCATCATGAAGCTGTTCGCCTAATCCAGCTATATCCATTCAGACCGGAGGGTCTGTCCCCGGACGGCCCCTCCGGCCTGTACAGAAAGGAGTTCCTATGTCCGACGTCAGATTCCTCATTACAGGCGATACCTCGCTGACGGTGGAGTTCGGCAACGAGATCAGCGAGGCCATCAACGCCAAGATCCGGGCGTTCAGCATCGCCCTGGCGGACAGCGGCATCCCCGGCATCGTGGAGACGGTGCCCACCTACCGCTCTCTGATGATCCACTACGACCCGGGCGTCATTCTGTACGAGCCGCTGGTGGAGCGGCTCCGGGGCCTGCTGGGCAATCTGGACCGCATCGAGATCCCGCCCAGCGACGTGCTGGAGATCCCCGTTCTGTACGGCGGGGAGATGGGCCCGGATCTGGAGTTCGTGGCCCAGCACAGCGGCAAGACCCCGGAGGAGGTGGTGAAGATCCACACCTCCACTGAATACCTCATCTACATGCTGGGCTTCACGCCGGGCTTCACCTATCTGGGCGGCATGAGCGAGGAAATCGCCACGCCCCGTCTGAAAACGCCCCGGGTGAAGATCCCTGCCGGTTCCGTGGGCATCGCCGGTGCCCAGACCGGCGTCTATCCCATCGACTCCCCCGGCGGCTGGCAGCTCATCGGACGGACCCCCGTGCGGATGTACGACCCGGACCGGGAGACGCCCATTCTGCCTCAGGCGGGCCAGTACATCCGGTTCTACGCCATCGACCAGGCGGAGTATGACCGCATCGCGGCGGAGGAGGCCGCGGGCACCTACGTCTGCGGGCGCCATCCCAGAAAGGAGGGCGGCAAATGAGCATCACCGTATTGAATCCCGGCCTGCTGACCACGGTCCAGGACATGGGCCGTGTGGGCTATCAGCAGTTCGGCGTGTCCGTCTCCGGCGTCATGGACCCCCGGGCCGCCTCCATCGCCAACATCCTGGCGGACAATCCGGAGGATGAGGCGGTGCTGGAATGCACCATGCTGGGGCCCCATCTGCGGTTCGATCAGGACAACTGCATCGCCATCACCGGCGGCGACCTGGGGCCCACCCTGGACGGCCAGCCCGTCCGGGGCTATCAGGCCATCCAGGTCAAGGCCGGACAGGTGCTGCGCTTTACAGCCCCCAAGACCGGCTGCCGGGCGTACGTTGCCTTCACCGGCGGCCTGGACATCCCCGCGGTGATGGGGAGCCGGTCCACCAACCTGCGGGCCAAGATCGGCGGCCTGGAGGGCCGCAAGCTGAACAAGGGGGACGTCATCGGCTTCCGCGCCCCCAGGGCGAATCTGAAGAATCTGGGCCTCCGGTCCATCGCGCCGGAGTTCGTGCCCCGGAGCGAGTACATCCTCCGGGTGGTGCTGGGGCCCCAGGACGACGCTTTCACCAAGGAGGGACTGGACACCTTCCTGGGCCAGACCTACACTGTCACGCCGGAGTTCGACCGGATGGGCTGCCGCCTGGACGGCCCGGTGATCCAGCACGTGGAGTCCGGCGACATCATCTCCGACGGCATCTCCTTCGGCGCCATCCAGGTCCCCGCCGCCGGAAAGCCCATCATCATGCTCTGCGACCGGCAGACCACCGGCGGCTATACGAAGATCGCCACCGTCATCTCCGCGGACTTCCGCCTGCTGGCCCAGCTGAAGGCCGGAGACAAGCTCCGGTTCCAGAGGGTGACCATCCAGCACGCCCAGGACGCCCTGCTGACCCAGCGGGCTGCTCTGCGGGCCCTGCGGTCCTCCGTGGGCATGTGACGGCGACACTATCAAAACAGGAGGAATCATCATGGCCTTTGACATCACCCCCTATATCGACCGCAAGCCCGCTGAAGTCCGGCAGCTGATCCGCCAGGGCGTCATCGACTTTCCCACCGCCGGCATGTGCCGGGGCTATGCCCAGGCCAATCTGGTCATCCTGCCCCCGGACTACGCCGCCGACTTCGAGGAGTACGCCAAGCGCAATCCCTTCCCCTGCCCCATCCTGGAGATCATTAAGGGCACGCCGGAGACCCACGCCATGGGCGAGGGCGGCAACATCTGCACCGACATCCCCCGCTACCGGGTCTATGAGAACGGTGTGTTCACCAAGGAGCTGACCGACGCCTCCGACTACTGGAAGGAGGGCTATGTGGGCTTCCTCATCGGCTGCTCCTTCTCCTTCGAGGAGGCGCTGATGGCCGCCGGCATTGAGGTGCGGCACATCGCCCAGGGGCGGAACGTGCCTATGTTCAAGACCAACATCCAGACGGTGAAGGCCGGTCCCTTTGAGGGCCCCATGGTCTGCTCCATGCGGCCCATGACGCCGGAGAACGCCCAAAAGGCCTACGACATCACAGTGAAGATGCCCAACGTCCACGGCGCGCCCGTCCATATGGGCGACCCCGCCGAAGTGGGCGTGGCGGACATCATGAAGCCCGACTACGGCGATCCGGTGGACATCTACGAGGGGGAGATCCCGGTGTTCTGGCCCTGCGGCGTGACGCCCCAGGCGGCCGTGGAGAACGCCAAGCCCCCCATCGTCATCACCCACGCCCCCGGACATATGTTCATCACCGATATCCTCAATTCTGAACTCAACGACTATTTGGAGGCGAAGAAGACCCGATAACTGTGTTTCCTCAGCAAAGCCCGGCCTGTTTGAGAGCTTTCCCTTCTCAAGCAGGCCGGGCCTGATTCTGCCCTATGGATGCCGCGCGGTCAGAGGACCGCATCTTCGTGCACGGACGGACTTGCTCCTTGCTGGAGCATCTCATTGGCCATGTGGATCTTCGCCGCTACGGAGAGCTGTTCCCGGGCTGCCTCCGAGCGGTGATCCAGGCCGGTGATGTCGTAGATGCGCCCCAGCCGGTAGCGGATGGTCTGCTCATGCTGGGCCAGGCGGCGGGCCGTCTCCGGAACGCTGCAATCCGTCTCAATGTAGACCTTCAGCGTCTCCCGCAGATTGGTCTTGTTCTCCAGATCGTACTCCTCAATGGGCAGCAGGATGGACCGGCTGAACCGCTGCATGTCGCTGTTCTGGCAGCAGGTGAAGATCAGCCGGTACAGGCCCAGGCCGCTGTAGTCGCAGTAGCCGTTGTGGTGGGCGGCGCTGTAGCGCGCGGCGCAGATGGCCTCCGTCAGCGCCTGCCGGAATTCCGTCAGGGTGTTATGCAGCTCACTGACGCCGCCGTGTACCGCGGCGCAGGCCTGGACCTTCTTCCCGAAGAAGGCGTCGGAGAGGGCGGTTTTTTCCTTATGGGAGATGTACTCCCGGGACTTCACCAGCAGGATGCCGCCCCGGAACTCACAGATGAAGTCCTCACAGGAGACGAATCCCTCCTGCCGGTAGCGGTCGATGTCCGCCTGGATCTGGGCGGAGGCGGTCAGCTCGTCGAAGGTCCGGTAGAGACAGAAATACTGGCTGTTAAAGGAGGGATTCAGTTCCAGGGCGTGCTGGCGGATCTCTCCCGGCGGCAGCTCCCGCTCTAGAACGGCGGACAGGACGTTCTTGACATATTCGATGTCCTTCAGCCGCTCGTTCCGGCGGTAGATAGTGCAGATCATGCTCTCGAAGGAGACGTTGATGGAGTCGTCCGAGGCGCTGACCGAGCCCACCAGAAAGATGGGGAAGTCCCGGGCGTCGGCATAGCGGACCACGGACTCCGAGATGGGCAGCTTCAGCACGTTCCGGATCACCAGTCCCGCGGTCTTCTTGAGGTAGAGGTGCTTCACCGCGTCCAGAATGGCGAAGGGATTGTCCCTGGCGTAGAGGAAGGTGGTCAGCACCAGCTGGCCCTCGTGAAAATTCGTGTGGAAGAACTTGTCCTTCAGGGTGGGGAGCAGCTCGTAGTCCAGGATGTCGCAGTCCCGGATGATGCGGGACATGCCGCCGCTGCCCGCCACGATCTTCAGAGAATCATAGTAGGTGTGATAGAAATCTGAAACGGTATAGCTCATTCCCATACCCCCTTTTGTTGCTTACTATAACAGAAAATGCCGCATATCACAAATAAATTTTGATGAGGCCGGAAAATCAGGGTTTTGATTTATAAAAATAGCAAATAAAAGCTGGCTATATTTATAATTTCAAATAAGAATTCAAGCTTGAAGACGGCCGGATAAAACGATATTCTCAATGATAGAAGCCCGTGGAGCGCGGGCCGGCCCGGACTGCCCTTACTTTATATAGGATGCCGCAGTCATCCGGATCCGGAGCACGCTTTCCCTGATCCCCAAACAGGACAGGGCTTTGTCTGAATGATCAATCGCCAGGCTTTCCCCACGGGAAAAACGCTGAAAAATCTTTGAAATACAAAACAGGAGGAATTTACCATGCCCGTCAATCTGAAAGGCCGCTCTTTTCTCACGCTGAAGGATTTCACTCCCGATGAGATCCGCTATCTGCTGAACCTCGCCGCTGACCTCAAGTCCAAGAAGCGCGCCGGTATCCACACCAACCTGCTGGGCGGCAAGAACATCGTCCTGCTGTTTGAGAAGACCTCCACCCGTACCCGCTGCGCCTTCGAGGTGGCCGCCTATGACGAGGGTGCCCATGTCACCTTCCTGGACTCCAAGTCCTCTCAGATGGGCAAGAAGGAGACCATGGCCGACACCGCCAAGGTCCTGGGCCGCTTCTATGACGGCATCGAGTACCGCGGCTATGACCAGAAGGTGGTGGAGGGCCTGGCCCAGCACGCCGGTGTTCCCGTGTGGAACGGTCTGACCGACGTGGACCATCCCACCCAGGCTCTGGCCGACATCCTGACCCTGAGCGAGAACACCAGCAAGCCCCTGAGCAAGTGCAAGCTGGTCTTCTGCGGCGACACCCGCAACAACGTGGCCTACTGCCTGATGTACATCTGCTGCAAGCTGGGCATCCACTATGTGGGCTGGGGCCCCAAGGAGCTGGCTCCCGCGCAGGAAGTGCTGGACTACTGCAGAAAGGTGGGCGAGGAGACCGGCGCCGTCATCGAGTACGGTGAGGACATCTCCCTGCTGAAGGGCGCCGACGCCCTGTACACCGACATCTGGGCCTCCATGGGCGAGGAGGACAAGATCCCCGAGCGCGTCAAGCTGCTGACCCCCTACAAGGTGACCAAGGATGTCATGGCCGCCACCGAGAATCCCGAGTGCATCTTCATGCACTGCCTGCCCTCCTTCCACGACTTCGACACCACCATGGCGAAGTCTCAGCAGGAACTGGGCTACGACATCCGCGAGGTCACCGACGAGGTGTTCCTCTCCCCGCAGTCCAAGGTCTTTGATGAGGCCGAGAACCGCATGCACACCATCAAGGCGGTCATGGTGGCCACCATCGGCAACATCTGATACCGTATCTTCACCTTCCCCCGGCGGGTGCTTCCTTTCCTCCCGCCGGGGGGCCAACCTTTCACGATCAACTGTGATCAAATTTTATGAAGGAGGACTTCGATTATGGAGACCATCGTCATCGCTCTGGGCGGCAATGCGCTCACCATCGACGGCAAGCTGGCCGACGCACGGACCCAGCTGCGCATCATCGACAACACCTCGGATGAGGTGGCTGACATCATCCAGCAGGGCTACAAGGTCGTCATGACCCACGGCAACGGTCCGCAGATCGGCGGCATCGTGATGCAGAATGAGTCCAGCGCCAACATCACTCCCGCCATGCCCTTCGACGTGTGCGGCGCCATGAGCCAGGGCATGCTGGGCTATCACATGGTGCAGGGCCTGCAGCGGGCCATGCGCCTCAAGGGCGGCACGGTCTCTCCCGTGGCCATGGTGACCCAGGTGGTAGTGGACCCCGAGGATCCGAAGTTCAAGAACCCCACCAAGCCCATCGGCCCGTTCTACACGGAGGAAGAGGCCAAGAAGCTGGAGGAGGAAAAGGGTTATATCATGAAAGAGGACGCCGGCCGCGGCTGGCGCCGCGTGGTGGCCTCTCCGCTGCCCAAGGAGATCGTGGAACTGAAGGCCATCCGTGACCTGATGGACGCCGGTCACACCGTCATCGCCGTGGGCGGCGGCGGCATCCCCGTGTTCCGCGACAAGGACGGCGACCTGGACGGTATCGCCGCGGTCATCGACAAGGACCTGGCCTCCGAGCGGCTGGCCCAGGACCTGGACGCCGACATCTTCATGATGCTGACCGCCGTGGAGAAGTGCTACGTCAACTTCCGCAAGCCGGACCAGAAGGCCCTGGACAAGATCACTGTGGAAGAGGCCAAGGAGTACGTCCGTCAGGGCCAGTTCGCCGCCGGTTCCATGCTGCCCAAGGTGGAGGCCGCCATCCGTTTCGTGGAGGCCCGTCCCGGCCGCCGGTGCATCATCACCACCCCCGACAAGTCCGTGGAGGCCCTGAAGGGCAACGTCGGCACCATCATCTGCTAAGATACGATTCCCAAATGAACCCGACAGAGGGGCGGCTGCTGCCGCCCCTCTGTGATTTTCAGGGCAGGTCTATCCGGAGATCCTGCACCCAGGCTCCGACAGGGACGGGCGCACAGCGATTTTTGCGCAAGAGAAACTGCTGGACAGGTGTGCAAAGTTTGCTTTGACCAAATAGAAACGATTCCATAAAAACAGTGCGATGAGGTTTGCGGAAGGGAACATGACCGATGGAGACTGCTGATCGCATTGCTCCGGCGCCGCAGAGGGCAAGTGTAACGGCCCTGCACCGCGCCGCAGGCGGTTTCCAGCCGCTTCATCTGTTCGCAGAAGGCCTGCTGGGCGACGAACAGCCGCTGGGCAGCGGCGCTGATGCTGCCTTCCTCGGCCAGCACCAGGAAGTATTTCATGCCGGTATTCGAGGACCATCTGCCCCTTTCTCAGGTAAAAAACACGCTTTTCTTCATACTAGAAGATTGCTCCTCCTGATCACAAGATATCTCCTGATAATATCAGAAAAATACCTGCTTTTTCTTTCTGATGGACTGTTGTATACTAATGATACAGAAGGTATTTTGCGGCCGTAAAAAGCGAACTTTATCCCCGCAAAGGCCGCGCGGAGATACCCGCTGTCCCGCATACCGGGGCTCTACGGACAAAGAGGAGGAACTGCCATGAAGCAAGAACAAGATATGCACTTCAAAGACCTGCACAGCGGCCAGCTCACCAACGGTATTGAGCGGGCGGCACACCGTGCCCTGCTCTACAGCACCGGCCTGGACACTGAGGACCTGAAAAAGCCTATGGTGGCCGTCGTCAACTCTTTTACGGAGATGGTTCCCGGCCACATCCACCTGCGGGAGATCGCCGACTTCGTGAAGCTGGGCATCGCCGAGGCAGGCGGCGTCGCCCGGGAGTTCAGCACCATCGCCATCTGCGACGGCCTGTGCCAGGGCCACAAGGGCATGAGCTACCCCCTGCCCAGCCGGGAGATCATTGCCGACTCCATTGAGTACATGGTCGAGGCCCATCAGTTTGACGCCATGGTCATGCTGCCCGGCTGCGACAAGATCGTCCCTGGCATGCTGATGGCCGCCATGCGGCTGAACATCCCTACCATCCTGGTGCCCGGCGGCCCCATGCTGCCCGGCCGGTACAAGGACCTGGCCCCGCTGACCCTCACCGATATGCGGGAGCTGATTGGCCGCACCCAGACCGGCAAAATGACGCTGGACGACCTGATGGAGGCGGAGAAAAGCGCCCTACCCGGCTACGGCACCTGCTCCATGCTGGGCACCGCCAATACCATGGGCTGTCTGGCAGAGGTGCTGGGCATGACCCTGCCCGGCTGCAGCCTGGCCCACGCCGTCTCGGCCAAGAAACGGCGCATCGCCAAGCAGTCCGGCCGCCGCATTGTGGAGATGATTTCCGAGGATCTGACGCCCCGGAAGATCATGACCCGCGAGTGCCTGCGCAACGGCATCGCCGCCAGCATGGCCATGGGCGCGTCCACCAACAGCACCCTCCATCTGCCGGCCATCGCCCATGAGGCGGGCATCTCCATCACCCTGGACGATTTCGACGAGATCAGCCGGAAGGTGCCCTACATCTGCAACATCAAGCCCTCCGGCAAGCATCCCCTCTGCGATCTGGACGAGGCGGGAGGTATCCCCGCTGTTCTGAAGGCCATCGAGTCCAAGCTGGACACCACTCAGCTCACCGTCACCGGCAAGACCCTGGGGGAGAACCTGAAGGACGTGGAGCCGGTGGAAAACGACGTCATCTTCCCCCTGTCCGCGCCCAAAAATCCGGAGGGCGGCCTGGCCATTCTCCACGGCAATCTGGCCCCCAAGGGCGCCGTGGTGAAAAAGAGCGGCGTCAAGCCCAGCATGTACTACTTTGAGGGCCGGGCCCGGGTGTTCCATTCCATGGAAGAGGCCAGCGCCGCTGTCTCCGGCGACCAGATCAAGAAAGGCGACATTCTGGTCATCACCTACGAGGGCCCCAAGGGCGGTCCCGGTATGCGGGAGATGCACATGACCACCAGCCTCATCGTGGGGCGGGGCATGGACGAGATGTGCGCCCTGGTCACCGACGGACGGTTCTCCGGCTCCACCCGGGGTCCCTGCATCGGCCACGTCTCCCCGGAGGCGGCCGCTGGCGGTCCCATTGCCGCCGTGGAGGAGGGGGACAAAATCATCATCGACATCCCCAACCGCACATTGACCCTCTGCGTGCCGGACGAGGAGATCCAGCGCCGTCTGGCCAAAGTAAAGCACATCCGCAAGGACCGTACCCCCGCGCTGAACCGCTATGCCGCGCTGGTCACTTCTGCCGACCAGGGTGCGGTTTTGAAGACCCCGGAGGAATCTTAAGGCAACACCGCACAAATGCATCGGCAGCGCTTTGCGGAAATTTTGCGCCATCCATGCG
>JALFSO010000067.1 GCA_022778785.1 Dysosmobacter sp. | reverse complement strand
CGGCGACAGCAAGGGCGCGCTGGCCTCTCCGGAATACGCCGAGGCCCATGAGCTGGAGTGGACCGACGGCCAGACCCTGACCGCCGCCATCGGCCAGTCCTATAACCTGTTCACCCCCCTGCAGCTGGCCAACTACATCGCCACGCTGGTGGGCGGCGGCGACCACTATCAGGCCCATCTGCTCAAGAGCGTGAAGAGCTACGACAACAGCAAGCTGCTGTACGTCTATGACGAGCCGCCGGAGAATACGGTGGAGATGTCCGACGCCACCCTGTCCGCCGTCACCAAGGGTATGCACGATCTGACCACCGGCTCTCTGGCCGGTGCCTTCAGCAACTGCATCGTGTCCGCCGGCGCAAAGACCGGCTCGGCACAGGTGGGCACGGAGATCGCCAACGGCGTGTTCGTGGCCTACGCCCCCTATGAAAACCCGGAGATCGCCGTGGCCATCGTCATCGAAAAGGGCGGCGCCGGCGCGGCGCTGGCTTCCACCGCCGTGGAGATTATCAACGCCTATTTCGCAGACCGGGTGTCCGGCGGCGATGTGATCGGGGAGAACACCCTGCTGAAGTGACCCCCCTGCCGGGAACGCGTTCTTCCCGGCTGCGGCGGCGGACGCCGCCGACCCATTACGAGAGAGAGACATGGATGGCTTATGACTGTTTTTGATTCCCGCGACCCCCGATACAAATCCCCCTTCGGCTCGGTGCCCTGCGGCACGGCGGTGACCCTCACCGTCACGCCGGAGGAGGCGTTTGCCGCCTGCGCGGCGGTGACCTTCGGCGAGTTTGCCGGCTGCCGGGGCGAAACGCCCCTGCTGCCCTGCCCCGGCGGCTTTTCCGGCGTGTTCACCGCCCCCGACGCACCGGAGCTGGTGTGGTACACCTTCCGCTTTACCCGCCGGGACGGCAGCCGCGCCTTTCTGGGCCGCAACGGCTGGGGCGGCGAGGCCGACCGGCAGCCCTGGCAGCTGACCGTCTATGAGGACCGGCCCACGCCGGACTGGTTCGGCCGGGGTGTGACATACCAGATTTTTCCAGATCGGTTTTGCCGTTTGACCCGTCCTGACCCCCGGGGACTGCTGGGAGAGCGCACCGTACATGACAACTGGGACGACATGCCCCGTCTGGGCCCGGACCCCGTCACCGGCCGGTGGAACAACGATTTCTTCGGCGGCAGCCTGCGGGGCATCCGGGAAAAGCTGGACTATCTCCAGAGCCTGTCCGTCACCACACTGTACCTGAACCCCATCTTCTACGCCGCCAGCAGCCACCGCTACGACACGGCGGATTACCGGATGGTGGACCCTCTGCTGGGCACGGAGGAGGATCTCCGTGACCTGTGCGCCGAGGCGAAGAAGCGGGGCATGCATGTGATCCTGGACGGCGTGTTCAACCACACCGGCGACGACAGCCGCTACTTCAACCGCCACGGCTTTTTCGACACGCCGGGGGCCTATCAGAGCAAGGACTCCCCCTGGTACGACTGGTTCTGCTTCCGGCAGTGGCCGGAGGAATACGACGCGTGGTGGGGCATCCACACCCTGCCCGCCGTCAACGAGAGCGCGCCCTCCTACCGGGACTTTATCATCCGGGATCAGGACAGCGTGATCCGCCGGTGGCTGCGGTGCGGCGCCGACGGCTGGCGGCTGGACGTGGCCGACGAGCTGCCTGACGACTTCATCGAGGAAATCCGGGCCGCCATGGAGCAGGAAAAGCCCGACAGCTATCTGCTGGGCGAGGTGTGGGAGGACGGCAGCAACAAGATCGCCTATTCCCGCCGGCGGCGGTATCTGCTGGGCCGGGAGACCCACGGCCTGATGAACTATCCCCTGCGCAGCGCCGTGCTGGACTACGTCCGCGGCGGCAACGCGGCAGCGTTCCGGGACGCCATGGAGGAGCAGCGGGAGAACTATCCCCCTGCCGCCTTCTACGGCGGGCTGAATATTCTGGGCACCCACGACACGCCCCGCATCCTGACGCTGCTGGGGGCGGACGCCGTTCCCGAGACCAAGGAGGGCCGGGCCGCCTATCACCTGTCCCCCGAAGCGCGGCGGCGGGCGGTGCGGCGGCTGACGCTGGCGGTGATGCTGCTGTACACCTTCCCCGGCTCCCCCACCATCTACTACGGCGACGAGGCCGGTATGGAGGGCTTTGAGGATCCCCTGAACCGGCGGGGCTTCCCCTGGAGCCATGAGGATCCGCGCCTGACGGAGCTGTACCGGACGCTGGGCGCCCTGCGGAAGGAGCGCCCTTCCCTGCAGTGCGGCGACCTGACGTATCTGGCGGCGGAGGGCGGTCTGCTGATCTATCGCCGCAGCTATGGCGGCGAGGACACCTA
>JALFSO010000051.1 GCA_022778785.1 Dysosmobacter sp. | reverse complement strand
CTCTCCGCCATCGTGACGGTGGCGGATGACTGCGGCGGCAGCGGCATGCTGCGGCAGGACCTTGGGATGCCGCCTCCGGGAGACATCCGAAACTGCCTGGAGGCTTTGGCCAACACAGAGCCCCTCATGCGGGAGCTGATGCACTACCGCTTTACAGAGGGTTCACTGGCGGGCAAGAGCTTCGGCAACCTGTTTCTGGCGGCCCTCAACGGCATTTCGCCCTCCTTCGACGCCGCCGTGGAGCGCATGAGCCAGGTCCTGGCCATTACGGGACGGGTCCTGCCCGTTACCACGGCGGATGTGCAGTTGGAGGCGGAGTTTGAAAACGGCGCCTCCGTGGTGGGGGAGTCCAAAATCTTCTATTGCAAGAAAAAAGAGGACTGCCGCATCACCCGTGTCCGGCTTTTGCCGGAGCATCCAAGAGCGCTTCCCGCTGCCCTGGCGGCCATCCGGGAGGCGGATATGCTGGTGCTGGGTCCCGGCAGCCTCTATACCAGCATCATCCCCAATCTGCTGGTGGACGGCATTGTGGAGGCCATCCGGCAGTCCGACGCGTTGAAAGTGTATGTTGCCAACGTCATGACCCAGGAGGGGGAGACGGAGGGCTACACCGTCTCCGACCACATCCGGGCCCTGTTCCAGCACGGAGCTCCCGGGCTCTTTGACATCTGCCTGACCAACTCCTCCCCCATCCCCAAGGGCGTGGCGGAGCGGTACGCCCAGGAGGGCGCGGAGCCCATCCGGTGCGATCTGGAGGAGTGCGGAAAGCTGGGGGTGGAGGTGATCCTCCGGCCCATCGCCACCGTGCGGGACGGCTTTGTCCGCCACGACCCCGGCCATCTGGCCCGGGAGCTGATCCTGCTCCACGCCGCCAGAGGCATCCGCATCGCCGGCACGCGGTACAGCCGGTCCGACAACTACCAGGCGGAGGAGAAACAGTAACACGCGGCCATGTGAAAGGAGGGCGGGATGTCCTTTTCCTACGATACCAAGAACGAATTGTGCAGGCTCTCCGTTCAGAAAACCTGCTGCGCCCGGGCGGAGGCCTACGGGATATTGCTGTACTGCAACACCTTCAACTCCGCCGAGGTCCGCATCATCACGGAGAATCCCCAGTTCGCGGGCCGGCTCCCCAAGCTGTTTCAGCGGGCCTTTGGACTGAAGTTCGACCGCCGTCCGGAGCCGGAGCAGCTCCGGTCCGGCAGCGCCGGCGGGGAGGACGGCAGCGGCGCCGGACAGACGGGCAAGCTGGTCTTCCAGATCACGGAGCGGGAGAAGCTGGATAAGATCATCAACCTGCTGGGCTACGATCCCCAGCAGAATCTGGTGCTCCACATCAACTTCGGCCTGCTGGAGGAGCCCTGTTGCCGGGCGTCCTTCCTCCGGGGCGTGTTCTTCGCCGGAGGGAGCATCACGGACCCGCTGAAGCGATATCATCTGGAACTGGCCACCTCCCATATGCAGGTGAGCCGGGAACTAGAGGTGCTGCTGCGGGAGACCGGCTTCACCCCCAAGGCGGTGAGCCGGAACGGCGGCTACGTGACCTATTTCAAGCAGAGCGAGCACATCGAGGACTTTCTGACCCTCATCGGCGCACCGGTGGCGGCCATGAACGTCATGTCCGCCAAGCTGGAGAAAGACCTGCGGAACAGCGTCAACCGCCGTCTGAACTGCGACAGCGCCAATGTGGACAAGGCGGTGGCGGCCTCCCAGGAGCAGCTGGAGGCCATCCGGAAGCTCCGCACCGCCGGAAGGCTGGAGCGCCTGCCGGACAGGCTCCAGCAGACGGCGTCCCTCCGGGAGAAAAATCCGGAGCTGACCCTCAGCGAGCTGGCGGAGGAGTTCGACCCGCCGGTGACGAAATCCTGCCTGAACCACCGTCTCCGGAAGCTGATGGACCTGGCGGGAGAACTGTAAAGGAAAAATACCGGATAGAGATTGCAGTACAGAGAATTGACGCTGTATTGATAAAAGGAGAAAGATAACCATGAGCGTGAAACGCTTTGAACTTGCCGACAGCTATCACAAGCGGGGATTCAACTGCTGTCAGAGCGTGCTGGCGGCTTTTTCGGATCTGACGGGTCTGAGCGAACAGGCCAGCTTCGATATCGGCGGAGGCTTCGGTGGCGGCGCGGGCACGGGAGAGCTGTGCGGCGCCATCACGGGCGCCGTCATGGTCCTGGGGATGCTGACCCCGGTGGACGCCGCTGATCCCATGGGCAGCAAAAAGCGGACGGCGGTCCTCAGCAAGGAACTGCAGAAGCGGTTTTTTGAGAAGTTCGGTGCCCTGCGGTGCCGGGATTTGTTGAAAAGCAAGTTTACCCCCGATGACACCACCCCTGCCGCCAAGGCTATGGGCCTGACCGGCCACTGCAGCATCATGGTCGTCACTGCCGTGGAGATCGTGGAAGAGATGCTGGCGGAGCGGGGCTGAAAACGCCGCGATTTTCCGTCACAGGAGAGGAGAGCCGGCGATGAAGCGATACGAGTTTTCCAGCCAGCTCTCTCCGGAACGGGTGCGTGCCCGTCTGCGGGTCCTGACCCGGCCTATGAAATTTGGCTGGGCCTGTGAGGAGCATCAGGTCTTCTGCAAACTGCTGCCGGATGGACGGTTCTGTCTGCTGAAGACCGGCGGAGCCTGGCAGATGAAGCCCCAGTTGCCCTTTGTGGGAGAGCTGACGGCGTCGGAGACGGGGTGCCGTCTCTCTGGCGGCTTCGGTCCCACCGCAGCCATGCGGAACACGGTGCTGGGCGCCATGGCGGCGGCATTTCTGCTGGGACTGTCTTTTACTGGCGTCAGTGTGTACGCTGTAACGGTCCTGACGGTCTGCGTCCTCCTGTGGGGAGGACTGGGCTGGCTGGTGTTGACGAAGCTCACCCCGCTGTTTGGATGCCGGTCCCGGGAGGAAACTCTGGCCTTTATCCGGGAGAATCTTTTGAGAGAATGAGAGAATAGGAGCGTTCCCATGTCCTTCGTCCATTTACACGTTCATACGGAGTACAGTCTGCTGGACGGCGCCTGCCGCATCCGGGACCTGCCCAAAGTGGTGAAGTCCATGGGCCAGACCGCCTGCGCCATCACGGACCACGGTGTCATGTACGGCGTCATCGACTTCTACCGGGCCTGCAAGGCCGAGGGCGTCAAGCCCATCATCGGCTGCGAGGTGTACATGACACCCAAGGGTCGCTCCCGGTTCGACAAGGTCCATGAGTTTGACGCAGAGAGCCGCCATCTGGTGCTGCTGTGCGAGAACGAGGAGGGCTACCGCAACCTGAGCTATATGGTCTCCATGGCCTGGACGGAGGGCTTCTACATCAAGCCCCGCATCGACATGGCCCTTCTGAAGGAGCACAGCGGCGGCCTCATCGCCCTGTCCGCCTGTCTGGCGGGCGAGATCCCCCGGATGGCGCGGAACGGCGAGTACGAGAACGCCAAAGCCTACGCTCTCCAGATGCGGGACGTCTTCGGTCCGGACCGGTTCTATCTGGAGCTGCAGGACCACGGCATCCGGGACCAGGCGGTGGTCAACCAGGCGCTGCTCCGCATCCATCAGGAGACGGGCATCCCCCTGGTCTGCACCAACGACGCCCACTATCTCCGGCAGGAGGACGCCGAGGCCCACGACATCCTGCTGTGCATCCAGACCGGCAAGACCGTGGACGACGAGAACCGGATGCGCTACGAGCCCCAGAACTTCTATCTCCGGTCGGAGGAGGAGATGGCGGCCCTGTTCGGCGGCTATGAGGATGCGCTGGAGAACACCGCCCGCATCGCGGAGCGGTGTAACGTGGAGTTTACCTTCGGCAAGTACCATCTGCCGGAATTCCAGCTGCCGCCGGGCTATGACTCCTGCACCTATCTGAAAGAGCTGTGCGATCAGGGCTATCGGGAGCGGTACGGCGACGGGAATCCGGAGTACCGCAGGCAGCTGGAATACGAGCTGGACATGATCGAGAAGATGGGCTTCACCGACTACTTCCTCATCGTCTCCGATTTCGTCCGCTACGCCAAGAGCCGGCAGATCCCTGTGGGCCCCGGCCGCGGCAGCGCGGCCGGCAGCATGGTTTCCTACTGCCTGCGGATCACGGACATCGATCCCATGAAGTACAGTCTGTACTTCGAGCGGTTCCTGAACCCGGAGCGGGTGAGCATGCCGGATATCGACATGGACTTCGGCGATACCCGCCGGGGCGAGGTGGTGGACTACGTCCGCCGGAAGTACGGAGACGACCATGTGGCCCAGATCGTCACCTTCGGCACCATGGCGGCCCGGGGCGTCATCCGGGACGTGGGCCGGGTGATGGGAATGCCCTACGCCGACGTGGACGCCATCGCCAAGCAGGTGCCCAATACCCTGCACATCACCCTCAACGATGCCCTGCGGCTCAGCAAGCCCCTCAGCGACCTGTACGAGGCGGACGAGCGGGTGAAAAAGCTCATCGACACCGCCCGGAAGCTGGAGGGCATGCCCCGGAACGCCTCCACCCACGCCGCCGGCGTGGTCATCACCAAGAAGCCGGTGTACGAGTACGTGCCCCTGGCCAGGAACGACGATGCCGTGGTCTGCCAGTATATCATGACCACCCTGGAGGAGCTGGGCCTGCTGAAAATGGACTTCCTGGGCCTCCGGAACCTGACGGTGCTGGACGACGCGGTGAAGATGGTCCAGGCGGAGCATCCGGGCTTCCGGCTGGAGGACATCCCGGAAAACGACCGGGAGACGTTTGACATGATCTCCGCGGGCAAGACCTCCGGCGTGTTTCAGATCGAATCCACCGGCATGACCGGCGTGTGCGTGGGACTCAAGCCCAAGAGCATCGAAGACATCACCGCCGTGATCGCCCTCTACCGGCCCGGCCCCATGGACTCCATTCCCCGGTTCATCGCCTGTTCCAAGGACCCGGCGCTGGTGACTTACAAGCATCCGCTGCTGGAGCCGATCCTGTCCAACACCTATGGCTGCATCGTCTATCAGGAGCAGGTCATCCGGATTTTCCAGAGCCTGGCGGGCTATTCCCTGGGCCAAGCGGACATGATCCGGCGGGCCATGAGCAAGAAAAAGGCCAAGGATGTGGAGCGGGAGCGGGAGACGTTCCTCCACGGCGATCCCGCCCGGGGCATCGGCGGCTGCATCAAACGAGGCGTCCCGGAGGCGGTGGGACAGGCGATCTACAATGAGATCTACGACTTCGCCAACTACGCCTTCAACAAGGCCCACGCGGTCTCCTATGCGGTGGTAGCCTATCAGACGGCGTATTTCAAGTGCCATTTTACGAAGGAGTACATGGCGGCGCTGCTGACCAGCGTGCTGGACAACTCCGACAAGATCGCCGGTTATATCAACGAGTGCCGGGACTGCGGCATCCGGCTGCTGCCGCCGGATATCAACCGCTCTTACGACACCTTCACCGTGGAGGACGGCGGCATCCGATTCGGCCTGGCGGCGGTGAAGAACATCGGACGGGGATTCATCCAGGCGGTGGTGCGGGAGCGGGAGAGCGGCCCCTTCACCTCTCTCAGTGACTTCTGCGACCGGATGACCGACACCGACATGAACAAGCGGGCTGTGGAGAACCTGATCCGCTCCGGCGCCTTTGACTCTCTGGGGGCCAAGCGGTCCCAGCTGATCCAGGTCTATGAGAAGGTGATGGACTCCATTGCCAGCTCCCGCCGCCAGAATGTGGAGGGCCAGCTGGACTTCTTCTCCATGACTGCCGGAGACAGCAGTGAAAAAAGCACTGTAAAGGAGATACACCTGCCGGATATCCGGGAGTATTCTCCCATGGAGCTGATGAACATGGAGAAGGAGACCACCGGCCTCTATCTCTCCGGACACCCCATGGACGCCTACCGGGAGCAGGTGAAGCGGCTGCGGGCACCCGCCATCGGCACCATTCTGGAGGACTTTGCCCAGGAGGGCGGCCCCAGAAAATTCGCCGACGAGCAGCGGGTCACCATCGCCGGCGTGGTCACCTCCAGCAAGACCAAGACCACCAAGAACAACAGTCTGATGGCCTACGTGACGGTGGAGGACGACACAGGCTCCATGGAGCTGCTGTGCTTCTCCCGGACGCTGGACAGCTGCGGCGCCTATCTGCGGGAGAACCAGGCGGTGGTAGTAAAGGGCAGGCTGTCCGTCCGGGACGAGAAGGCGCCCCAGATTCTCTGCGACAGCGCCTATCCCCTGGGGGAGGCCGCACTCCCGGAGGAGCCACCGGTACGGCAGCAGCCCAAGGACGAGTACGGCGGAAAGATTCTGCCGGGCAAGGTGCTGTATCTGAAATTTCCCGGGAAAACCAGTCCGGAGCTGGCCCACATGAAGCTGGTGTTCCAGATGTTCCCCGGCACCACGCCGGTGAAAATGGTCATGGCGGACACCCGGAAGGTCTATGGCACGGAGGTCCTGCTCCACAAGGCCCTGATCCAGGAGCTGAAGGAGACCATCGGGCCGGAAAACGTGGTCATCAAATAGCGAAACAGCCGCGCCGGGAATGTTCCCGGCGCGGCTCAGCTTGTCGAAAATCCTCTGTTTGAAGGAAAGAAGTTCTTTTTTGCAGGGGGAGTACGAGGGGGCGGGAGCCCCTTCGTATTGAATCGAA
>JALFSO010000010.1 GCA_022778785.1 Dysosmobacter sp. | reverse complement strand
GTGTCAGCAGGCGTTTGCGCCGCGCAGCGGCAGCTTTTCGGCCCGCTGCGCGGGCAGAAAAGCGAGGCATTGTGAAGGCTGTCGAAAAAGTCCATCGGACTTTTTCGACAGCCTGAGCGCGCCGGGATCTCTCCCGGCGCGCTGTTGTTTACCGTTGATATTCAAACTCGAAGTCGTACATGGAGACGGTGTCGCCGTCCTGAATGCCCATCTCCTCCAGACGCTGGAACAGGCCGGACTCCCGCAGGGTCTTGTCGAAGTACATCCGGCTCTCGTAGTCGCTGAAGTTGGTGTTGGACATGACCCGGGCCAGCCAGGGGCCCTCCACGATCCAGGTGTGGCCATCGTCCACCCGCTGGATGTCCAGGGGCTGGTCCGTGTCCGGCTTGGGGGGCTGGGGCACGTACTCCGGCTCGAACACCCGCACCGGCGGTAGCACGGACAGCATCTCCGCCACCTTCTTCACCATCTCCCGGGTTCCCATGTGGGCCGCCGCGGAGATCTCGAACACGGGATAGCCCAGTTCCTCCGCGTGCTTCCGCAGCCGCTCCAGATTTTCCGGATCCTCCATGATGTCCACCTTGTTGGCGGCCACGATCTGGGGGCGGTTGGTCAGTTCGGCGCTGTACTGCTTCAGCTCCTCGTTGATGGCGTCGAAGTCCGCCACCGGGTCCCGGCCCTCGCTGCCGGAGACGTCCACCACGTGGACCAGCAGACGGCAGCGGTCGATGTGCCGCAGGAAGTCGTGGCCCAGACCCGCGCCCTCGCTGGCGCCCTCGATGATGCCGGGGATGTCCGCCATGACGAAGCTGACGCCCTCGTCCACCCACACCACGCCCAGGTTGGGGTACAGGGTGGTGAAGTGGTAGTTGGCGATCTTGGGCTGGGCCTTGGACACCACGCTCAGCAGCGTGGACTTGCCCACGTTGGGGAAGCCGATGAGGCCCACGTCCGCCAGCAGCTTCAGCTCCAGGATCACGTCATGGGCCTCGCCGGGAAGGCCGCCCTTGGCGAACCGGGGCACCTGCCGGGTGGGGGTGGCGAAGTGCATGTTGCCCCAGCCGCCCCGGCCGCCCCGGCACAGGACGAAGGGCTCCCGGTCAGACATATCCTTCATGATCTCACCGGTCTCGGCGTCCCGCACCAGCGTGCCCAGGGGCACCTTGATGATCAGGTCCGCACCGTCCTTGCCGGACTTCCGGGCGCCCTGGCCGTCGGCGCCGTTGGGGGCCACGTACTTGCGCTTGTAGCGGAAGTCCATCAGGGTGGACATGTTGTCGTCCACCTGGAGAATGATGGAGCCGCCCCGTCCGCCGTCGCCGCCGTCGGGACCGCCGGCGGCCACGTACTTCTCCCGGTGGAAGGCCACCACGCCGTTGCCGCCGTTGCCCGCCCGGACGGTGATACGGGCTTTATCGATGAATGTTGTTGCCATCTCTGTATCCTCTCAAAATTGATGTCTTGTCATTAGAATGTCCAGTTTCGTCCATTTTAGCGAAAACACCGGCACTCGTCAAGACAATGGGGCAAATCCGGCGGTTTCGCACCGGCGGCGCTCTGTGAAAAACGCCCCCCGGACGCTTGTCCGGGGGGCGGCAGAACGGCAAAAACGAATGCTTTTGCCGCTCTGCCTGATGTCTCGATTTTTGGAACGCTGTTCGTTCCAAAAACCTGCCGCTGTGCGGCGCAAACGCCTGCTGCCGCAGGCTTTTTGCAGACATCCGATCCCATTCGAGGCGGGCTCCGCCCCCTCGAGCTCCCCCCGCAGCGGATGACCTTTCTTTTTCAGGAAACGACCCCGCAGAAAACGGCCCCCGGACAAGCGTCCGGGGGCCGTTCTGTCAGCCAGTTATTCCGCGACAGTCTCGATGAAGACCTGCTTGCGGTCTTTGCCCAGGTGGGAGAAACGCACCACGCCGTCAGCCTTGGCGAACAGCGTATTGTCGGTGCCCATGCCCACGTTCACACCCGGATGGATGTGGGTGCCCCGCTGGCGCACCAGAATGTTGCCGGCCTTGACGAACTGGCCGTCAGCCCGCTTGGGACCCAGGCGCTTGGCCTGAGAGTCACGGCCGTTCTTGGTGGAGCCGCCGCCCTTTTTGTGGGCGAAGAACTGTAAACCGATACGGATCATGTTAGGGACCATCCTTTCTGTAGATTTTAGAATGGGGAGGAATCACTCTTCCTCCAGAACCTCGATGTTTTCAGGATACTCGTCGTGAAGCTCCGCGAAATACACCATCAGTCCCGTCAGCAGGGACTGGCAGGCGTACTCCGCCTCCGGTGAGAGACCGCCGGGGAGCCGCAGCTCAATGCGGGTGTCCTGTTCCCGGACCTTCACCGACGCGGCCAGGCCCAGCACATCGTTCACCGTGGCCTCCACCAGGCGGATGGCGCTGGTGACGGCGGCGCAGACGATGTCCGCGCCCTCCTCGGCGTAGCCGCTGTGCCCCTGGGAGTCGAAGCCGGTGAGCCGGTCGCCCTCCATGTGAAAGGTGACGGTGGTCATCTTACACGGAGATCTTGCCGATGGTCACCTTGGTGTAGGGCTGACGATGGCCCTGGCGCTTGCGGTAACCCTTCTTGGGATTGTACTTGAAGATACGGATCTTCTTGCCCTTGCCGTTCTTCTCGACGGTGGCCTCCACGGAAGCGCCCTCCACCACGGGGGTGCCGAAGGTGGCGTTGTCGCCGTCCAGGATGGCCAGGACCTTGTCGAACTTGACGGTGTCGCCGGCGTTGACGTCCAGCTTCTCGATGAACAGGACGTCACCCTCCGCGACCTTGTACTGCTTGCCGCCGGTCTCGATGATAGCGTTCATTGTGTTTTCAACTCCTTCAATACGGGCTCGCTGTCGGGGGCGGCGCACAGGGCGCACTTATAGACCCATTCAAAGCGGCTTATCAAGTATAACAGTCCGTTTTCAAAATGTCAACAGGTTTGGCGGAAAAAATCCGCTTTTCCGAAACCCTTACCGGCTCCAGACGGTGGTGAACCGCATCAGCCCCTCCATCGTGACAGTGACGGACGGCGGCAGCTCTGCCGGGTCCTCCGGCCCGTAAAACAGCCGGTAGCCGAAGTTCTTCCGGTTCCGGTCCAGAAACGAATCCCCCACCGGGACGCCGGGCTGGGAGACGCCGTCGATGGTGACGGTCATGTTGGCCGTCTCATCCGTTGCATAGCGGGAAAAGAGGGGAGAATCCGACTGAGTCATCATGCCGGAGACGATGGTGCCCCGCCCCCGGCGGCAGGCACCCTCGGCGGTAAACCAGACCACCCACGCCCCGTCATCGTCCACGTTCCAGTCCAGCGATCCCACGGTGATGCGGCAGCCGGTTCCGTCCTCATAGAGGATCTTGCCCTCGTTGCTGTACGGGTCCGTGAGGTCCAGCTCCACCGGCCAGCTCCCGGGGACCTCCGCAGCGTACACCTCATAGGCCGGATCCCCGAACTGATAGGCAAGTCCCCGGGTCCAGCTGTAAAAATACCCCTGATCGAACAATATATTGGCAAACCAGGCGATTAAAATGCCCCAGCAGATGCCGCGCCGGATCCATTGGCCCTTCATCGCCTCTACGTCCGGAGCGGTGCGGGCGCCGTAGATTACTTCCGTCACGTCGGCGTCCAGCGCCGCCGCGATGCGCTCCAGCGTGTCCACGTCCGGCAGGGCCTTCCCCGTCTCCCAGGCGGATACCGCCTGCCGGGTGACGAACAGCTTCTCCGCCAGCTGCTCCTGGGTCATGTGCCGGGCGGCGCGGAGCCGTTTGATGTGCTTTCCCACAGACGCCATGGCGCCCACCCCCTGAAAAGTTCTGGCCCCAGTCTATCACAGACCGGGGCCAAATGTCACGCAAAGGGCATTTGCGGCGGGTCAGTAGGCCAGTTTTTCCACGGTCCAATCGGAGATCAGCTCCGCGTACCAGCGGCAGGCCGCCTTGCCGGTGTCTACATCCAGATTGGCGTAGTTGCCGCACTCCATGGCGCTCTTGCCGGGCATCTCCCCCGCAAAGTCCGCCGCCTTGGCAAAGACCTCCTGCAAAAGCTGGATGGCCCCCTCGCAGGACAGCAGCTGGTTGTTGAACAGGAAGTAGAAGCCGGTCTGACAGCCCATGGGGCCGAAGTAGACCACCGCCTCCTGGTCCTCGGAGTTCCGCAGCAGCGTGGCGATGAGATGCTCCACGGAGTGCATCTCGCTGTTGGTCAGCAGGTCGCCGGTGTTGGGCTTTTTGAACCGCAGGTCGAAGGTCAGGATGTCCCCGTCCCGGCGGGACAGGTACAGTCCCGGCTGGAGCTTGGTGTGGTCCACGGTAAAGCTGGCGATGCGTTCCAGTTCTTCCATATCGTCTTCCCTTTCCGCCGCCGGCCGGCGGCACGAATCGAAACGGTCTTCAGGGTTCTTCCTTCTGCAAAGTCTGTGCCAGGGGCAGCAGCAGACGGCCCAGATCCGTCAGAGCCTGCTGGAAGTCGAAGAACTCCTCGGCGTTGTTCTCCCGGAACAGGTGGTCCGACACGGACTTCACCGCCACGAACTTCACGTTGTTCCGCAGGCACACCTGGGCGATGGCGCAGCCCTCCATCTCCACCAGGGTGGGCTGGAAGGTGTCCCGGATCCAGGCGGAGCGGTCGCCCTTGACGGCGAACCAGTCGCCGGTGGCCACCCGGCCGATGCCGGCGTTGAAGCCCAGGTCCTTCAGGATGGCCGCGCACCGCTCCGGCTCCCAGGTGGGGAAGGCCACCCGGTTCACCGTGGATACCAGACCCACGGGGTCTCCGATGGCGGTGGTGTCCACGTCGTGCTGGACGAACTCCGACGCCACGATGAGGGAGCCCACCGGCAGGTCCGTGGCGCAACCGGCCACGCCGGCGTTGATGATCATGTCCACGCCGTATTTCAGGCAAAAGATCTCGGCGGCCATGGCGGCGTTGACCTTGCTGATGCCGCCGGCGCAGGCCAGGATGCCCGGCGCCGCCTGATAGAAGGGCACGCCGGAGACGGTCTCCACCGGCTCCAGATCCTTGGCCCCTGGCAGGGCGTGGAACTCCTCCGGCATGGCGAATTGCAGTCCGATCTTCATAGATTCCCCCTTGTGGTAAATGTGGTAAAATTTGTCCGCCCCTGCGGGCGGACAAATTCAGGCCGCTGAAAAAGTCCTGCGGACCTTTTCAGCGCCCGAATAATGTCTCGGTTTTCTGACCGCACAGCGGTCTGAAAACCTGCCGCTGTGCGGCGCAAACGCCTGCTGCCGCAGGCTTTTTGCAGACATTTGATTTGATTCGAAGCGGGCTCCGCCCCCTCGAGCTCCCCTTCCTGCTTCTTTCAGTCTGTCCGCTGACAGCAAGTTTTCGGCAAGCTGAATTTGTCCGCCCCTGCGGGCGGACAAATTCTTCCGATAGACGGGGATCTTACTTCTGGGTCAGGGCGGCGGTGTCCTTGGCGATCATCAGCTCCTCGTTGGTGGGGATCAGCAGGATCTTCACCTTGGAGTCAGCGGTGGAGATGACGCACTCCTTGCCCCGGACGTTGTTGGCCTCGGCGTCCAGCTTCACGCCCATGTACTCCAGGCCCTGGCAGACCATGGCGCGGATGCCCTTGTCGTTCTCACCCACGCCGGCGGTGAAGATGATGGCGTCCACGCCGCCCATGGCCGCCGCGTAGGCGCCCACGTACTTCTTCACCTCATAGGCGAACTTCTCCTCGGCCAGCAGGGCACGCTGATTGCCCTCGGCGGCGGCGTTCTCCAGATCGCGGAAGTCGGAGCTGACGCCGGACAGGCCCTCCACGCCGGACTTCTTGTTCAGCACGTTCAGCATCTCGTCGATGCCCATGTCGTACTTGTTCATCAGATACTGGAGGATGCCGGCATCCAGGTCGCCGGAGCGGGTGCCCATGGGCAGGCCGGCCAGGGGGGTGAAGCCCATGGAGGTGTCCACGCTCTTGCCGCAGTCCACGGCGGCGATGGAGGAGCCGTTGCCCAGGTGGCAGGAGACCAGCTTCAGCTCCTCGGGCTTCTTGCCCAGCATGGCGGCGGCGCGGCCGGAGACATACTTGTGGCTGGTGCCGTGGAAGCCGTAGCGGCGGACCTTGTCGGTCTCATAGTAGGCGTAGGGCAGCGCGTACATATAAGCCTTGGCGGGCATGGTCTGATGGAAGGCGGTGTCGAACACGGCCACCATGGGCACGCCGGGCATCACCTTCTGGCAGGCACGGATGCCGGTCAGGTTGGCGGGGTTGTGGAGGGGGGCCAGGGGGATGCAGTCCTCAATGGCCTTCAGCACCTCGTCGGTGATGACCACGGACTGGTTGAAGGCCTCGCCGCCGTGCACCACCCGGTGGCCAACGGCGTCGATCTCCTGCATGGAGCCGATGACGCCGTTCTTGGCGTCCACCAGGGCGTCCAGCACGGCCTGGATGGCCTCGGCATGGGTGGGCATGGCCACGTCCACGGCGCTCAGGGTCTCCTTGCCCTCGATCTGGGGCTTGTAGGTGAACTTGCCGTCGATGCCGATGCGCTCGCACAGGCCCTTGGCCAGCAGATCGCCGGTGTCGGGGTTCAGCAGCTGATACTTCAGGGAGGAACTGCCTGCGTTGATGACGAGAATGTTCATGATGTTGACTCCTCTTTCGTGGGACCCTCTTGCGGATATCCCGTTTTTCGTGTAAAATACAGTTGTGTTCAGCATGCGTTTTCCGTAAATTTTCCAAGGGAAACGCAATGTTACCATATATTATAGCAAATCCTCCGCAGGTTACAACCTGCATTTTTACCGAAATGTCACTTTTTTGTCATCGAATCAGGGTGAATTATATGCAAGTCGCTGGTATCATAGCTGAGTATAATCCCCTGCATACCGGCCATACGGGCCTGATGGCCCGCGTCCGGGAGACGCTGGGTCCGGGCACCGCCGTGGTCTGCGCCATGAGCGGACAGTTCGTCCAGCGGGGCGGTGCCGCCATCCTGCGCAAGCACGTCCGGGCGGAGGCCGCCGTGCGGGACGGCGCGGACCTGGTGCTGGAGCTACCCCTGCCCTGGGCCGTCAGCTCGGCGGAGCGGTTCGCCGCCGGCGGCGTGGCGGTTCTGGCGGCCACCGGTGCCGTCACCCATCTGGCCTTCGGCAGCGAGTGCGGCGACGCGGCCGTGCTGACAGAGATCGCCCGCTGTCTCACCACGGAGGCATATCACGCCGGAGTCCGGCGTTTTCTGAACGAGGGCATGAGCTTCGCCGCCTGCCGCCAGTCGGTGGTGCGGGAGCTGCTGGGGCCGGAGAAGGCCGCCCTGCTGGAGACCCCCAACAACAATCTGGGCGTGGAATACTGCAAAGCCCTGCTGCTGCGGAACAGCGCCATCCGGCCGCTGGCCTTTCTCCGGGAGGGCGGGGCCCACGACAGCGCCGACGCCGTCCCCGGCTCCGCCGGAGCCATCCGCCGCCTGCTGCGGCAGGGGCGGCGTGAGGACGCTCTGTCCCTGATGGCGCCGTCCATGGCCCCGCTGTACAGAAGCGAGGAGGACGCGGGCCGGGCTCCTGTGCTGCTGGAGACCTGTCAGCGGGCCATTCTGTCCCGGCTGCGGAGCATGAGCGAGGCGGACTTCGCCGCCCTGGATCAGGGCCGTGAGGGCCTGTACCGCCGCCTGTACGCCGCCAGCCGGTCCGCCGCCACCCTGGACGCCCTGCTGGAGGACGCCAAGACGAAGCGCTACGCCCATGCCCGGCTCCGCCGGATGGTCCTGTGGGCGTATCTGGGGCTGACGCCGGAGGACTTTCCGGAGACGGTCCCCTATCTCCGGGTGCTGGCCGCCAACGAGACGGGCCGCGCCCTGCTGGCCCGGATGCGGAAGACCGCCGCCGTCCCGGTACTGACGAAGCCCGCCGATGTGCGGCAGCTGAGCCCCGCCGCCCAGGCGCTGTTCGCCCTGGAGGTGCGGGCCACGGACCTCTATGCCCTGGCCTATCCCGATCTCAGCGCCGCCGCGGGCGGCAGCGAGTGGAGGACCGGGCCGGTGATGATATAATCGCTCCGCGTCCGGCCGGTATGGACCGCCGGACAAGTCCGCAGCGCGTCCGGGGCCCGTTGGAGCAGCCGCCGTCCCAGGCCGTGGGACTGCGGCTGACGGCGCGGTCTTCAGCCGCACCCAAGGGAGGGATCTCCATGAAGACACTTGTTACTCATATCACATCCTGCCTTCTGTGCGCCGGACTGTTGTGCGGCTGCGGCGCCGCCTCCGCCTCCATGATGGTAGACCGCTCCGTCTCCGTGCAGTACGAGGCCATGGGCACCGCCGCCTCCTCCGTGGGGATGGTCCCTCAGACGCCCCGGGAGGCGGGCATCACCTATGCGGTGGAGACGGAGGTCCTGGAGAGCGAGTCCTTCTCCGAGGACGGCGTGAAGCTCATCTCCTCCCGCTATGAGCTGCCGGTGCTCCGCGCCCTCCGCAGGGACGGTGAGACGCTGGAGACGGCCTCCACCCCGGCGGAGGAACAGGCCCTGCTGGTGGTCAACACCTTCAACGCCGCCTTTGACGCCTGGCGCTCCGAAATGGAGGACGTGAAGGATATGGCCCTGGCGGACTATGAGCTGCGGCCGGAGATGTTCCTGGAATACGGCATGTACTATCAGGACTCCCTGACCTACACCGTCTACACCACAGACCATCTGGTCAGCGTTCTGGCCTCCACCTACAGCTATTACGGCGGTGCCCATCCCAACACCGGCTTCTGCTCCTGGAATTTTGATCTGGATGACGGCGCGTTCCTCAGCCTGCCGGTGATCGCCCAGGACGAGATCCGGTTCGAGGAGACGGTGGCGGCGGATCTGGCCCGGCAGGCACGGGCCGCCGCTCTGCAGGCCGAGACCTCCATGGCGGAGTTCTACTGGGAGGACTACGAGGACATCCTGGCCAACTGGACCACCTACACCGTCAGTTTTGACGCCGGCGGCATGACGGTGAGCTACGCCCCCTATGAGCTGGGCTGCTACGCCTCCGGTCCCCACGTCTTCACTCTGTCCAACGAGTTCCTGGAGCCCTATCTCAGCGAGTACGGTCTGGCGCTGCTGGACCTGGAGCGGAACGGCACTCCCTCATGACCCATCGGACCGCCGGGCCGCCGCGCCCCGCGGTCCTTTCCGTTTCCGCCCTTGTATTTTCCGGATAATGTGATACACTACCCTCAGTGAACAACAGCCAGATCGATTGAATGATAAGGAGAACTACCATGGATAAGAGAACAACGGATATCGTGGCCTATATCACCCCCATCGGACTGATCATCGCCCTGCTGCTGGGCCAGCGGGAGGACTCCAAATTCCACGTGAACCAGGCCCTGGTCATCTGGATCGCCAGCCTGCTGGGCGTCATCCCCTGCGTGGGCTGGATCTGGGGCATCTTCTGCGTGATCTGCGCCATCATGGGCTTCGTCGCCGCTATCAACGGCGAGGAAAAGGAGGTCCCCCTGCTGGGCCAGTTCCATCTGCTGAAATGAGCGCTCCCTCCGAAGCGCCGTCCAGAGGTCCCGTCACGGACCGGGAGGTCTATCCCGCCCTGTGGGCGGCGCTGGGACTGCTGGCCGCCGGGTATCTCCTGTGGCGCTTCCCCCTGGGACGGCCCACCGTCAGCGCCTGCTGGTTCTACAGCCGGTTCCACATCTACTGCCCCGGCTGCGGCGGCACCCGCGCCCTGACGGCGCTGGCCCACGGCCAGGTGGTGCGGTCGATGTATTATCACCCCGCCGTGCCCTTCGCCGCCGTCTCCGCAGGCGGGTATCTGGTAAGCCAGACCGTCTGGCGGCTCCGGGGCCGCCGGGGATGGGTCCTGCGGTGGGACATCCGGTGGCTGTACGCCTTTCTGGCCCTGCTGGCGGCGAACTGCGCTCTGCGGAACCTGCTGTGGTTCGGCTTCGGCATTCCGCTGGCGTGACGGTCTCGGTAATCTTCTCCATAACGCACACCGGCGGATACGGGAAACCGTATCCGCCGGTATTTTTCGCATTCAGGCCGGGTTCAGTACCCGTTGACCATGATGTCCAGCACCTTCCCGGCCACGGTGCCCGCCACGGAGCTGCCGCTGCCGCCGTTCTCCACCAGCACCACGAAGGCGTAGGGAGCGTCCTCGTTCCGCAGGAACCCGGCGAACCAGGCGTGGGGCTTCTGATCCGCCCCCACCTCGGCGGTGCCGGACTTGGCGCACAGGTCCATGTTGGGGAACCGCTGGGGGCCGTAGCTCTCCGCCGTATCCGCCATCATGTCCGCCAGCTTTTCAGCCGTATCCTCGCTGATGAGCTTCCCGGTCCGCTCCGTGATACGCACCGGGTTGTACAGCCCCAGGGAGTTCACCGTCTTGTCGATGATCCGGGGCACGGCGGCCTTGCCGCCGTTTGCGACAGCCCCCATGTACACCATCAGGGCGCAGGGGTTCACCATGTCGTGGTACTGGCCGATGCCCGCCCAGCCCAGGTCCGCGTCGGAGATGTTCTCAAAGCTGAAGGTTCCCTTGGCGGTGGACAGGCCGTCGATGGAGTAGCTGGCCGTCAACCCCGCCTTTTCCGTGTACTTCTTCAGGGTGGAACCCCCCAGCTCCTCCGCGATCTGGGCGAAAGCCACGTTGCAGGAGTTGGTCAGGGCCGCGCCGATGTTCTGTTCCCCGTGGACGCCGGAGCAAACGATGGTGTCGTCCCCGACGCGGACGCTGCCTTCGCAGGTCCAGGTGCGGCTGTCCAGGTCCGGCAGCGTCTCGATGGCCGCCGCCAGCGTCACGGTCTTGAACACGGACCCCGGCGTGAAGGTAGAGGACAGGAACCGGTTCAGGTACGCTCCCTTGTACCGGTCATTGGTCTCGATGTCGGCGGGCACGTTCAGGGGATCGTAGGACGGGGCGGACACCAGACACAGGATGTCTCCCGTCTTGTAGTTGTACACCGCCACCGTCCCGGCGCGGCCATTCAGGGCCTGATAGGCCTCGTAGTTGTACCGGGCGTCAATGGTGAGATACATCTCCGACCCCCGCTGGGCGCCGAAGGCGCCGTTGACGATCCCGTAGCCCGTCAGACGGTCAGCGAAGGCGTTGAGGGCGCCGGTACCGATATTGCCCTGTAAATCCCCCACCACGTGGAGGGTTGCCTTCCGGACCGTCTCATTGCTGTAATAGGTGCGCTTGCCGCTGCCGTCCACGGTGGTGAGGACGTCGCCGTCCCGGTCCAGCACCGTGCCCGCCGCCAGCTGGCCGGAGGTGTTGTACAGATGGCGGTTGAAGGCCGCGGAGACCCAGCTGCCGCCGCTGACGAACCAGTGCACCACGAACACCAGCGTACCCGCCGCCAGCAGCAGCGCCAGCAGAATGCACACCACCGCCCGGCGCTCAATCTTCTTCATCGGTCCGCTCCTTTCTGTCCGGCTCATGGAACGCGCCGTCCGCCGTCTCCACCCGCCGGGCGGAGGCCTCCTCCATCCGCCGCCGCAGCTTCATGCTGGTGGCGAAGCTGGCGTTTTCCCGGGTGTCCGTGGCCTTCAGGAAGGCCAGCAGCCCCCAGGCGGACATCATGGCGGACCCGCCGTTGGACACGAAGGGAAAGGTCACGCCGGTGAGGGGCAGGATGTCCACGGAGCCGAACACGTTCAGGCAGGTCTGGAACACCATCAGCGACGCCGCCGCGCAGCCCGCGATGGTGTAGAAGCTGGACCGTCCCACGCCGCAGGCCCGGGCGGCGAACACCGCCAGCGTCACGATGGACGCCACCGCCAGCAGGGCGATGATCAGTCCCCACTCCTCGCAGACCATGCCGAACACCAGATCCGTGTCCGCCGCCGGGACCCGGTGGAGCCAGCCGTTGCCGGCTCCCATGCCCACCAGGCCGCCGGAGGCGGCGGCGGACATGGTGCGGGTCTGCTGGAAGCCGGAGGTGGAGGCGTTCTCCCAGGCATGGCCCCAGGCGGCGAATCGGTTCAATATATAGGGCTTAAACTGCAATATAATACCCACGCCGAAGACGCCTCCGCCGCAGATCAGGGCCAGGGTGGCGAAGTCGCCGGAGCGGAGGTAGGCGATGACCAGGAAGGTGACAAAGAAGATGGCGGCGGTGCCGAAGTCGCTCATGAGCCCCAGGCAGCCGATGCACACGCCGGTGAGGAGGATGAACAGTCCCAGGTTCCGCTTCCGGAACAGCCGCTCCAGCGTGGCGGACCCGGCGAAGATATAGCAGATCTTGGCCAGCTCCGAGGGCTGGAAGGACATGCCGCCGATGGAGATCCAGTTGGCGGCGCCGTACTTCCGGGTGCCCGCCACCAGCGTCAGGCCCAGCAGGCCGATGGCCGCCGCGGCCATGAGCCACCGGATGCGCTGGGTGCGGCTGAGATCCCGGAGGAACAGTCCCAGCACCAGAAACAGCACCAGTCCCAGCAGGATGGCCAGGAACTGCTTGGGCAGGGCCGACGGCGTGGAGGATGCCGTCACCGCCAGGGACAGCGTGGAGAGGAAGAAGGCGATGGTCTCCATCTCAAAGCCCACGCACCGGGCGGCCCGCAAGGCCGCGAAGTAGATCCACATCACCGCCGTCAGCCCCAGGAAGGCCAGAGGGATGTCCGCGCTGGCGTCCGTCCCGGCGGCGATGATCAGCTGGACGCAGGTCAGCACCTGGAAGATGGTCAGCCATAAAAAGGAGGGCCACACCGTGGCGGGACGCTCCGCCTGCCGCCGCTTTTCCATGGCGGCCTGGTCCCCCACGGTCTGGGGCAGGAACACCAGGGGCACGCCCCCCAGGGTGATGGTGTCCCCCAGCTTCACCGGCGCGGAGCCGGTGATGGGCTTTCCGTTCACCAGGGTGCCGCCTTTGGAATCCAGATCGTAGACCGTCCAGTCCTCCGTCTCGCCCCGGCACAACGCGGCGTGCTGGCGGGAGATGCTGGGATAGTTCAGGAACACGTCGGCGGTCTTTCCCCGGCCGATGATGTTCTCCCAGTGGGTCAGCAGAATGGGCGTGCCGTTGGGCAGGCTCAGCTGGCTCCAGACCTCCGGCGTGTGGGGGATCTTCAGCAGGGACCGGATGGCCCGGATCAGGATCAGCGCCGCCAGCACAGGGAACACGAACCGCACTATGGCGGAGTACCACTGCTCCGCCAGGGGATATTCCGTCAGAAAGCCGGTGAGTCCGTCCAGCAGGGTCTGCAAGGGCGCCGTGAGAAGCTCCATAACTGCCCCTCCTTTCCGCAAATGTCCTTTGGAATCAGGGCCAGTATATCATTTTTTCCCCGGTCTGTACAGTCCCCCCGGCAGTTGGGGACTTTTGGGAGCGCCCCGGAAATTTTGCGGAACTATGGCATTTTTCCGTGTTTTGTGGTAAACTGTTGTGGTATATCCGCCGGAGGGGAGGATGGATGCCGTGGAGCCGAAGGACCGCATCATTCTGCACTGTGACCTGAACTGCTTTTACGCCTCCGTGGAGCTGCTGAGCCATCCGGACCTGCGGGACGTGCCCACGGCGGTGTGCGGCGACCCCGCCTCCCGCCACGGCATCATCCTGGCCAAGAACGAACCGGCAAAACGCTTCGGCGTCCGGACGGCGGAGACCATCTGGCAGGCCAAGAAGAAGTGCCCGGATCTGGTGCTCCTGCCGCCCCACCACGACCTCTACCGGCAGTATTCCAAAAAGATCAACGCCGTCTATGAGCAGTACACCGATCTGGTGGAGCCCTTCGGTATCGACGAGAGCTGGCTGGACATCACCGGCACCGCCCATCTCTTCGGCGGCGACCCGAAGGCCATCGCCGACGGCATCCGGGACCGGGTCCGCCGGGAGTTCGGCCTGACCCTCTCCGTGGGGGTCAGCTTCAACAAGGTCTTCGCCAAGCTGGGCAGCGACTACAAAAAGCCCGACGCCACCACCGTCATCCCCCCGGACCGCTGGCGGGACATGGTCTGGCCCCTGCCGGTGGAGTCCCTGCTGTTCGTGGGCCGGGCGGCCCAGAAGACCCTGAATCAGTTCGGCATCCGGACCATCGGCCAGCTGGCAGCCTGCAAGCCGGAGATGCTGGAGACCCTCATGGGCAAGCTGGGCCTCCAGCTCCATCAGTACGCCAACGGGCTGGAGCATGAGCCGGTCCGGTCCCGGTATGACCGGGAGCCGGTGAAGTCCGTGGGCAACGGCACCACCTTCCGGGAAAACCTCACCACCCGGGACCAGGTCCGCACCGGCATCTCCCTGCTTGCGGACAGCGTGGCCATGCGGCTCCGTGCCGCCGGGCTGTACGCCGGCGGCGTCCAGGTGACGCTGCGGACGCCGGATTTCAAGAACCGCAGCCGCCAGAAGCAGCTCCCCGCGCCCACCCATCTGATGCGGGATCTCACCGCCGCGTCCATGGAGCTGGTGGAGTCCATCTGGAAGCCCCCGGCCCCCATCCGGATGCTGACGGTCACGGCCATCAGTCTGGTGCCGGAGGACCAGGCCTTCCAGCAGGTGGACCTGTTCTCCTCCGCCCCCCGGTCGGAGCGGCAGGAGAAGATTGAGGCCGCCATGGACGCCATCCGGGGCAAGTACGGCATGGGCGCCATCCAGTTTGGCGCCGCCGGGAACATGGATGCTTCGGAGGACGGTCCTCCGGAGCTGTGACAGATATCAACGATGCCGCAAGGAGGCGTTTTCATGACAAAACAGGAGGAAAAGCAGGCGCTGCGCAGAGCCGTCCGGGCGGCAGAGCGCACCCTTTCCGATTCCTATAAGGCCCGGTCCGCTGCCGCCGTCTGCGGCCATCTCACGTCCATGCCGGAGTATCTGGCGGCAGACACCGTGTTCTGCTTCGTGGGCACCGCCCACGAGATCGATACCCGTCCCCTGCTGGATGACGCCCTCCGCCGGGGCAAGCGGCTGTGCGTGCCCCTGTGCACCGGCGCCGGCATCATGGAGGCCAGGCAGATTACATCTCCGGAGCAGCTGGTCCCCGGGGCCTACGGCATTTTGGAGCCGCCCGCGGACGCGCCGGTGATCCCGCCGGACCAGATCGACTTCACAGTGGTGCCCTGCGTGGCCTGCGACCACGCAGGACGGCGTCTGGGCCAGGGCGGCGGGTACTACGACCGCTTTCTGGCGGGCTACCGGTCCGCCGCGGTGCTGGTGTGCCGGGAGCGGCTCATCCGGGAGGAGCTGCCGGTGGAACCCCACGACCGGCCCATCCCCTGGGTGGTGACGGAGCGGGGCCTCTACGAGGACGGCGTCCCCGCCCGCATCGAATGATCCGATGACTCCGCCGGGGCCACCGGCGAACAGTTCATAAATTCAGAGAAAAACACAAAGGAGCGCGACATGATCCAGGATACCATGCGATTCATTGCCCAGACGGACCCCGAACTGGGCGCGGCCATTCACAAGGAGTTCGACCGGGAGTGCCGGAACATCGAACTCATCGCCTCGGAGAATCTGGCCAGCGAGGCCGTCATACTGGCCATGGGCACCTGCCCCACCAACAAGTACGCCGAGGGCTATCCCGGCAAGCGGTACTACGGCGGCTGCTACGCCGTGGACGAGATCGAGGAGCTGGCCCGCCAGCGGGCCTGCCAGGTCTTCGGCTGCAACCACGCCAACGTCCAGCCCCACTCCGGCGCCAACGCCAATCTGGCGGCCTTCATGGCCCTGATGGCCCCCGGCGACACGGTGCTGGGCATGGGCCTTCCCGCCGGCGGACACCTGTCCCACGGCACGCCCATGAATATCTCCGGCAAGGCCTTCCACGCCGTCCAGTACGATCTGAACCCGGAGACGGAGCGCCTGGACTACGACCGCCTGCGCCAGATGGCGAAGGAGTGCCAGCCCAAGCTCATCGTGGCGGGTGCCAGCGCCTATCCCCGGATCATCGACTTCAAGGCCTTCCGGGAGATCGCCGATGAGGTGGGCGCCTATCTGATGGTGGACATGGCCCACATTGCGGGCCTGGTGGCCGCCGGGGTCCACCCCTCCCCCATCCCCTACGCCGACGTGGTGACCACCACCACTCACAAGACCCTCCGGGGTCCCCGGGGCGGCCTGATCCTGTGCAACGACGACGACATCTACAAGAAGGTGAACTCCGCCGTGTTCCCCGGCACCCAGGGCGGTCCCCTGGAGCACATCATCGCCGCCAAGGCGGTGTGCCTGGGCGAGGCGCTGAAGCCGGAGTTCAAGGCCTACGCGGAGCAAGTGGTGAAGAACGCCGCCGTTCTGGCGGAGTCCCTGAAGGCGGAGGGCTTCCGTCTGGTGTCCGGCGGCACGGACAACCATCTGATGCTGGTGGACGTGCGGAACTTCCACATCACCGGCAAGGAGATGGAGCACCGGCTGGACGAGGTGCGCATCACCGTCAACAAGAACGCCATCCCCAACGACCCGGAGAAGCCCTTCGTCACCAGCGGCATCCGGGTGGGCACCCCCGCCGTCACCACCCGAGGCTTCCGGGAGCCGGAGATGGAGACCATTGGCCGTCTCATGGGTCGGGTGGCCCGGGGCGAGACCGCCGGCGTCCTGGAGGAAGTGGAGGCCCTCTGCGCCCGCTTCCCCATCTATCAGTAACAGCTCGTACACAGGCAGGAGCCGGGCAGACCGCCCGGCTCCTGTCATTTTTCCATAGCCTCCTGCAGCTTCCCCAACGCCCGCTTTTCGATGCGGGATACATAGCTCCGGGAGATGCCGAAGGAGGCGGCGATCTCCCGCTGGGTCAGAGGCACCGTGCCGCCCAGGCCGTAGCGCAGGCGGATGATCTCCGCCTCCCGCTCCGTCAGGCACTCCTTCACCAGCCGCCGCACCTTCAGCGCGCTCTCCCGGTCGTGGAGGTCCTCCAGCATGGTGTCGTCCACCCCCACCACGTCCATCAGCTCCAGGGCGTTGCCTTCCTTGTCCGTGTCGATGGAGTCCGACAGAGACACCTCCCCCTGCAGCTTCTTCTGGGCCCGAAAGTACATCAGGATCTCATTCGCTATCCTTACCCAGCGGAACTTCCGGCGCGTCAAACGGGGGCAGATCGGCCTCTCCGTCGCCTGCAAAGAGGTAGACCCAGGCATTTTCGCCGTCCCAGACCACTTTTTTCACGATGGCCCGCAGCAGACGCCGCTTTTCCTCCACCGTGCAGTCCTCCACGTTCGTGGCAAAGGATTCGATCATCTGGCGGCTGAACGCAAACTCCTGATCCGCAAACCGCTGGTGTTCCGTCAGGGCTTCCAGCTCCGCAAGGCGCTTTTTCATGTCCTCGCCGGTCCGGTGCAGCTCTTCGATCTGCTCCATGATATACGGCTCGGCGGAGGTTCCGGCGCTCTTGGTCAGGGAGCTGACCAGCGCCTTGATGCTGCTCTCGTTCTCAGCCAGCCTTTCTTTCAGGGTCAGCAGTTCCGCGTCGTAGCCGTCCCGATTGCCGCTGATGGCTTTCTTCGTCTGGGCCAGGAAGCCGGCAAAGACGTCCCGGTCCTCAGCCAGCTTTTTGATTTCGGAGATCACCTTTGCATCCAGCGTATTGCCGTTGGCGTTTTTCATCCGGCAACGGGAGCTCTGGCTCCGCTCCTTGGTAGAGCACATATAGGTGTAGATCAGCTCGCCGTCCCCCGCGCGGCGGTTGATCAGCTTGGGGCGCATATAGTCGCCGCAGCTGCCGCAGACTAGAAGCCCGGACAGCAGCGCCACGTTGCTGCGGGGCCTGCGGTAGCTCTTGGACTTGTTGACCGCCAGCATGGACTGCGCCTGAATCCACTGCCGGCCGGGGATCACGCCGGGGTGCTTGCCTACGGATACGATCCACTCCTCCATAGGCCGGATCTGGTGTGCCTTGCCGGGCCGCTGCAAGGTGCGGTTGTAGGCCATGATGCCGTGCTTGCCGTCAAAATTGGATTTTTCCGCGAACAGGTCCACGTGGTTTTCCGTCAGATAGTCGTAGGCCGCTTCGTCGGCGATCATATAGACCGGGTTGGTCAAAATGCCCTTGATGGCAAAGCGGGTGAAATTTTTGCCCCGCTTGGTGGTGTACCGCTTTTCCAGAAGGAAGGCGTCCACTTTCGTAAGCGATCCGGTTTCCAGAAACTTTTCAAAAATCAGCTGCACAAGGCTGATCTCCTCCGGGATGATCTTCAGCTTGCAGGCTTTGCGCACCTTGCCGTCCACGGTCACGTCGGATATGCTCTCGGATTCGTAGCCGGTGGGCGTGGTGCCGCCCAGCCAGCGCCCGGTCTTGGACAGCTCGTGCATGTTGTCCCGGATGCGCTCGGCGATGGTCTCTCTTTCAAGCTGAGAGAACACGGAGGCGATGTACATCATGGCCCGCCCCATGGGGGATGAGGTGTCGAACTGCTCCCGGATGGAGATGAAGTCGATGTGCCGGTCGCCCAGATCTTCGATGAGCTTGGCAAAGTCGCCGATGTTGCGGCTGATCCGGTCCAGCCGGTACACCACAATGGCGGCAAACTTCGTTTTCCGGGAGTCCTTCATCATCTTCTTGAACTGAGGCCGCTCCAGATTTCCGCCGGAAAAGCCCTCGTCTTCATAGACCAGCGCCGTGTCCGCCTCCTCTTGACTGAAGTGGACGGCAATGTACTGGCGGCACAGCTCGATCTGATTTTCGATGCTCTCGCCCTTGCCGGTGAACTTGGATTTGCGGGAGTAGATGACAAACTGTCTGCATTCCTTTTTCATAGGCGCACCTCACGGAGATATGGCAGGTTGGTCCATCTATCATATCGCCAAGGGATCCGTTTGATGCTAAAACTGATGAAAACGGTTCAAGCCGTTTGACAGTGTGAAGCGTGTTCCGTATTATGAGACGCTGAACTGTGCCCCGGCGCAGGGACATCACAAATAGCGCATCAAGAGTATGCCGCTTATCTGCCCGCGCAGCGGGACGAAAAGCTGCCGCTGCGCGGCGCAAACACCTGCTGACACAGGCTTTTTGCAGGCATTCGATTTAACACGAAGGGGCTCCCGGGCACCGTTGCGGCTTTGCGATTCCCGGCCCCTTCTGGGCCGCCAATCGCGCCGGTTTCCCCCTCGTACTCCCCCTGCAAAAAAGAACGCTTGTCCTTCAGGCAGAGTTTTTCGATATGCTGAAGCGGCATGCCGCTTATGGTTCGCCGCCAAAGGAAATCAAATGGAATCGTTCATCAACATGACACAAGGCCGCCAGATTACACTGGCGGCCTTGTGCTTGATTCACCACAAAAAATCAGCTGATTCAGGGAAAAGCTTTTGCCCGTATCCCTTTGTCTTACTTCTTGTAGCGATACAGGAAGGTCACGATCTGGGCGCGGGTGCAGTCGTTGTTGGGGCTGAAGGTGGTGGCGGTAGTACCGGCGGTAATACCGTTCTCAGCGGCCCACAGGACTGCATCAACGTAGTAAGCGTCAGCCGCCACATCGGTGAAGGGATTCACGCTGCCGGAGGCGGGAGACTTCTGGCTGCGCCACAGGAAGGTGACGATCTGCGCGCGGGTGCATTTCGCGTTGGGGCTGAACGTGGTGTCAGTAGTGCCCTTGGTGATGCCGTTCTCCACGGCCCACAGCACCGCGTCGTGATAGTAGCTGCCCTCGGCCACGTCGGTGAAGGGCATCACGTGGCTCTGCGGGGCGGGGCTGCCGGCAGTACGCCACAGGAAGGTGACGGCCTGGGCGCGGGTGCAGGTGGCATTGGGAGAAAAGGTGGTGGCGGTAGTGCCGGCGGTGATGCCCTCCTTGGCAGCCCACAGGACCGCGTCGTAGCAGTAAGCGCCGGCGGGGACATCCACGAAGAAGTTCAGCATGGAGTTGTCCTCCATGAAGGTGGCCTCAACGGTCACCTTGGAAGCGGGCATGGTGAAGGTGTACTTGCCATCGCCCTTGTCCTTGAGCTCCAGCTTCTCGCCGTTCTTATCGGTGACGGTCAGGGTCTCCAGCGTGTACCCCTTGTCGGGCTCAACCGTCAGGGTAACCGTATCGCCTTCCTCCGCGCCGGTGTTGTCAGCGGTGACTTTGCCGTTGACGCTGTCCGGGATGGTGACGGTCACGGCCGGTGCGGCTCCACCGCCGCCGCCACCGCCGCCGCCACCGCCGACACCGCCGCCACCGCCGCCGGAGGGCGCGGTGTACTTGCTCCAGCCGATGGCGAAGGGAGACAGGCTGGTGACAGTAAAGCGGATGCCGGTCGCGGTCTTCGTGGGGGTAATGCGCTCGGTGTCGCCGATCCCATGGCCGTCCATGTCCGTGGTGAACATGTGGATGACGGTGAAGGTATAGCTGCTGTCCGTGTTGCCCAGATCAGAGTACGGGATGGACACGGTGATACCGCCTGCCGGGAAGTGTGCTTTATCAGCCTCGACCCATGTGATGCCGTCCGTGGTATACTTCAGCACAATATCGAACAGGGCGATCTGGCTGGCAGAAACATTGCTGTCGGTCTTCAGCACCTGCGTGCGCAGGGCGGTTTTCAGCGCGTCCACAGTCTGGAACTGGTCAGCCAGCTCCGCCGGAACTTCCGTCAGCTTCTCCTGGACCGTCTGGAATTCCAGAGATCCGGCAGTCAGTTCAATGTCCTTCGTCACATTGGCCACGGTGATGGTGAAGCTGCCGTCGCCGTTGCTCCGGATGGTCAGCTGGTTTTCGGAGCCGCTGGTGCCGGTGGAAGTCAGGCAGTCGGTGCCGTTGACAGTCAGTTCCGTCAGATACCTGCCGGCTTCGGGGGTGACGGTGAAGGTCACCGTGCCGCGGTCACGGATCTGATTTGCCTCGCCGTAGTCCGAGGGCGTCTTGACGATGCTGCTGATGGTGTAGTCCGTGCCGTCGCCCGGGATGGTGCGCATGACCACGGGGGTCTCAAACTCCACGGTGACCACGGTGGACTCGCTCAGGTTCTCAATGGTCAGGGTGTTGGACAGGTTCTCCTGCACCACGCCGTTGACCGTCCACGCCTTGACCATATAGTTCCCGGCGGGAACCACGGTCAGCACCACCTTCTTACCCTTCTCGATGCTGATGCCGGTGGAGGCGTCAATGGTGCTCAGGGTCTCGCCGTAACCGGCCTTGGCAGTCAGGGAGCCGCCCACGGCGTTCACGACCTTGGTCTGGAAGTTCACCAGCTGGCTGGCCGCGAAGCCGGCAGTCACGGTGTGGGCCTCGGTCACATCGGTGAGGGTCAGGGTCATGCTGCCGTTGCCCTGATCTGCGCCGTCCAGCGTCCAGCCGGTCAGGTACTGGTGGGCATCGGGCGCAGCAGTCAGCACCACATTGTCATGGCGGCTGACGGTCAGCCTGTTGTTTGTGATCTCTGCGGTTTCACCATTGACGGTGGCCGTCACGGCGCCCAGTCCGGTCACGGTCACGGTGATGTCGTAGGTGGGGATGGGTTCAAATGCCACATACACACTGGTGTTGGCAAGCAGGTTTTCCAGGGTGTAGCTGTTCTGCTCAAAGGTGGTGCCGGGGATCGCCGCCGTACCATCCGCATGACTGTACCAGCCCTTGACCCGGTAGCCGTCGGCGGGGGTGGCGGTAAAGACCACGTCGCTGCCGGCGGCGGCGGTGTTTCCAGCGTCCAACTTCCGGACGGACAGGGTGCCGTTTTCACCGATGACGCCATACGTCACGGTGTAGCGCACCTCGTCCAGGGTGTAGCTGGCTTTGACCACAGTATCTTTGGTGATGGTCAGGGTCAGGGACTCTGCCGTATTCTCCGAAGCCTCACCGTCCACGGTCCAGCCGTCGAAGGTGTAGCCGGTGGCACCGGCGGGGGCGGCGGTGAAGGTAACAGAGGTGTCGCCCACAACGCTGTCGCCGCTGCTGATGGGGTTCCCGCCCACAGCGGCGGAGACGGAACCATTTGCGCCGGAGAAGGTAACGGTGTAGGAGCTGCGGATGATCTTGACCTGCACGTTGGCGCCCACATTGGCGGTCACGTCGTAGTCGAAGGTCTCTCCGGTCTCGCCGTCCTGTCTGACGCTGTTGACATACCAGCCCTCCACCTCATAGCCGTCGGCCAGATCATCCACCGTGAAGGTGATGACGCCGTTGGCCGTGGGCTTGTTGCCGCTGGTGAAGTCGCTCTCCGTATTGCTGCCGTTGGGCAGATACACGGCGCTGAGTGTCGCTTTGTTGGTAAAGCCACTCTCGTCAAAGCCGAAGGTCACCGCCTCGCCCACGGGGTCGAACTGGACCTGAACGGTCTGGTTGGCCGGGGTATTGCCGGTGATGGTCAGCGTGGGAGCGGTGCTCTGCTCCACGCCGTTCACGATCCACTTGCCGGTCTTGTAGCCGGCAGCCGGCGTGGCGGTGAAGGTGACGACAGAGTCGCGATAGACCGCGTCGGTCCCGTCCTCACCGGCGGTGAAGGCATAATCGCTCATGCCCTTGCGGGTCACGGACATGGTCAGGGTGCCGTCCAGGCCGGTGCTGTCACCGTTCTTGTCCACCACAGAGTGGCTGACCGCCGCGGTGGGGATCTCCGTCCAGACGGGTTCGATGGTCTGGTTCGTCTGGATGTTGGAAATGGCGAAGGTCTTGTCGTCGGTGGTGCTGCCGGTGCCGTCGGTGTAGACGGCATCGATGCTGCCGCCCACCTCATAGCCCGTGTCGGGGCTGAGGGTGACGGTGAGATCGCTCCCCAGGTCCACATAGCTGCTGTCATCCCGGATGAAGAAGGACTCGCCGTCCTTCGTGCCCTCCATCCCGACAGTGCCGTGGTCATTCGCGGGGATGGTCTGGATGCTCACAACGGGCTTTTTGGCCACGTTGACGGTGACGACAGTGTCATCGGTCAGGGTCATGGCCGCGGACCTTCCGTCTGCGGCGGGCGTGACATTGCTGCTCCAGCCCACCACATAGCAGCTGCTGTCCAGCCGCAGGGTGAATTCCACAGGCGTGTTGACCGCATAGAGGCTGCCGTTGCCGCCGAGGAATACATCGCCGCTCTTGACGACCAGATTGGCGATGCCGGTGTCTGTGATCTCCGTATCGCCTTCCATGACCTTCCAGCTCAGCCGATAGAGCTGGGCCACGGCGATCACAACACGGACATGGAGCGTCTCGCCGTGCTCATAGACCGTGATGGAATTCTGTCCGCCGGAGCCGGTCACGGTGGTCCAATCCGTGCCGTTGGTGCTGGTCTGCCACTCCTTGACAACGCCGGAGGCGATGTTGTCGATCCCCACCGTGAAGGTCAGGGCATTGGACTGGGGGACACTCCTGAGCGCATCGCCCGTGATCGTGTTCCCTTGGGCGTCGGTTACGGTGACCGTGGCGCCGGTATAGAGACCGCCGCCCTTATCCTCTGCGGAGACAGTCACATTGGTGACAGCCGCGTCGGTGAAGAAGACCTGAACATCATGGGCAGCGGAGATGTTCTCCAGGGCGAGGGTGTTCTCACGGTAGAGCGCATCCGTGCCGTCCCACTTGTACTCCGTTCCGTCCACGATCCACTTTTCCACCATCTTGCCCGTGCTGGGCTCGGCGGTAAAGTCGACGGCGGCGTTGTGGGCCACGAAGCCGCCGCTGGTGAGCTGCGAAGTTCCCGTCACCGCCCGCAGACTGCCCTCGTTGTCGCCGGCGCTGTAGGTGATCTGGTGGGTCTGGTCGGTGAAGGCGACGGAAACGGTGATCTCCTTCTTGCCGGAGTCATCCAGCGCCTCCATGCCGTTGGAAGTGATTTCCAGTGTGTTACTGTATCTGCTGGTGTTGGAGCCGTACCAGCTCGAATCCACAGGCTCCCCATCAAGCAGGACTGTCCAGCCTCCCACAAACCAGCCGTCGGCCGGCTCAGCCACGAATTTGAGGCGGTTGTCCATGCTGATCTGGCTGCCGTTGTCAAAGGCAAACTCGGTGCCGCTGGGATCAATGTAGCGGGCGTAGACCTCGCCGTTTTCACCGGCGTTGAAATGCACCGTGATCGCGTCTCTGATATAGTAGATGTTGTCTGTGCTGATTGTGACGCTGTAGCAGGAGAGGAAGTCTGCCTTTACAGTGTCATTTTGATAAGCCGGGGTGACGGTGTACACGCCGGAGGCGGCGCCCTGCTTGATGCCGGTTCCGTCATACAGGTCGCAGGAGACGGTCATCACGTCATCGACATCGACGTCGTTGCCCTGGGCGTCTTTGGCTTCCAGCGTGATGTCGCCGAAGTTCGGGACTGTGTTGATGTTGCCTTCCTCGCGATCCCATGTGGGCCTGACGGTGATGGGGATCTTGCTCACCGCCAGGAAGGCGGAAGCAGCGGTTTTGCCGTCCACCAGAGCGGAGAAGAGGTAGCTGCCCGCCGCGGTGGGTTTGTAGCTGCTGCCGCTGAAATCAGCATCGTTCACCTGATAGCTGAAGCCGCTGTCCAGTTCCTCCCAGGAGGAGGTGGGGGTTTCGCCGTTATAGACGCGCTTTTCCAGCTTCAGCGTGACATCATCCCCGTTGTAGGTGATGTTGGTGACCTGCTTACCGCCCTGCCACAGAGAGAGGCGATAGTCATTGTTGGGGTCATCAGCCAGGTAGTAGCACACGGCCGAGCTGGCTTTGGTGGTGGCGGTGGCGGCAGCCGCGGCCTCAATGCGGTACAGTCCGTATTGAGGAGCCGTCCAGGTGGAGGTGCCGTCGTATGCCGTGAACTGCGTCGCGGCGCCGGTGTCCGTGTTGGTGATGGTGAAGATCACCTTCGTGCTGACCGTGTCGCCTCTGCTGTCCTTCACGCCTGCGCTCAGGGCGAGCTGGGTGCCGGTCACCGGGGAGGAGGTGTAGGTGATATTCTCCACCTCGTTATCCCTGGTGACGGTCACCAGCTTCGTGCTGTCGGCGTAGTCAGCCGTGCCGTTTTTGAGCATGGTGCCGGGGACACAGTGGAAGGAAGCGCTCAGCGTATACCCGGTGTTCGCTGCGTCATAGGTATAGGCCGCGTAATGGTCGTAGCCGTCCGTTCCGTCCGCGCCCAGGATCACGGTGCCGTTGGCATCGTAATACGCCATGCGCAGGTCGGCGCCGGTTTCGTAGACCTCGCCATCATTATCCGTATATTTGTCAGGCTGAGGAGCGGCCAGCACAAATCCGCCGGATGCGTTTTTGGTGTAGTACTTGCCGTCGCCGGTATTGTACCAGTACTCCGTGAGAGTGGTAACGCTTTCGCCGGGGGTCACGACGTACTGCTTTTCGTAATAGGAAGTCGTCGCATCCTCATAAATGCTGCTGCCGGTGAAGTCCGCCGGGATGGTATACTCGCCTTCGCTGTCAACCACATACCGGTCGCCGCTCAGCGTCAGCTCAGCGCCCACCGTGAAGGTTTCGCCGTTCTTTGTAACGGCGTGATATGTACGGCTGGTGGTGCCGGCCACCGTGTTAACAGTGTCATACACGCCCACATATACGGGGTTCTCGGGATCCGTTTCGTCCTGATAGATCGTGTAGGTTTTTCCGTCCGCTTCAACGGTCACCGGGACGGGCACGTAGGTTGTGGTGACGTTCTTCGTGACCTGCGTGTAATTCGCCGTGCCCGTATACGGGTCGGTAATATTTCCGTCTCCATTGCCTGCCGCACCCGCGACGGTGATCGTCGTGGCGGTGTCCAGGCCGTTGAGGTCCAGGGTGACGCTGGGCGAATAATAGATCGCCACATTGCCGGCCCTGGTGGTGATGGTGACCACGCAGCGAAGGCTGCTGCCGTTGAGGCTCTTGTCAATGGTATTGAGGGTCAGGGTGCCGCTTTTCGCGCCGGTGACCGTTCCCACCAGCTTCGTCTCGCCTGCGGAAGCGGTATCGTCCAGCTTGTCCGCGTTGTACCAGCCTTTCCTGCGGCCCTCCGCGGTGGATTCCAGAACCTGCCACTGATAGGAGATGCTGCCGCCGTCTGTGCCGGACACCTGCATGGAGACCTTTGCCTGCGCGCCGGTGCTTTGCAGGATATTGTCGCTGGTCAGAGACTCTCCCACCAGATTCAGCCGGACCTTGCTGCCCTCCGACTGGGTGCGCACGGTGATGGGTGCGCTGTCCACGGACTCCAGGGCCTCCCCGCCCACATAGCCCACGCCGCGTACCACATAGGTGTAGGTCTCGCCGGGCTCGAGGCCGGTGAGGGTGCAGGTGGTCTGATCGCCCTGCACCGCGCCCACCAGCACGTATTGAGTGTCGCTGGTGTCAAGCACGCGGTAGATGCGGTACTGCCTGGCGAGGCGGGTGCCCTGGGCCCAGCGCAGGGTGACGCTGTCGGTGCTGGTGGTCTCCGCCGTCAGACCCATGGCGGGGGAGGGCGGCGAACTCACGTCCTTCACCAGATAACCGATCACGGGCACGGTGCTGCCGTTGAGCTGGCAGTCCCACGTGGCAAACTTCCACTGGAACGAGTAGCCGTCCACCGCGTTGGTCGAGTTCACCGAACCGGACTTGGTGACGGACTTGCCGTTCAGGCTGGCCTTGGAGTGGGCTGTGGTGAATTCCAGGTCAAAGCCCAGCAAAAAGCCGTGAATTTTGCCGATGAAGGTGGAGGCAAGATTGAATTCATACTCAAAGGCCTTTTCCGTTGTGGTCGTATAAGTCAGATACTGCGAGGTAGTGCCTTGATTGGGATACTCCACCCACTCTTTATGGACGTTGGCGTCGCTCAGGCCGAGGTCTGTGCTGCGGTAGGTGGAGGGTTCGCCGGGTGTGGCCAGCTTGGCGTTTTCGTCCGTGATCTCCTCAAGGCCGAACTGCTCCGCCGCCTCATTGTATTCGTCCACGGTGACCATGCTGTAGGCAGGCTGGCCGCTTTTGCCCACCACCAGCTCATTGCCGTTCAGGTCCACATAGTGGTAAACGATCACCGGGCAGCGGTACACCACCACCAGATTCTCGCCGGTGTCGTTTTTGAACTCCACACCCCATTCAACCTCTTTGCTTTTGGTGGTGGTCCAGTTGAAGGAGTGATCAAGGTGCACTTCCAGGCTGACGCCACTGGTTTTGCCGATGTCTATATCAAAGCCCGTGACCAGGCCCACCGTGAAGCCGAAGCTCGCACTTTTGGTGTCGCCTTGGATTATGCTTTTGCCGTAGACGGTCTCGCTGTTGCCCACGCCGTCGGGTCCGTCGCCGATCTCGGTGAAGTAAGGCGTGGACTCCAGAATGGCCAGCACATCGGGCATGGCATATTCCCGGGTGATACTGTCCAGCTTGGCGATGACGCTGTCGTTATCCGTGTCCAGCGCGTTCAGCGAGACATAGAAGCTGCCCTTGTGCTCGGTGAGGTAGCTGGAGCGCTTTCCCTCGTACCCGTGCTCCTGCTGCTTGCCGTCCTTTGTTTCCAGGGTCGTGTCGTAATAGTAGCAGTAGACCCGGGAATAGGCGTTGTTCTTGCCGCTCTGCTTGAGGGAGGTGACAAAGATCAGCTGCTCCCGTCCGTCGTCGTTGCCGTTGAAGTTGCCGGCGGTGACGGTGGCGACTGTGGTGTTGGTGAGGGTGTTGGAGCCTGCGCCGCAGTCCTTGTTGCCGAAATCAGTGTGCCGGTACGCCTCTTCCAGCCGGAGGTTTGCGCTGAGGTGGTACACCGTGCCAGAGATAAACACCGCCTCCGCGTATTCCAGGCCGCGGTCGGCATAGGCCTGCACCTGCAAAAGGCCGTTGACGTCCTCGTCCTCGTAGAAGCCGCCCTTGGTCCAGTTGTTGGGCGAGAGCTTCTGGTTGAGGATCTCTTCATACTGGCAGATGACGTTGATGGCGGTCATGCTTTTTCCGCCCGATGTGATCGTGAACCGGTTGGATTGGTCGATCTCTTCCGTGGGGTCCACCCGCACGGCGGTCACGCCGATATTATCGCTGCCATCCACGTTAATGTGCTGGGTTTTGCTCTGCTCACCGTCGATAAAGCCGGCGGTGATGATCTCGGGGTAGTCCACACTGCCGAGACCGGTGGACACTTCGATATTGCCCACCGTGGAGGAGGCCCAGACAACGCGCCTGTAGTTGTCCTCCCGGATATACAAACCGGGAGCATGCTGGCCGTTAGAATTACACTCATCCTGAGAGTGGTAGCTGAGATGCCAGTTGCCGTCCTCGGTCGCATTGACAGGCGTGGTCTTGCTGCTCAGCCGATCGTAAATGAAGACCTGGGATTGCAGCTGATTGTCGCTGTTGGTCACGTCGTTCATGCCGGCGGTGACGATCAGCTCGTCAAAGCCGTCCTTATCCACGTCCTCCGCCACCAGGTCCACCATGGGCTGGTTTTTCATCGTGTCGATCTTGTTGATCTCGTTGTTGCCCAGCAGCTGGAGCACGTTGGAGCAGACGGTGGAGGTCGGTGTTTTACTGAAGCCCCAGAGTCCATTGGCGTCCGTCCCGAAGGTATACTCCGCGATGAACGGGGCGGTTCCATTCTTGGTTTCCTTGTTGCTGCCGGTCCGCGGGATATAGACCACAACGGTGTCCCTGCCGTCGCCGTCAAAGTCGCCGGCCGCGATGGAGAACGCGCCGTTGATCTGATGGACCTTCATTTCTCCGAGCTGGGCAATATTCGTAAACTCTACACCCAAATTGTTGCCCAGGACCGGTTTGTAGTTGCTGTCGGTCATAAAAAGATACATTTTACTGGCGTCATGGGTCAGCACCAGATGGGCCACATACTCCTTCTTGCCGGTGCCGTAGATGTCCACGGGCGCCGAGGTCGCGGCCTTGTAGCCCGTCATATAGCCGGTAAGATCATCCTGCGAGAGGTTGATGACGTGGCCGCCGATGGCAGAGTCCGGGATATCGTCCGGCGTGCCGGTTTCGGTGGTTTTCTCGTTCCAGTCGAACGTACCGGTCAGGGTGCTGACGCCGTCATACCCCATGGTAAAGTACAGTTCGTTCTTTTCCAGCAGGGTTGTCCACGTGCCGTAGCCGGTGCCGAAGGGCAGTTCGCTCTCCGCCTGTTGCTTTTCCGCTTGCGTCCATTCTGTCATGGAGATGCCGAAGGCGTCCTTGGTGCCGGAGTCATCCTCATCCTCTGCCAGCGCCGTCACGGACATCGCAGGCAGCAGGGACAGCACCATCACAAAGGCGAGTGCCATGCTCAGCAGTTTTTTGGCTGTTTTTTTCATGTGTTTGCTCCTTTCTGGGGGAGAAAATTCTCTGCACGGGTCATCGCCATCCTCCGGCAGCTTCGGAAGCGCCCCAAAGCCGCTTCCGGAACTGCCGGGCGGTTTAGGGAGTCATGTCCGCCGCGGGGATGGCCGCGTGCCGGCTGCGCCGGGATGTCAGTTCTCGCTTCCTTCCGTACAGTCTGTACGGCTTGCTGATCTGTTTTTCAGTCGGATACAGAGTACGGTCACAGACACGCCAATGACAAAGGCGGCAATGCCGATCACGACATATGTCACCGCGCCGTCCCGCAGCAGCACCGCACCGTAGCCGTCCGCTACCGCCGCTACACCCGGTGTCTGTACGCTTCTGACAAGAAAGCCGATACCGGCGAGAAGAAACAGGCTGAGCGCCGCAAGGGAAGAGAGCACACGGTTTTCATGCTGCCGCCTGTACTGCCGTGTCCTGCTTCGGATCTCCCGCACCCGGGTTTCCGTCTTACCGGTCATCAAATAACCTCCCTCCGTATGATTTTCAGGGGATCTCAATCTCTCTATTTCCTGAAAGACATAAAATCAAAGATCCTTCCACCCAAAACGACAATTTCTTCAAAAAATTTCAAAAAAATTGGGGCCGCCCCATTTCCGGGGCAGCCCGTCATGCAAAGCGGTTATGCAAACATGATCTTGAGTTTGGGAAGCAGGAGCCTTCCCGCAAACAAGAGCGCGATCAGGACAGACGGAAACAGATAGCCGGCGGTGCGCCAGGCCCCGTCCCCCGAGATCAGCAGGTTGTAGATGGCATGGAACACGATGCAGGCTCCCAGCAGCCCCACCGTTCCGGTAAACGCCAGCCACCGGCGGCGGAACACATAGGACAGTCCGAACCCGATCAAAATGCCGCAGAGGATGTGCAGCGCCCCGGCGGAAAGCCCGCGGCCCAGCAGGAACATCAGGTTTTCCGCGCCGTTCTCCGTCAGATAGCACGCGTTTTCAAAGGTGGCAAAGCCCACGGCAAGGGCAACGGCCGCTTCGGGCAAATTCCGGACCTTTGGCTCAAAAATCAGGATGTAGAACAGCAGCGGCAGCAGCTTCATCACTTCCTCGCACACCGGCGTGATCTCAACGACGGCGACGGTGGCGCTGGCGCCGTAATATCCCATGAAGAAGCTGTTCACATAGGCGGACAGCAGGCATACGCTCATTCCGGCGATCATAAACAGCATGAATGTCCGGGTACGCCCCCCGATAAATAGGATGCAGAGCGCCAGCGGGATGGCCAGGCAAACGAAAATATTCTCAATATAGATCATTTCCCCGCCACCTCCCGAAGCGCCAGCGGCAGCAGCGCCGCAAATGAGAACGTCAGCGCAATATCCACGGCAAAGTAGAGATTAAAGCGGGTAAAGTCCTGCATAAAGACGGACACCACATACAGGAGCAGCTGCAATCCCACGCAGAGCAGCAGCCAGCAGTCGATCAGTCCTCCGCCGCCTCTGCGCCGGAGACGCCAGACCGCGAGATATACGATGGCAAACACAACCCCGGCAAATGCCGCGGAAACCACATAGGACGGGCCGAAAATCCGGAACGCCAGAACCACCGCCGCCGCCAGCAGGGCGCAGGCCAGGGCCGGCAGGGAAAACAGCGGCCCCGCCCGGTCTGTCCGCACCATCTGGAAGGACAGCAGGAACAGATACGCCGCCAGCCATGAAAACTCCGCAACATAGAAAACCTGCGGTACGTCGCCGAAAATGAAAATGTGCAGCACCCAATAGAGCGTTCCCATGGAAACACAGATATAAAACAGGGCCAGGATCAGGAAACGGCGGTCTTTGTGCCGGATCTCCGCCGCGATCGCCGCCAGCGCCGCACACAACAGCACGGCAATTTGAAAACAGTTGTCGATCAGTTCAAAGTTCATTGTCCCAATTCTCCCGCTGCTTCCTCTCATTTCTGCGGTGCAGGCGGTACAGAAGCACCGCCACGCATACGCCAAGCAAAAAGGCCATAATCCCCATGAGGATATAGCCCAATGCCGCGTGGCTTCCAACCAGGCTGGCCGCGCCGGAAGCATGGTGGACTTCACCGCCGGGGATGCCTGCCGTCAATCCGGGCATAAACGAGCCGATCCCAGCGACCAGGATCAGACAGGCCGCCATGCAGAGCATGTCCAATGTGCGCTGTTTCCTCTTTTGCCGTTCCCGTTTGATTTCCGCCGTCCGCTTATGAATCAATCCGGCGCGTTCCTCATTCGTCCGCATAGGTAAATCCCTCCTGTTCCAGGATCGCTTTCAGGTTTTGCTTCCCACGGTAGACCAGCTTTGTGATCTGCCCCTCGCTTTGATTCATAACCGTTGCCGCACTGCGGTAGCTCATACCATCAAAGTAGACCAGATAAAGGGCTTCCCGGTATTCCGCCTTCAATTTTTCAAGGGCGTCATAGAGCTGGCGGCTGCGCTCTCTGCGAGAAAGCTCCATGTCAGCCGGCACGCCGCTCTGCGGCTCAAAGTCCAATTCGTCAAAACGCAGAAAGCTGAGCCTGTGCTTTTTCCTGTGGCGCAGGGCGAGATTTCGCGCCGTTTTATACAGATACGCCTTAAACGCTCCCGCACCTGTGATCGGACGCTCTTTTGCAAAAATCTGTGAAAATGCTTCGATCATCAAGTCCTCGGCTTCGTGCATATCTTTGAGATAGCCATTTATGTAAAGCGTCAATGGGTCGCCGTATTTTTCAACCAGCAGATCGGCGGCTTTTTCCTCTCCGTCGAGATACCGCCGGTATGCGGCTTCGTCTGAGATCACGTCTGCCGCCTCCCTTCGTGTTTTTTATGCGGGGATCAGAGGGCTTTTTCGCGTCCGCCGGGATCGCCCGGGAGCGCCCGAAGCGGGATGCCTCCCGTATGGAGATAGAACCCTGGATCCCGTTCATGCGCGCCTCCGTGAAAGTATAACTCAACAGGATATATTATATACGAATATTCGAAGCTTCGCAAGCGCAGACGCGAAGGCGGGAACCGCCGGCGAAGAATCCGTATCAGAAAGCGGCAATGCAAAGCGGGGCCCACTTTGCGAAAAACCACGGTTTCATGCTTATCCCGGAAGTAATCCCGGATTTCCCAGACTATGTAGCTCTTCTGCCGGGTGTCCGGTATGCAGTCGTTGTCCAGAATGCCCTGCTCCCAGTAGTAGTCGTTCTCGTCAAACACTGCCTCCAGAATGCCCGTGGTGCCCATGGTCCACGCGCCCGAGGAGGTATTGCCCGTGTCGGAGGTGGTGGAGCCGGTCAGGGTCACGCCGGTTACGGGGCGGATATAGCTCAGCCAGGAGGGGATGTTCTCCTTGGGCTCGATGGTATAGGTGGTGCCGTTATGCTGATCGTAAAGGATGAGGCCGTCTTCGCCGGCAGCCGCCTCCTCGCCGCCGATGAGCACCTTGGCGTCGGGAGCGATCCATTCGCTTTCCAGACCGATCCAACCGTATGTGCCGTCCATGTAGTTGTCACGAGTTCCGCCAAAGTATTGACTGGTGATGGTCGCGTCGGGCAGACGGACTTTATCCACCTTGTGGGTCTGGAAGACGCTGGCTCTGATGATCACATCGACCTGATAGACATATGCTCTCAGATCGATTACGTCGGCGCCGCCGTAGCCCTTGAAAAAGTCGTCGTTCAGCGTGACCTTGGCGCCCGCCAAGATCCGGATGGCCGCGGCAGGCTCGTAATCGGCAAGGGAATCTTCGGAGCCCGATGTCAGGTATTCATAGCCGCGGCCGGTGACGTCGCCGCCGTTGACCACCAGCTCGCCACCATTTTCCACAATGACGCCGCAGCCGTTGACCTGGTTGCGGACGAAGCCGTTAAAGCCGTATACCACCCTATGGCCTTCTCTTGTCGCAACAGACAGCCACTGCTGCTTGGAGCGGCCGCCGCCCATGATCTTTCCGCCGTTGATGGTCAGCTTGCCGTACACGTCAAAGACGTGGCGCACCGCCAGGTGACCTGAATCGTAATCCGCGCCATCGAAGATGTAGCCGTCGTAGCGGATGGTGCCGCCGCCGACGCTGTCGACGACCACCAGCTCGGCGTCCGCGAGAATTTCAAACATGGTGGAAGTCCAGCCGTCATCCCGTTTGACGTACAGATCGTGGCCGTTGAGGTCCAGGTATTTCTTACCGTGGACAGAAAATACGGTCTTGACATTCCAGTCGACCTCATGTTTCAGATCTCCGCCCAGGCGGATGGCATATCCACGACGACCTTCCGCATCATGTCACCTCCGATCTGATCTGCTGTCAATGATAGATGGTACCATCATACCCGACGGCGGGACGTTCCGCCCCCGCCGAAAGTACAGGTTTCCGGATTTTTGCGAAAAAAATTTCCCGGCCCCGCGTGGGGCCGGGAGTGGGGGACGCTATCCGGTGGTGCCGGGATCATGGTCCTCCGTGAGGTTGGGGATGATGAACTTCTTGCCCGTGACGGCGATGGCCAGCCGGGTCTTGTTGGAGTAGTCGGTTTTGGACAGGATGTTGGACACGTGGTATTTGACGGTGCTCTCCGCCACGTCCAGGGCCTGGGCGATCTCGCTGTACTCCAGTCCCTCGCAGACCAGCCGCAGCACCTGGATCTCCTTGGCGGTGAGGTCGGTGCTGTCGGCCAGGCCCCGCTTCACTTTCGGGGTCTGGCCGGGGAACAGATGCTCCCCCGCCATGGTGCGGTCGATGACGTCGATGAGGGTCTCGGGGCTGATGTCCTTGTACCAGAAGCTGTCCACGTGGGCGGCTCTGGCCCGGTCCAGATAGCTCACCTCCACCATAGAGGTGACGATGATGATTTTGATGTGGGGGAACGCCGCCTTGATCTCGGCGGCGGCCTGGATGCCGTCCTTGGCGCCGGTGGTGCAGACGTCCATCAAAATCAGGTCGATTTCCTGCCGCTGGCAGATGAGGACGGCCACGTCCGCGCCGCCGACGCTGGCGGCCAGAATGTATTTCCCGCTGTCGGAGAGCATCCGCTCCATGTGTTCCCGGGGCATCCGCTGGTCCTCCACGATCAGTACCCGCTTCATGGCGTTCCCTCCGTTTCTCTCGGAAATGTGATGGTCAGGGCGAAGGCGGGCTTCGACTGAAGCTCCATGGTCCCGCCGCAGTCCAGGGTGCAGCGGTACAGGTTGTGGAGCCCGCCCTTGGGCACCACCTCCGCCGCCGGGGGCGCGCCGTTGTTGGTGATGTGGACGGAGGCAGCGCCGTCCTCCCGCCGCAGTTGGACCCACAGCTCCGTGGCCCCGGCGTGGCGCACGCCGTTGGACAGGCACTCCCGCATGGCCAGCAGGAAGACGAAGGCGTGTTCCCCGTTCTCCGGCAGCTCGCCGGTGAGATGGACCCGCACGCCCAGGGCCCCGGCGTCCTGAATGAACCCGGCCAGCACATCCTCCTCCGGCGGGTATTCGCTGCGGTCCCGCAGGGCGCTGACCGCCTGCCGCAGCAGCCGGACGGCGCTCTCGCCGTCCGCCGCGCCCTGCCCCAGCAGCTGCTGGCGCACCGCCGCCAGACCGGTGCCCATCTGGTCGTGGAGCTTCGTCTTGGCGGACAGCACCTCCTTCTCCCGGGTCAGCGGTCACGGTGCCGTTCCCGGCGCTCTCCACGGTGATGACGGATGGCCTGCAATTTTCTCGTCTGGCGCTTCAGCTCCAGCTCCCGGTGGTACAGCTCGGTGAAGTCGGAGAAGACCACCTCTGTGTAGGGGGTCCCCTCCCGGTCCCGGACCAGGGACTGGCGGCAGTGCCAGACCCGTCCGTCGGGGAACAGGTAGTTCTGCAGTTCCCGGGACAGGCAGATGACGCCGGTATCCGGGCCGCAGCCGTCCAGCGCCTCCCGGAATTCGGTGATGTTTTGCAGGTCCTTCTGGGCCATCACCCGGAACAGGCGGTCCATCTGGAGATTGCACAGCTTCACGGCGCCCCGCATGGTGAAGTAGCAGATGCCGCTGGGCAGCCGGTCCATGGCCTCCTTGACGGAATCGCGGCTCAGGGTCCGGCTCCTGATCCGCCGGATCTCCCGCAGCTCCCACAGGAACAGCAGGTCCATCCCGATTGCCACACACCACAGCAGCCCCATGGGGGGGAAGCCATCCCGTGGGGGAAAGGCCCAGATTGATCCGCTCGAAGGCGTCCGTCAGGAAGGTCAGCAGCAGGATCAGGGCCAGGAACGCGGACACGTTCAGCCACCGGGTCCTCCAGCGGAAGCGGTCGCCGAACACGGTGACCAACAGGCACAGGGAGAAGATCAGCGTCAGGAACAGGGCCGTCAGCAGTAGCGACCACCGGGCTGGCGGGGAAAAGAGGACTGTGTTCATGCCGGTCCACCTGCCTTTCCCACCCGGATGGTGAAGCGCCAGACGCCGTCCTCCCAGCCGCAGGCGTCGGCCCGGGCCGCCAGCGGCGACAGATCCGCCCCGCTCTCCACCTCCATGTGGAAGATGACGGTTCGCTCCAGGGCGCGGCCCTTCAGCCACACGGAGTGAAGATCGCCCAGCGCGGCCTCCATGACGGCCTCGAAAAAGTCGTAGAACCGGGCGGCGTCCCGCACCGGCACTGTCTGCCCCGGCGGGATGTCCATGGCGCACTCCACGCCCATGAGCTCCAGGCTGGTGAAGGACTCCTCCAGACAGGCCGACAGCTCCGCCGTGTCCGTGGTCTTCGCCTTCTCCTCCACAAAGAGCAGATTGCCCCGCCGTTTGATGTATGCGCCGATGACGCCGATCTTGGCCAGCAGGCTGCGGGCGGTCTCCGGGTCCGCCGTCCCGTACCGGCGCAGCAGGCCGTCCAGCAGGTCCACCTGATGGGCCGTCCGTCTCCGGAGCTGGTCGTACAGGCGGTTCTTCTCCCGCAGGGTATTGATCTTCACCTTGGTTTTGTAGTTCTCCTCCTCGATGCAGTTGCCGGCCTCGATGGTCTTCTGGTTCTCCTCCAGCCGCTCCAGAAGGGCGTTCATGTCCGCCACGTCCTCCTGCCAGAGGACGTGGCCGCCGGTGATGGGGCTGCTTCTCAGCAGGGTGTCCGGATCGATGAGGACGCTGCCCTGTTCCGCCGAGCGCATCACCTCCGGAGAGAGGGGCACGGCGTTGGAGGAGGCGTACCAGGTGTGATAGTCCGCGTCGGTGATCCGGGCCCCGATGGTCCCGGTCTCAAAGAGGGCGCCGTATCCCGTATTGGTCTGGATCAGTCCGCACTGGATGCAGCTCTCCAGCACGGCGGCGAACAGCAGGCAGAACACGGCGGTCACATCTCCGGCGAGGAACCTCAGCCACGGCAGCCGGAAACAATACAGCACGCCGTAGACCAGGGCCATTGCGACGGGGACGAAGGGCAGCAGGATCACCTGACGGCTGTTGGGGATGCGGCACTTGGCCAGCATGGCGGCCAGGGCGGTCAGCGCACAGAGGGACAGCCAGCCCACGGCCAGGAAATAGCCGACGGCGTAGTGGTAGTCGTTCCCCCACACGGCGGCGTCCGGCGGGAAGACGAACACCAGCTGGTGGAGGTCGTTGGTCAGCACCAGCAGCAGGAGGGCGGCGGTGGGGATGTACAGCAGGGCCGTCCGGCTGGGCAGGCGGAAGCGCTCCGGCTTACCCAGGGACAGGGCGACGAACACCGTCAGAAGCGGGATGAACAGCATGGGCAGATAGTACAGGTATCAGAGCTTCCGCAGCGCCCACGGGTCCAACGCAAACAGGAACCGTATGGTCCTGACCGTCACCCAGAACACCATCAGCGCGGAGATGGCGAAGAGATAGCGGCGCACCTGGGGCTGGATGATCCGCTTGCGGATGGAGACGCCCCATACGCAGAACAGGCCGATGTAGATGGAGGGGCGGAGAATGCAGCAGAACAAGTCCAGGGGGTCATCTGCCTGAAAGCCGATCTGCCGCAGCACAGCCGCCGCAATGACGGCGAGGACGGCATAGAGGAGGGCTTTCCGGTTTTTCAGATCAGGCATTTCCATGGTGCATTCCACCCGCTTTCCTCTCCTGTCCGCCATCGGGACAGAATAATGCAGAATAATCTTATCATATTCCGGCGGGTATTTCCATCCGGTTTTTTCGGATTTTGCGGGGCGGTCCCGGGGGCAGCCTTCCGGCCGGGCCGTGAAAACAGGGAGCGCAAAAGAAAGCGATGCCCGGAAATGCTTGACTGCAAGCATTTCCGGGCACCTGCCGGAGACGGAGGTTCCTGGGCGTCTGTTTTTGCCGGATCGTCCGTGTGCCGGCTGCTCCTGGTTTGTCCGGATGTACGCCCGGGCGCTCCGGCCATTAACCCGTGCGTCCGGCCCTCACCCGTCCGGCGCAGACCGGACAGCCCGCCCCCTGGACCCTTGAGAAGATCACCGCCTGCCACTCATGGCCCCGCTCACATTGCCACCATACGCGGCTCATTCGCTCCCTGCACAAAGGGTTCTTCATCACAGGAAATCCCTGCGGGGGGATCTGCGTTGGACATATGCCCGCGTCGTTCTAAAGGAACCGGACCGGCGCATATGGTGGAGTAACGGTTGGAAAATCCTGAGATCAGCCTATGGAAGGAGGGATAGACATAGAAGTTTTCATGATCCTGCCCAGAACACAGCAGGGCAAAGCAGAGCTGCAAAAAACGCTAGCCCTGTTTCATGCAGAGCACGCCCAGAAGATGATTGAAAAGATGCCCTGTCCCACCGAACAGAAGCTGGAGCTGGTGGATGCGGTGGTGAATGGCATCAAAGCGGAGAAGAAGGCCGCGAAACCATGAATACATAGATGAACCGCCCGACGCAGTCGCAGCTGACTGCGTCGGGCGGTTGCTCTGACTGAGCGCCGAAATATGGTGTACCTGTCAATTGGGATCAGCTCTGCGGATCCCCGGCCGTATCTGCCTCTGTTTTCTGCTCGCTTTCATCCCGGTAGATACTGAGGTTTGCCTTTTTCAGGAACAGGGTGGTCCCATCCAGCGCGATGCTGGTGATCACGGTGTAAACCATTCCGTAAATAAACGCCCATATCTCACGGAACACAAAAACGGACAGAATGATCACGACTCCGTCGATTGCAAAGGCCAGGGCGCCGAAGGACAGTCCCGGATTGCGCTGTTTCATGGCAACGATGATGAAATCCGTCCCGCCGGTAGATGAGCCCTCGTTAAAAAACAGCGAGTATCCGATCCCGGCCATGATCCCCGCAAAAACAGAAGCGAGCAGCCGGCTGCCGGTATATACCGGCAGGTAGCACAGAACGTAATCAATGAAGAGCGAGCTGATCAGCATTGATTTGACGGATATCAGGAAAAAGTCTCTGCCCAGTTTTCGGAAGGTCAGCAGGATGATGGGAATGTTGATCAGAATGGTTGCCCAGCCGATGGGAATATGAAATAAGTAATTTGCCATAACAGCCAGCCCGTTTACGCCCCCGGGCGCAAAATTTGCCGCTACCGCAAAGCAGACGATACTGCTCCCCAGAAACAGGGAGCCTGCGCAGTCGAAGCAGAGCATCTGGATGGTCTTCTTTTTCATGATTCACCCCATAAAACCGTTTTTTCTCTCATCCTTTTGTTTTAGGCCGAAGGCGATCCGGCGTCCGCCCGGGTCTTTCGCGGCAACTCCTTGTTCTGATGATCCGTCACACACAGGCGCTTCACGATCTTTACGTCCCGGTCCAGCGAGGTCCTCATCCGTCCGCTCATCCCGCAGCAATAAACCGGCACGAAAAAAACAGCACCGTTGTTTCCCACTGAGACTGGTGAATAGGATCGACCCATTTTTCACGAAGCGATCTCTTTTGAAATACATTCAACGATGCGGAACTGTTTGTTGATTGATTTATTCTAGCACAAAGGAATTCCTTTGAACAGATACCGGGCGGCGAGATCACATTTATTTTACGGTGCAGAAAACTCCTCTTTCGGTTTTATGCGTTTTACGCTTGCCGGAAGTATTTCTCCCATGTGGATTTGAACATCCGCAAGACGGTTCTGCTCCCATCTTTTCAGATTTCCAATAGAGATACCCAACTTTGCGGCATAGGCTTTCTGGGTCATGTTCTGTGACAAACGCTTTTCTTGAATCTGCCGCCCCTGATCGTGGTATAGAAACAGGTTGTAGTCATCCAGCAGGCTTTCAATGGGAATGCCATACATCTCCGCCAGCTTCTGCATGTGCCCGATTGGATAGTAGTCCCGTCCGTATTCTTCATAATGCGTGTAGGTGCTCCGATCGATGCCGATCCGGTCTGCCACCTCGCTCTGAAGCATGGCGTGTTGATATCTGTACCATCGGAGCTTGTCCGCGATCTGCGTCATTTCCGAGGGATCGGAGAACCGCAGATTGAATGTCTGGGCATCGCAGAATTTCCTCGGCGCCAGCAGCGGGAAGCGTAGGATGATCAGCGGGGATATTTCTATTGCGTCTGATATGTTTCGTATCATGACAAACCGATGTCCGCATAAGCGGCAAAACACGCGCCATTTTTCGCCCGAGGGCGTGCGATTTTCCACCTCAGCTCCGGTTTGTTCCGTTGTGATTGTATTGCATTTTCAATACATCTGGCAGCGTAAGTGGCCAGACGGGCGCCCTTGGAGCCATCGAAGCTGGTGATGGCCTTGATGAGTCCGATGGTACCGATGGAGATCAGATCGTCCTGCTCCCCGCTCTGGATGTAGTACTTCTTCGCCACGTGGGCCACCAGCCGCAGATTATGCTCGATCAGTGCGTTCCGGGCCTCCTGGTCCCCCTGGGCATACCGGTTCAGATATTCCCGTTCCTCCGCCGCCGTCAGCGGCTTCGGGAACGAGCCGCTGCCCGACAGCCGCAGGGACAGCAGCAGATTGTTGGCAAACAGCAGCAGCGCCGCAGTCAGCATGAAGCATTCCCCCTTCTTCCCACTGTATGCGTGGGACGGGGACCGCCATGCCGTAAAAAACGCGGCGGAAGTGTCCTCGCTTCCGCCGCGTCAGTTCAACTGTCTCAGCGCCTCTCCGGCGTTTTCCGTCAGACGGGTCAGCAGCCTGCCCAGCTCCGCCCGCTCCCGGGGCGACAGATCCCCCATCACCGCCTGGAAAAAACCGGCCTGACACACCCGCCCACGGCGGACGGCAGGCTCCGCCGCCTCCAGCAGCCGCAGATGGAGCTTCCGCCCCTCCGGCTCCCGGCGGAGATACCCCCGCCGCTCCAGCCGTGCGACGGCCCCGGACACCTGGGACTTGGTCAGGTGCCGGACGCTCACCAACTCCGCCGCCGTGTCGTACCGGGGATTGTTGGCCAGAAACAGCAGGATGTCCGCCTCCATTTGGGTAAGCCCGAACTCCCGCAGCATGCCGCTGAAGGACTGGAGATACAGGTGATGCACCGCCTGGCGGAAGGCCAGAAAATCCACATTCTCAAAACAGTCCACAGCCAGGCCCTCCCTTCCGGATACGCGCTTCATGTTCTAAACAGAACGGTCCCATGATAGCACGGCCGCCCTCCGCCGTCAAGGCGTCGAAAGCCTTTTCCCTCCGGTGATTTTTGCTGCGGGGCGCGCCCATCTGTCCGGCAAATACGGCCGCTTACAGATGCGGGAGGTTTTTTCTGTAGCGCCGCAGTTCCTCTTCACCCACTCCGGAAATGATCCTGTCCAGCGTCTCCAGCAGCGTTTCCCTCTCCTCCGGCAAACGCCCTCTCAGCCGGAAGGCATTGGAGGCTCCCATTGCCGCAAAGTATGTGGATATGTTCAGATCTTCCACAAGGGTCCGAAGCTCCCGGTATTTTTCAAGCTCGCCCTCCTCTTCCCAGTTTCCCCTTTGAATCTCCTGATACAGCTCGGATTCCGGATAGATCGTCAGCATATTGGGGCCGATCAGGAAGGGGTGCAGCTGATTGAACACTTCTGCGGAGGCCCTTGCGCCGGCCTCGCCCTTCCCCCTGCCGGAAATGCCGGTCAGATAGAAGAAGCCGTACTCTATTCCCGCCCGCTCCAGTCTTCCGCACTGTGTCAGGATATCCTGTGAAGTGTACCCCTTCCGCATGAAGGACAGCGCCGCATCGTCCCCTGTCTCCACGCCGATGGTCAACCCGTTATAGCTCGCCTGCCGGAGCAGGATCAGCTCTTCATCTGTCTTTCCGGCAGAGTCTGTGATACGGGCAAAGCAGCCGATGGAGCTGACAGACGGCAGATACCTCCGGATGAGCGCCGCGATCTCAAGCAGCTTCTCTGTTTTCAGGACAAATGGATTCGCGCCGGTCAGGAAAACACGGCGTACCGGCTCCGGGCGCGGCAGGCCCTGAAGTTTGGCCGTTATTCTGGAGGCGGGATTGTGGCGCAGGACCTGCGCCTCCAGCAAATCACTCTCGATATTCTCCATGGGAGACATTCTGAATTTGAACGGCAGATCACTGTACAGCGTACAGAATTTGCACCTGTGATGGGTGCAGCCCGCCGTTACCTCCAGAAGCAGCGAGCCCGCCTCATAGGGCGGACGCCAGATCGCCCCTGTGTAATGCACGATAAACACCTCATATTGACGGATTCTGCGCGGGCGGCGAGACGAGCCCGCGCATGACTGTCTCGCTGGCGTCATTATAGCAAAGCGCATCAAAAAGAAAAGTACTGTACTTTTTTGAAGTACTCTTTTCTTTTGATGTGGAACAGCGTATGATGATACGGAAGGGAGCTGAGGCAGAATGAGGAAATTAGAATCGGCAGTCAGCCGCTGCAAAACGATCTCCACGGTCCAGAAGCTGCTGGGCGGAAAATATAAGATCGAGCTTCTCTGGTATATCGGCAAGTGTGATATCCGGCGGTTCGGACAGCTTCGCCGTCAGATCGGGGAAATTACGGAAAGCTCCCTGACAAAGCAGCTCCGGGAGCTGGAGGCGGACGGCTTCCTTCTTCGCCGGGACTTCTGTGAGGTTCCTCCCCGGGTGGAGTATACCCTGACGGAACTCGGCAAGAGCTTTTTATCCGTTTTGGACTGCATGAAGGCCTGGGGCGATGAGAATCTGCCCGTATAAACAGACGGCAGTCATCAACACACGGTAAACAGCTCCCACCAACACCTTTGCCCTTTTCCGGGAACTGTGGTATGCTGTCCCTGTGAAGACCACCGGCAAAGGAGGCGAGGGCGCATGTGGTGGGTCTATATGCTCCGCTGCGGCGACGGCTCCCTGTACACCGGCACCGCCGCCGACGTGGACCGGCGGCTGGCGGTCCATCAGAGCGGAAAGGGCGCCAAATACACCCGCTCCCATCTGCCTGTGGAGGTGGTGTACCGGGAGGCCCTGCCGGACAGGTCCGCTGCCCTCCGGCGGGAGTGTGCCATCAAGCGGCTCTCCCGGGCGGAAAAGCTGGACCTCATCGTCAGGAAAGGAGACGGTCCCCAATGAAAAAAACCTCCCTGAAGCGGACGCTCCTGACAGCCGGGGCCGTCTGGTGCTGCCTGACGCTGCTGCTGATGGGCCTGGGCTGGCTGTCCTCCCGGCGGGACATTGCGGTGTTCTCCGCCGTCTTCGCGGCGGTGGTGGCGGCGGACCTGCTGGCGGACGCCCTGGCGGCGTCCCTCCGCCGGAGGCTGTCCCCGGAGGAGAACGCGGCGGAAGACGAACCGGCCGGAGACGTGCCGCCCAAAGGCGAAGCATAGCAAAAACGCCCCGGACATTCAGGTGTCCGGGGCGTTCCGTCCCGCAGAGCGCACATATGGGAGATACCCGTACAGAAGTGCGCCCCTGTATCTGTCCGGCAAACCGGAATGTTATTTTCTGATTACAACGTTTCCCTCAGAATCAAGAAGAGGGGTAATACCACCGCCATAACCCGATTTCCAGGCCAGGTAATTGACGCCCGTTTCTCCGTCCACAAGAATTTGCCGCATGCCAGACTCTTTCAGCTGAGATCCATCGGTAAATACAACTTCAAATCTCTCTTCTTTTTTCCCCATTTTCCAATATCCTCTATTCAATATTTCTATAAATTCCGATTTCCGGGTCTGCTCGGTTCCATATTATCACACAACAGGATGCAATGCAAGAATAGCCACAGCAGATCAAACTGCTGTGGCTCAGGCTATCGAAAAAGTCCGATGGACTTTTTCGACAGCCTTCACAATGCCTCGCTTTTCTGCCCGCGCAGCGGGCCGAAAAGCTGCCGCTGCGCGGCGCAAACGCCTGCTGACACAGGCTTTTTGCAGGCATTCAATCCAACACGAGGGGGCTCCCGGACACCGTCGCGGCATTGCGATTTCCGGCCTCTTTTGGGCCGGGAATCGCGCCACTTCCTCGCAACCGGTTCGCTTTTTCCGCCGCTGGCGGCGCTTCGCCGGTTGCCCCCTCGTACTCCCCCTGCAAAAAAGGACTCTTTTCCTTCAGACAGGGTTTTTCGACAAGCTGAGCGCGCCGGGAGAGATCCCGGCGCGCTGTGCGTTACTGGCCGTCCTCCTCCGTCAGGTGCATCACCGACACCTCGTAGGCGGTGCGCTCTTGGGGGCCATCCTCCGTGACCTTGGTGTAGAGCCGGCTCTGGACGCGGCCCTCCAGAGCCAACCGATCCCCCACCCCACGGCTGCTGAGGAGGGAGGCCAGCTGCCCCCAGGCGATCACCGGCAGATAGTCCGCCCGGCCGTACCGGCGGGGCACCGCCAGCATCAGGTCGCAGATGCTCCGGCCCAGGGGCGTCCGGCGGTATACCGGCGGCTTGCACAGCGTGCCGGACAGGAGAATGCGGTTCTCCGGCGTGCCGGTGCCCGGTTCCGCCTCCCGGGCGAAGACCGTCAGCACCAGACGGCTGCCGTGTCCGCTGCGGTTGTTGAAGGACCGGAACTGTCCCCGGATCCGCAGGGGCGCCTCCGGCGCCGCCAGGGGCAAATACCGCTCCGTCACCAGAACGGGCAGGAGGTCCGCCTGTCCCGACAGGCGGGGAACGGACAGAGAGAAGCGGTAAAAGCGGGTCCCGTGGTTTTCGTGGGAGAGGACGGGGGCGGTGAGGACCCGGCCCTCCAGCTCCACCTGATTGCGGCTGATCTCATCCATATCGTACACCTCGGTCGTAAGTATCTTTCATACAGGATTGGGAGACGCCGGTGAAGGCGTGTCCCGTAAGCTCACTATCAGGCTATGAGGGGTCTGCCCGGAATAGACCAGCTTTTTCAGGCGCGGCCTTGACAATCCGGCGGCGCTGTGCTAGATTATAGGACGTTCATCGGAGGGCTTGTGATCGCAATCGCAAAGCTGGATAAGATGCCGGGTGCGCCCGGGGTCTTAGCCGGCTTTTCTTTTTGCCCGGAAAGAAGGAGGAGAACCATGGAACGGGAACACGATTTTACCCAGGGACCCATTTTGTCCGCCCTGCTGCGATTCGCGCTGCCGGTGCTGCTGGCGCTGCTGCTGCAGGCCATGTACGGCGCGGTGGATTTGCAGGTGGTGGGGAGATTCGGCGCGGCGGCGGACATCTCCGCCGTCTCCACCGGCAGCCAGATCATGCAGACCGTCACCATGGTCATCACGGGCCTGGCCATGGGCGTCACGGTGCTGCTGGGCCAGAAGATCGGCGAGGGCAGGCCCGACGAGGCGGGCCGCACCGTGGGCTGCGGCATCTGCCTGTTCGCCGCGGTGACGCTGATCGTCACTGCCGTCATGCTGCTGGCGGCGCCGGGAATGGCGGTGGTGATGCAGGCCCCGGCGGACGCCTTCGACGGCACGGTGCGGTACGTCCGCATCTGCTCCGCAGGGGCGGTGTTCATTGTGGCCTACAACATCCTGGGCAGCATCTTCCGGGGGCTGGGGGACTCCAACATGCCCCTGATCACCGTGGCCATCGCCTGTTTTTTCAACATCGCCGGGGACCTGCTGCTGGTGGGGGGCTTCGGCATGGGGGTGGCGGGAGCCGCCGTCGCCACCGTGGCCGCCCAGGGCATCAGCGTGGCCCTGTCCATGGTCATCATCCGCCGCCGGAAGCTGCCCTTTGCCCTGACCCGGGCGGACATCCGCTTTGACCGGGAGATCACCGGCCGCATCCTCCGGCTGGGCAGTCCGGTGGCCCTCCAGGACCTGCTGGTGAGTTTGTCCTTCCTGGCCATCATCGCCATCGCCAACGCCATGGGTACCGTGGCCTCCGCCGGTGTGGGCGTGGCGGAGAAGATGTGCGCCTTCGTGATGCTGGTGCCCTCCGCCTATATGCAGTCCATGTCCGCCTTCGTGGCCCAGAACATCGGCGCGGGACGGGAGGACCGGGCACGGCGGGCGCTGGCCTGCGGCATCGCCTCCTCCGTGGCGGCGGGACTGCTGATGGGCTGGGCGGCGTTCTTCCACGGGGACGTGCTGGCGGGACTGTTCGCCAGGGACACGGCGGTCATCGCCGCCGCCTGGGAGTATCTGAAGGCCTACGCCATCGACTGTCTGCTGACCAGCTTCCTGTTCTGCTTCACCGGCTACTTCAACGGCTGCGGACAGACCGTGTTCGTCATGGTCCAGGGCTTCGCCGGGGCGCTGGGCGTCCGGCTGCCCATGGCGTTCCTCATGAGCCGGGTGTCGCCGGGGTCGCTGTTCCACCTGGGGCTGTCCACCCCCGCCTCCACCGTGGTACAGATCGCCCTGTGCGGCGGGTACTTCCTGCGGCGGCGGAAGCGCGGAGACCCACGGGCATAACGAAACAGGCGCGTGGCAAACTGCCGCGCGCCTGCTGCTATTTTGGGAAAAAATATATTAAAACTGATGAAAACGGTTCAAACCGTTTGATAGCGCGAAGCGCGTTCAGTTTTATGAGACGCCGAATTGTGCCTCTGCACAATTCGAGCGTGCGCAGCACGCGGGATTCTTGATGAAATTTTTTCATCAAGAATCAGTATCACTCCTGGCCCGGGACCTGGGGCAGGGTGGCGAAGCTGGCCTCCAGCTCGGCGTCAGAGGGGATATAGTCGCTCATCTCGCCGTTGTGGAACTTCTCGTAGGCCACCATGTCGAAGTAACCGGTGCCCGTCAGGCCGAAGACGATAGTCTTCTCCTCGCCGGTCTCTTTGCACTTCAGCGCCTCGTCGATGGCCACCCGGATGGTGTGGCTGGACTCGGGGGCGGGAAGGATGCCCTCCACCCGGGCGAACTGCTCCGCCGCCTCAAAGACCTTGGTCTGCTCCACGGAGCGGGCCTCCATGTAGCCGTCGTGGTACAGCTGGGACAGGATGGAGCTCATGCCGTGATACCGCAGGCCGCCGGCGTGGTTGGGAGAGGGGATGAAGTTGCTGCCCAGGGTGTACATCTTGGCCAGGGGGCAGACCTTGCCGGTGTCGCAGAAGTCATAGGCGAAGCGGCCCCGGGTGAAGCTGGGGCAGGAGGCGGGCTCCACGGCGATGATCTGATAGTCCTTCTCGCCCCGGAGCTTCTCGCCCATGAAGGGGGAGATCAGGCCGCCCAGATTGCTGCCGCCGCCGGCGCAGCCGATGATGATGTCGGGGACGATGTTGTACTTGTCCAGCGCCGCCTTGGTCTCCAGACCGATGATGGACTGGTGCAGCAGTACCTGATTCAGCACGCTGCCCAGCACGTAGCGGTAGCCGGGCGTGGAGGTGGCGGCCTCCACGGCCTCGCTGATGGCGCAGCCCAGGGAGCCGGTGGTGCCGGGATGCTCCTTCAGGATGGCCTTGCCGATGTTGGTGGTCTCGGAGGGGGAGGGGGTGACGGAGGCGCCGTAGGTCCGCATGACCTCCCGGCGGAAGGGCTTCTGCTCATAGCTGACCTTCACCATGAACACCTTGCAGTCCAGGCCGAAGTAGGAGCAGGCCATGGACAGGGCGGTGCCCCACTGGCCGGCGCCGGTCTCGGTGGTGACGCCCTTCAGCCCCTGCATCTTGGCGTAGTACGCCTGGGCGATGGCGCTGTTCAGCTTGTGGGAGCCGGAGGTGTTGTTGCCCTCGAACTTGTAGTAGATCTTCGCCGGGGTCTGGAGCTTCTCCTCCAGGCAGTAGGCCCGCACCAGCGGGGCGGGACGGTACATCTTGTAGAAGTCCCGGATCTCCTGGGGGATGGGGATATAGGCGGTATCGTCGTCCAGTTCCTGGCGGATCAGTTCGTCGCAGAACACGGGCCGCAGATCCTCAAAGGCCATGGGCTGGCCGGTGCCGGGATTCAGCAGCGGCGCGGGCTTGACCTTCATGTCCGCCCGGACGTTGTACCAGGCCGCGGGCATCTCGGACTCTTCCAGATAGATCTTGTAGGGGATGTTGTTGTCGTACTTCATGGTGTATCTCCTTTCGTCCTGCGGCCCTTTGGGGAAAAGGAAACAAAAAAGACCTCTGTCCCATCAAAGGACCTAAATGAATAGGTTCCTTTGGGACAAAAGTCTGAAACTTCTGCGGTGCCACCCAAATTGGCGAATTCCTCGCCCGCTCGGCGACGTGCCATCACACGTCTTTCCCTGATAACGGGGGAAAAGCCCGTCGGCGCTTACTGGCTCACGCGTTCAGCCCGCCCTCCGCAGTCCATTCGTCAGAGCCGTCTCTGCTGCCATCCCACCACCGGCAGCTCTCTGAAAGAGGGGTTCTCTGCTTACTCGTCTGCGTCATCGGTTTTCTGCTTTGAACTTGTGGAGAGTATACTCCCCGGAAAGCGGAAATGTCAAGGGCCAATTTTGATTTTGGCGGACTGCTGAAATTTTACCGCGGTAAATCGTTGAATCTGACAAAGGCGGCCCGCCTGATACCGGCGGGCCCTTTTCACGTACACAGCTGTTCCCGCATCCGGTCCGCGAAGGCGGCCAGACGGTCCTCAATGCCGGGGAGGCGCATGGCGGAGCCCTTGTCGTTGGCGGTCTCCAGCAGGCAGGCCATGGAGGGCAGATAGAACCCCTTGTTCATGGACAGCGCCCCGATAAGCTGCCGGGCTACGATGTCGCCGCCGGAGTAGCCGGACACCACGATGCCGTAGACGGCCTTGTTGGTGAAGGGGGTGGTGCGGTACAGGGCCGTCAGGCGGTTGATGGCCGCCGTCAGGTTGGCGGCCAGGGCGTCGTTGTAGTTGGGGCACAGCAGCACCAGGGCGTCGGTGTCCCGCACCGCCGGATAGACCTCCTGCACCATGACGCCGCCGTAGAAGCAGCCGCCCTTCTCACCGAAGTGGAGACAGGTGGTGTAAGGGCATCCGGCGCAGTCCTCCATGGTGCCGTTCCGCAGGCCGATCTCCGTGATGTCGCACCGGTCCGCCAGCCGGTACCGCACCGCGCCCCACAGGTCCAGGGTGTTGGAGGTCCGGCGGCTGGAGGCGTGGAGCACCGTTATCCGGGGCCGGGGATGCCGCACCGGCGCGAAGTCCAGGATCCGGGCCGCCAGATCCCGGGCCGCCAGACGGTAGGCGTCCTCCAGGGAGCAGTCCGCGTTTTTCGCCTGGACGGTGAAGTTCCGCAGGTCCCCAGTGGCCTCCACCAGGGGCCGGCCCACCAGCAGGCACCCCGCCTGATTGGCCGCCAGGGCCAGATCCCGGGCGGCGGCTTTCGTGTACAGGTCGCCGGGGCCGTCCACCAGGATGCCGCCCACGGACCCGGCCAGACAGCCGGGATGCCGCCGGAGATATGCCAGCAGGGGCCACAGCCCGTCGTTCATGCCGGCGTCGTCCAGGGGGACGGCGAACAGGATGCGGGCATGGGAGACGGGCCCCTCCAGCCGGGTCAGCACCCGGGCCGGACGGCCCTTCAGGGCGTATTCCAGCGTGGTGGTGAACCGTTCCCCGGCGATGCCGCCGGGGCAGATGACGGTCAGCAGATCAGACATGGGGCTGTCTCCTTCCAAATCGAGTTTCCGGAGCGCCTGCCGGGAACGCGCCCCGGGTCAGATGATCCCGGCCAGGATCTGCTCCGTCTCCCGCAGCCGGGCGAACAGGCCGTCCGGCAAGGACAGGGCCTCCGTCTCCAGACCGGCGGGGGTGTAGCGGTTCCGGCAGCCGAACCAGACGCCGCCCAGATGGACGGAGCCGCAGTGCCACTGGCCCCGCAGCAGCAGAAGCAACTGCAACGCGCCGGAGGAGATGGCCGGGGCCACGTAGGGCTTGAAGCCCATCTCCCGGATGCGGAGGTTGGCCTCCACAACTTCTTTCGTCAGCGCCTGGGAGACATCGTCGTCGTAGTGCGCCACGGAGTTAGCGATGATCAGCCCCTGGCCGTGGGGGCCGAAGCTGCGGCCCTCCGTCAGGAAGGAGCGGTAGGCGTCGTTCTGCTTGGCCAGCGCCGCCGCCCGGGCGTTCATGACGCCCAGACCGAAGCCGTGGACCTGCTCCGGCAGCAGGCCCAGTCCGTCCCACGCACCGTTTTCATCCTCATTGGACGCCAGCCACGCCGCCTTGCACAACGGGTCCACCGGGTCGCTCATGACGATGAACAGCCCCCGGTAATCCGCCGCCCGGGCCTGCCGGGCGTAGTGGGCCACGATGGACCGGTTGGCCTCGAACTGGGCCATCCGCACGTCTTTTACGCCGCTGCCCACGGCGGGGATGGACTTGGTGGCGATGAAAACGAACACGTCGCAGTCAAACAGGTGGTCCAGGTCCACGGCCACCACCTCCGGGAAGGAATCGTAGTCCCACGGGGCGGAGATCTGGCTCATCTCCGCCACCCACCGCCGGACGGTGCTCTCATTGAGGTCGCAGATGCCGATGGTGCCGATGCAGTCGCCGCCCGCCAGCTTCAGGGCGGTGAGCAGGGTGCTGCCCACGTCGCCCACCGCCAGAATGTGGACCCGCTTTTTGCCGGTGCGGGGGCGGCAGAAGGTCAGGGCCTCCCGCCATCTGGGATGGCGGACGTTGACGGCGGACAGCCGCCGCTCACCGATGGCCCGCAGCACATCCTCCGGCAGCTCCGGCGCGGGGCCGGGGATGCGGCCGGGGTCCAGGGCGCGGAGATCGTCTGTCTCCGCCGCCAGCTGCCGGGGATCGGAGACGCAGAACAGGGCGCGGCCGTCCGACGGGTCCCGGCTGACCAGGAACCGCTGCGGCGTCTCCGCCGGGGCGTCCGCGTGGGGAAGGGGCAGGTCCGGCAGCAGGGAGGCAGCCGTGGTATCATCAAGGGAATAGTAGTACATGGGTGATCTCTCCTTCAGGCAAAGAAAATCATATCAGAAGGCGGGCCGACCATCGTCCCGGCGGTACAGCACGCCGTCCTCCGCGTAAAAGACGGGGTTCTCCGCGTCACAGACATAGCGGTAGGACACGTGATACCGGGCCACAGCGGCGCCGGTGCCCACGACCACGGTGTCATAGCCCGTGTCCGCCGCGTGGATCTCCGTGACGGATTTCCCCAGCTCCACGGTGAACACCAGCTCCTCCGCAAGGGGTATGTCCGGACTGGGCTCCAGGGTGGAGCGGTACGCTTCCGGCAGGGTCACGCCGAACCGGACGGGCACGCCCCGGCCCTGATATCCCCCCAGGGCGGTGACGGCCACGCCGTCTATTTTGTCCGGGACGGTGACGGTCATGTGGTCCGGGTCGCCGTCCCAGAGCCAGCTTCCGGCGAAGGCCCGACGGCTGAGGCTGTTGACATAATATTCCTGGGCACCCTCCGTCACCGGTCCGTGATAGAGCATGGCGGCGTCCCGGAGGACGAACAGTCCCGCGGCTGCCAGAGCCAGCAGGAGCAGCAGGACGGGGGCAAGGGATCGTTTCGCTTTCATAATGACGGCTCCTTTCCGGACCGGTCCGGTCACAGGCGCTTGGCGGGATGGGCCTTATTCCAGCACGTTCCGCATCCGCAGCAGGGCCTGGAGGTCGTTGTCCAGGCACAGCGAGGCGGGCAGGTTGGGGTCGTAGGCCAGACAGTTGCCCTTGTCCGGGGACAGCGGCAGGATGACGGCCTCGTTCAGCCGGGACAGGGTCAGGTTCCGGGCGAACCGCTCCCGGTAGGCGGTCTCCAGAGAGGCCAGAATGTCCCGGGAGTTCTCAATGCAGGCCCGGGAGAACCGGAACACGGTCTGGTGGCTGCACTCCTTGTAGAAGTTGGGGAAGGCGTAGGGCAGGATCAGGTTGACGGCGGGGGTCAGGCCGGGCACCGAGGGCTTGGCGCCGCTGACGGTGTCGCCGCCGATGAAGGGATACATGGTGGACTCGATGAACCAGGCCCGCAGGTTGGGGATGAAGTAGACGCAGTCGGCGGCGATGTTCCGGTCCGCCATCAGGTCCCGGCCCCGGGCGGACATGACGCCCACCAGCACCCGGTCGATGGGCACGTCGTACCGGCGGAGCATGGGGTCCAGCACCTGGAAGCGGTTGCTGGAGTGGAGCAGGTCGTCCACCAGGATCACGGGGCGGCGGAAGGACTTGATGGTACGGATCTGGCTCTCCAGGGGGGCGTAGCCGGGGAAGGCCTCGATGGTGAAGGAGCGCAGGTCCGGAGCGAAGACCTTGTCGGTGTGGATGGTCTTGGTGACGGTGTTGGGGATGGCGTTGCCCCGGAGGATCTTGCCGAAGGGGACGCACATCTTGGGGCCCAGCACCCGGGGATGGGTGGGCTCCGCCGGGACGCCGTTGATCTCCACGATCTTCCGCACCAGCCGGTGGTAGATGACCTCCGCGTTGAGGGACAGCACCAGCCCGCCGGGATACAGCTCCGTGATGGCGGCCTGGAACTTCACGTGGGCCTTCCGGACGGCGGCCAGCACATTGCGGTCGGAGGCGAAGGGCTCCTTCAGGGTGGTGGGGATGTTCTGGATGACGGCCACCGGCGCCCGCATGTCCACCAGCATCAGGGGACGGTCCCCCGGCTCGGCGGGCACCGGCAGGAAGCCGGTGCGGCGCATCAGATCGTCCACCTCGGCGGGAGAGGACTCCCGGGGAGCGTAGACGGCGTAGCAGCAGTCGTCGGACAGGGCCTGCACCAGGGCGTCGGTCAGCAGCAGCTGGGGCACGTCATAGTTTCCGCCGGGATGGGGCTGGGCATACAGACCCGTCAGCAGGCACACCCGTCCGGCGGAGTGGGCCCGGATGTAGTTGGCCTGCCGGGCGTCGCCCAGGGCGCTGTACAGTCCCACGGTGTTCACCACCCGCATGGACAGCACGCCCAGGATGCGGCCGCGGCCGGTGCGGTCCCGGAGGATCATCAGGGCGTCCCGGGGGTCCAGCTTCACCCGGCGGCCGATGGCCGCCAGGAACTCCTCCAGCTCCCGGACCAGTCCCTCGCCGGGATGGGCGGCGTAGGAGAAGTCCAAAGCGCCCACCCGCATGAGCTGCTTGTACTGGGGCTCCCGGAGGTACAGGCTGTTGCGGTAGATGAAGTCCTGCACGCTGGGGTCGATGAGGTTGGAGATATCCCGGCCCAGGTCGATGTTCTCCCGGATGCGGGTGGAGCTGATGTCCTCCAGATGGGTGGGCAGCTGGAGCTGCAGCACCTTGCCCCGGATGCGGGTCAGGTCCGCCTCGATCTCGTGGCCGTCGTTGTCGCTGGCCCGGCGGAAGACGATGTGGTTCATGTTCTGGACGGAGCCGGGGGAGGGGGGCGCCTTGTAGGACGAGGCGTTGGCCACCACGTCGGAGCCCACAGCCAGATACAGCTCCCGTCCGGCGAAGACCTCCCGCAGGCGGTTCAGGTCGCCGGGGTTGGCCAGGTTCACGGGGATGTCGTGGGGGAACAGGTACACGTCGAACTCGTCGGCGATGGACATGCTGACCAGCTGGCGGCGGATGAGGCTGGGCTGGGCCTTCTTGGACCAGGAGAACTCGTCGATGGCCAGATACACCTCGAAGCCCAGGTCCCGGATGTTCTGGACGATGCCCTTGTGGGACAGGGAGAAGGGGTCGAAGGTGCCGGGGAAGAAGGCGGCCTTGTGGGGGATGGTGAACTGGAAGGGACCGCTTTCAATCCGGTGGAGGACGATGAAGCGGTAGATGTGGGACAGGGCGGCGGCGGTGTAGAAGAAGATCAGATCCCCCTCGTTGCCCTCCTGAATGAGGCACAGCACCTTCTTGGCGGTGAGGGTGAACAGGCTGGTCTTCTCCGCGTAGGACAGGGTCTGGGAGGCGTACAGCCCCTCGCCAAGGATCCGCAGGGCCTCCTGGCGCACCGGCTCCCGATAGGACGCCAGGCCCCGCAGCAGCAGGCCCATCAGCTGGCGGCGGCGGGCCTCCAGCACGTCCTCCTCCTCATGGAACCGGCCGCCGTACACCGCGTAGTACTCCAGCATGGAGCCGATGGTGCTGAGGGCGGCGGCCACCACGCTGTCGCTGGGGGAGGACAGCAGGGACTGCATCTGGGCGATGACCTCGTCCAGCTCCCGGGGGGTCAGCCACAGGGCGAACCGGCCCAGGTACTCCGGGATGTACTTGGACATCTCCGACTGGCCGGTCTCCAACGACTTGGACAGCTCCACGGCGATCTCGTTCCGCCGGTCCGGCGTCAGGGACGGCGCCAGCGCCAGCAGGGACCCGCCGGCCAGACGCCGCACCACCACGTGCTCGCTGACCTTCATCAGGTTGGAGAAGTGGGTGGCGATGTGGAGGACGTTGGTGTTGATGCCCCGCTCCACCTGGTCCAGCAGGTATTCCACGCCCACGGCCTTCAGCACCCAGTGGGTGGCGGTCTTCAGGTTGTCCAGAAAGACGTTGCTGACCACGTCCGGGTCCGCCAGCTCCCGCTCCTGGGCGGAGACGTCGGTGCCCAGGGCGCGGCCCAGCTGGACCTGGAGGAACAGCAGCGGCGCGGAGGACTGGCAGTCTGCCGCCAGCACGTCGCCGGCAATGCGCCGGCGCAGCACCTCGTCCCCCGGCCGGACGGCCAGCAGGTGGAGAAACAGCCGCAGGGCGGCGGCCCGCTCCGGCAGTCCCCCGGTGCGGAGCCAGTAGGAGGCGAAGTCCGCCAGGGTCAGTACCGTGGCCTCGTCGCAGCGGCTGGCGGGGAAGCTGACCACCGTATCCAGCAGGGCGAAGGCGGTGTCCACGTCCACCTGGGCGGGGTCGGTATAGTGGCGCAGCAGCTCCGCGGCGAACCGGGACACGTCGGCGTCGGAGCAGTTCTCCAGCAGGGCGTCCACCACCAGCTTGGCGGTATAGCGGATCTTGCTGGTCTGGGCAGGGGTCAGCAGCCCGTCGGGGCGGATGAGCTTCTCCAGATACTCCGCCCAACGCTGGAAGGGCCGGTCGTCCTCCGGGTCCGGGGCGGACCCCGCAGGCAGCTCCTTCTTGTAGCCGGAGTGATACCCCGCCAGAATGCGGCCGATGAGGGTGGCGGACTGACGGCGCATGTCGCCGTCGGGATTCATCAGCAGCTCGTACAGGAAGTCCAGGGTCTGGTCCTTCTGGGAGGAGGACAGATAGGTGAAATACTCCTCGAACACGGACACGTAGGCCCGCAGGCGGCCCAGGTCCTTCTCGCTGTGGGCGGCCTCCAGAATGCTGGCGAACAGCTGGTCATGGGTCAGGCTGTGCATCAGGCGGATGTTGTGGTCCACGGCGGTGCGCCGCAGGGCCGACACCACCTCGTCGGGGGTCAGCAGGGCGGCGTCCTTCCGGGGCAGGGGCGGCGTGTCGTTGCCGTGCAGCGTCACGTCCACGCCGAAGGACAGCAGATACTCCTCGAAGTCGTGGAGCTTGGAGTAGACGAAGCGGTAGCGGCGGCGCTTGGCGTCGTCCACGTTGTCCAGCTTGGCCAGGATCACGTCGAAGGCCTCCGCCAGGGAGTAGATGCGGGCGATCTCGTTGCCGCTCTCGTCCCGGGACTGCTTCACCCGGAAGTCGGCGTACACCAGGATCAGCGACTCGGCGGACAGGTTCTCGATCTCCAGATCCCAGACGGAGTGGTTGGCGGCGATGTGGCCGATGGTGTTCAGGTCCCGCTGGGAGAACCACTGGTTGGTGTAGTGGTAGTGGAGATAGGGCACCCGTTCGCCGGCCTTGCATCCGAACTTGCCGATGTCGTGGCCGGCGGCGGCGCCGCTCATCAGGGCCAGATCCACCAGTCCGCCGGCGGCCTCGAAGGCCCGGGCTACGGTCATGGACACGTGGTGGACGCCTGCGATGTGCTCCAGGGTGCGGAAGGGCGTCACCTCCCGGCCCAGGCGCAGCAGCTCGTAGACGTGTTCCTCCCGGAAGCGGGTGAGGAAGCGGCGGTACTCCTCCGCCACGAAGCTGCGGCGGATCTCCTCCTCCGTGCAGAAGGCGAAGTCGTACTGGGGGTCGAAGGGCAGGTCCCGCCGCTCCATGTCCAGCAGTACCCGCAGCACCTGCAAAAAGCACAGGGCGGCGTCGGTCTGGGCGGCGGAGTGCTTCCGGTCCAGCTCCGGATACAGCAGCGACACCGCCGTGTGATAGGCGAAGGGCAGCCAGCCCTCCTCCGGCTCCGGCGCGGCGGCGGACAGCATGGGGCGGCACAGCTCCAGCACCTGGCCGCAGGTCAGCCGCTGCCGGATGGGCAGCAGGGGCCGCAGGGCGGCGTTCCAGTTCACCTGCTCCAGCAGGCGGCGGGCGTCCGCCTGGTTCATCCGCAGACGCCGGAGGAAGCCCGGCTCCTGAAAGGCCCGTTCCAGCGCGGCGCTGGCATCCAGGGCGGCATCGTGTTCCATCAGCATATCCATCAGCATAAAAAAACCTCCATCGGCGGACGGCGGATACAGCGATCCACGGGCCGTCCCGGCCGCTCATAGCATGGGTCATATAAGTGAATAATAGCATAAACCGACGGGATAGGAAAGAGAAATCCACAAAATGACCGCCGTTTTTTTCCAGTTCCTCGTTGACCTGCACAAAGACGGCGCCGCCGGGGGAGCTGTTCTTTTCCGGCGGGATGTGCTATACTACTGTCTGCCGGACCGGCCGCGGCCGGTGAGTCCGGTATGCAGAGAGAGGGGACCGTCCGTGAGACAATCAAGAGAGAACGGAGGGAGCCGGAAATGGCTCCGGCGGCTGCCGGCGCTGATGATCCTGGCGGTGCTGGCGCCGCTGGGCATCTTCTGGCTGGGCTTCCGCGTCTATTACAACGAATTTTACAGCGCCGCCGTGGCGGACGTCCACATCCCCGGCCTGGCGGAGAACTTCGTGCCCCAGGGACTGGAGGCCTGCGGCGGCGGAGAGTTCCTCATCAGCGGCTATATCTCCACCACCGGCGTCTCCCGGCTGTACTATATCAAGGCCAACAGCGCGGCCCGGCTGATCCGGGTGGTGGACAGGGACGGAAAGCCCCTGGTGAGCCACTCCGGCGGAATCTGCACCAACGGGCCCTTCACCTATCTGGCGGGCAGCGGCGGGAACTGCTACGTCCTGCCCTCGGCGGACATTTTCGACAGCGCCTCCTATGAGGCCAACGTGCTGGGGGTGCTGAAGACGGACAACGCCGCCTCCTTCTGCTATCTGACGGAGGACCATCTGCTGGTGGGGGAGTATGAGTACGGCCGGTTCAAAACCGAGGAGTCCCACCACATCACCACCCCCGCCGGGGACCGCAACACGGCGGTGCTGCTGTCCTATCCCTTGAACGGCGAGGCGGAGTTCGGCGTGGAGCCGGAGCCGGACCGGGCCTATTCCATCCCGGAGCGGATCCAGGGCACCTGCGTCACCGGCGACGGACGCATCGTCCTGTCGGCCTCCAGCTTCCGCAACAGCTCCCAGTTGTTTTTCTACGACCGGAAGACCGTGGTGCAAAGCCCCCACGGCATCTACTGGAACGACGGCACCCCCATCCCCATCTACTATCTGGACACCGCCAGCTGCGTGGACGTCCTCCATCTGCCGCCCTACTCCGAGGAGACGGTGTACGACGGCGGCCAGCTGTACGTGCTGTTCGAGTCCGCCGCCAACCGCTTCCGGTTCGGTAAGCTCATGGGCGGACAGTACCTCTACCGGATGCGTCTGCCCGAATGGGAGCGGGACGCCGGAGTAGACGCCCCATAAGTAAGCGCAGAACGCCCGCCGCGATCACGCGGCGGGCGTTCAGGCTGTCGAAAAAGTCCGATGGACTTTTTCGACAGCCTTCACAATGCCTCGCTTTTCTGCCCGCGCAGCGGGCCGAAAAGCTGCCGCTGCGCGGCGCAAACGCCTGCTGACACAGGCTTTTTGCAGGCATTCAATC